>CAXRAX010000009.1:0-68603 GCA_964229195.1 Chitinophagaceae bacterium | reverse complement strand
TTTTTATTCACCCAGGCATCGAAAAGGAAGGTATCGTTGGGGCAGGGGGAGAAGCCGAGGGAGTAGCTCATAGCGATTCAACGATTCGGAGAAGTTCGCGGTTCAGGTTTTCGATGGCCGTGTTCATATTCCATCTTTTTTTATTTCGTTCGGCGATGTAATTGCTGAAACTGCGGAGTTGGAGGAAGGGGATGTTTTCGCGAAGAGCCACATAGTGCAGGGCGGCGCCTTCCATGGATTCCACTATGGGATGAAAATGTTTTTCGTAGAAGGCTTTCTTTTTTTTGTCGGTCGTGATCTCATTGACCGATACGCCGCGTACTTTTTTCAAGCGGATGCCTGTGAGCAGGGGCGAGCGGTTGATCAGCCATCCCTTCCGGAAGGGGAATTGATCTTGGGGTACCAGCTGCAGATCAAATAAGGTCTTTAATTGATCGAGTTCGATCACACTCTGATCGGCAATAGCTTCTTGTTTGACTACTACGACTTCCCCCAAGGGAATGTTTTCATCAAAGCAACCGCCCACGCCGGCTTGGATGATCTGATCCGGCTTAAAGAGGTGTATCTGTTTGAGCAGCGAGTAGGTGGTGGCGGTGAGTCCGATGCCCGAAATCAACACATCTACTTCCCAACGTTTAGGAGCGATGGAGTCACTCTTCCATTTTTTCAGAAACGGGGCGATCTCCAGCGGGGTAGCGGCCACGATCAACAGTCGTTTGGTTGGCTTTCGGCTCATGCAGAGGGGCAAGTTACTCATTTAGAGGGGGATCCGAAATGGGGTGGAATATGCGTACCTTTGCGGTCCTTCGGTTGCGCCCAATGCTGCGGCTGGAGACTAAAAGTAAAGCATGGTTTACTTAACCCGGGTGGAGCATTTCAATGCCGCCCATCGTTTATACAACCCCGATTGGTCTGAGGAGCAGAACGATGCGGTTTTTGGGAAATGTGCGAATGCCAACTGGCACGGGCACAATTTCGAGTTGTTCGTGACCATCAAAGGGCAGCCCGATCCGGAGACCGGTTTCATCTTTGATGCCAAGAAACTGAGTGCTATCGTGCGAGCGCGAATCGTGGACAAGGTCGATCATCAAAACCTCAACCTCGATGTACCGTTCATGCAAGGCAAGATTTGTTCGATCGAGAATTTTGTGATCGCGATCTGGAAGGAATTGGAGCCGGCCCTGCCGGCTCAGGTAGCCTTGCACTGTTTGAAACTGATCGAAACGCCTCGGATCTACGTCGAGTATTACGGCGAATAAAAAATTGAGTATGTCAACCCGCGTTGCTGTTTATCGAAAAGAACATTTCAATGCTGCCCATCGGTTGTTTCGTTCCGATTGGGATGAGGCAACCAATGCCCGCATCTTTGGCAAATGTGCCCTGCCCAACTACCACGGACATAACTACGAGTTGATCGTGAAGGTGACGGGTGAGATCGATCCGGAAACAGGCTATGTGATCGACCTGAAAGTGTTGAGCGACCTGATCCAGCAGCAAGTGATTGAGCGATTCGATCACCGAAACCTGAACCTCGATACAAAAGAATTTGCCCAATTGAACCCTACGGCCGAAAATATCGCCGTGGTGATCCACGATCTGCTTCGACCGCATTTGTCGGACCGCCTCCACCTGCAGATCCGGCTATACGAGACTCCCCGAAATTTTGTTGAATATCCCGCTTAAAAACAATAGCTACCATGGCCTACAAAAAAATCGAACAATACGACGAGCATTGTACCAACTTGCTGGTTAAAAATTACAAAGAGGCCATCGCTCAGTTGGGCGAGGACCCTGAACGTGAGGGATTGCTCAAAACACCCGAGCGCGTCGCCAAAGCCATGCAGTACATGACGCAGGGATATCAGCTCAATGCCCACGACATCCTGAACTCCGCGAAGTTTCACGAGGATGTGAGTGAGATGATCGTGGTCAAGGACATTGAGGTGTATAGTATGTGCGAGCATCACATGCTTCCTTTTTTCGGGAAAGCCCATGTGGCCTACATTCCCAATGGCTGGATCACCGGACTGAGCAAGATCGCTCGGGTGGTGGATGTGTATTCTCGTCGGATGCAAGTACAGGAAAGGTTGACCATGCAGATCCGCGACGCCATCAAGGATACCTTGAATCCACTCGGCGTGGCCGTGGTGATCGAAGCGAAGCATCTTTGTATGATGATGCGGGGGGTGCAAAAGCAGAATTCGGTGACTACCACCTCTGCTTTTGACGGGGAATTTCAAAAGAACTCCACCCGCAGTGAATTCTTGAAACTCATTGCCTCAAAACTCAGTTAACAACCGCACGATAAACTTTTATGAAGCACGCATTTGTATTTCCGGGACAAGGCTCTCAGTTCCCCGGCATGGCGAAGGATCACTATGCCAACAGCGCTTTCGCTAAGAAGATCATCGAACAAGCCAATGAGATCCTGGGTTTTCGGATCTCGGATATCATGTTTGAGGGTACCGAAGAACAACTCAAACAGACCAACGTTACGCAGCCCGCGATTTTTCTGCACTCGATCATCGCGTTTCGTTCCATCGATGGAGCGAAGCCGGATATGGTAGCCGGTCATTCCCTCGGTGAATTCACGGCCTTGGTCGCCAATGGGGTATTGAGTTTTGAGGACGGTTTGAACTTGGTGGCGGCCCGTGCCCGTGCGATGCAAAAGGCCTGTGACCAGCAACCCGGTACCATGGCGGCAGTGTTGGGACTGGCCGATGAGAAAGTAGAAGAGGTTTGTGCGGCCATTGACGATGTTGTGGTGGCAGCGAATTATAATTGTCCCGGTCAGCTCGTGATCAGCGGTTCTCCCTCCGGTGTAGAGAAGGCCTGTGCTGCGCTGAAGGAGGCTGGTGCCAAGCGCGCATTGCTGCTGCCTGTGGGCGGGGCTTTCCATTCGCCGCTCATGAAGGTGGCGGAAGAGGAGTTGATCGGTGCGATCGAAAAATCGACCTTTTATTCACCGGTCTGCCCGGTTTATCAAAATATCGTTGCCAAAGCCGTGATCGAGCCTTCTGAGATCAAACAAAATTTGATCCGTCAGTTGACCGGTCCGGTGAAATGGACCCAATCCGTTCAAGCTATGATCGGCGATGGGGCCACTCGATTTACGGAGGCTGGTCCGGGTAAAGTATTACAGGGACTCGTTCAAAAGATCAACAAGGAGATGGTCGTGGATGGCGTAAGCTGATTCACAGATCGATCGACCCATTCAGCCATTCCGGATCGAACGCAGCATTGTATTTTTTGTAGAAGTTGATCGCGGGCTCGTTCCACTCCAGTACTTGCCAGATGATGCGTTTGAAATGTTTGTCCCTCGCCTCCTCGATGAGTCGATCGAACAATAATTTTCCAATGCCTTTTCCGCGGCTTTTTTCCGTAACGATGATGTCTTCGAGATACATGGCCTGACCTTTCCAGGTAGAATATCGGATGTAGTACAGGGCAAATCCGTGGATGAATCCATTTTCTTCGGCCACGAAGGCCCACCAGACCGGCTTCTCTCCAAATCCACTTTCGGTAAAATGCTCCGGGGTGACGGTTACTTCCTCCGGAGCCCGTTCATAGAGGGCCAGTTCGCGGATCAGTTCCAGCAAGCGAGGGCAATCTTCTTTGACGGCACGACGGATCAGCATGTGGCTTTATTGTGTGGATAGGGCCTGATCGAGGTCATGTAAAATATCCTGTATGCTTTCCATGCCTACGCTCAGGCGGATCAGTCCGTCGGTGATCCCATATTTCTCTCTCTCTTCTTTGGGCACGCCAAAATGGGTCGTGGAGGCAGGGTGACTTAGTAACGTATCGCAGGTGCCGAGCGAAACGGCCCGGACGCACATCTGTAAGCGGTTCAGGAATTCCATACCGCCGCTCATGCCTTTTTTCAATTCGAAACTCATCATGGCACCGGGATGTCGCATTTGTTTGTGGGCAATGGCTTGGTCGGGGTGATGTGCCAGTCCGGTATAATTCACTTTTGCTACCGCCGGGTGGGCGTCTAAAAAGTGGGCGACCTCCATGGCATTGTGGCAATGACGTTCCATGCGCACTTCCAGTGTTTTGATGCCTTGTGTCAGCAAGAAAGCATCGAAGCCATTGGCATTGGCGCCTAGCAAGCGATGTTTTTTGGTGACGATCGTGCTCATGAATTCTACATCGGTACCCACCAGCACGCCGCCGATCGCGGTGCCGTGTCCGTTCAGGAATTTCGTGGTGGAGTGCATGATGAAATCGGCTCCGAACGCGAAGGGTTGTTGCAGGTAAGGGGTGGCAAAGGTGTTATCGCAAGCCACTTTCTTCCCATATTTTTTGGCCAGGCCGATCAGCCCCTCTAGATCGATGCATTGCAGGGTGGGATTGGCCGGTGTTTCGAGGTAAACCATCCGAATGGACGGGTCGCGTTGAAGGATGGCTTCAGCGTTATTCAGGTCGTGCAGGTCGGTGATCACTGCTTCGATCTGCAGGTCTTTCAGTACGCGGTGAATCAGTTCTTCGGTTCCGCCGTAGAGTGAAAAATGGGTGAGGATCTTCTCACCGGCTTTCAGGTTAGAAAGAAATAGGGTAGTCAGGGCTGCCATGCCGGAGGCATGTAAAATGGCTTTGGCCGGGATGTTCAAGCCAAAGGTTTCGAGGGCGGCGATCTTGTCGGCTGCTTCGGTGATGGTGGGATTTCCGAACCGGGCGTAGATGTATCCGGGTTCTTTACCCGTAAACCGGTTCATGCCTTGTTCTGCCGTATCGAACACATAGGTGCTGCTGGCGTAGATGGGCGTGAGGTGGGCGTGACGGGGGTCGGCTTGGTGTCCGCCGTGAATGGCAACGGAACTCCAACCCGTAAGCGGAAACTTGGTTTCCATAAGGCAAGTTTTAAGAATTATAGGCCCATTTCACCCAGGTAGCGCCCCAAGTGAAACCGCCTCCAAAGGCAGCCAATACGATGTTTTCTCCTTGGCGCAGTTGACTTTCCCATTCCCAGAGACAAAGCGGAATGGTGGCCGCGGTGGTATTCCCGTATTTCTGAATGTTGATCATGACTTTGTCGCGCGACAATCCCATTCGGTTGGCCGTGGCATCGATGATGCGAAGGTTTGCCTGATGGGGCACCAGCCACGATACATCATCGGCCGATAAGTTATTCTTCTCCATCAATTCAGCACTGACATCGGCCATGCCTTTGACGGCGAACTTGAAAACAGATTGTCCTTCTTGATAGATATAATGTTCCTTGGCCATGACGGTTTCGATGCTGGCCGGGAATTTGGCACCGCCTGCTTTCATTCGAAGATAATTGGCGCCGCTTCCGTCGGAACGAAGAATGCTATCCATCAATCCGTAACCTTCGGTGTTGGGTTCGAGCAACACGGCGGCGGCGGCATCTCCGAACAGTACGCAGGTGGTACGATCGGTATAATCGACGATGGAACTCATTTTATCGGCACCGCAGACCACTACTTTTTTGTAGCGACCGCTCTCGATCAGAGCGGCACCCTGACTCAACGCAAACAGAAAACCCGAGCAAGCTGCGGAGAGATCGAACCCGTATGCGTTCGTGGCACCGATCTTTTCACAGGCGATATTGGCGGTGGCGGGAAAGACCATGTCGGGGGTCACCGTTGCCACGATGAGGCAATCGATCTCTTTGGGATCGATCCCCCGCTTTTCACAGAGTTGCTTGACGGCCGGGGCCACCATTTCAGAGGTACCTCTTCCCACGCCCTTGAGGATGCGGCGTTCGGAGATGCCGGTGCGGGTGCGTATCCATTCATCGTTGGTGTCCACCATTTTTTCCAGGTCGGCATTGGTTAGCTTATCCTCCGGAAGAAAGGCCCCGACGGCGGTAATGGCAGCGGTTAGGCGTGTCGACATACTGTAAATTAAGCCGGGCAAAAATAGGAAAATGAAGGGGGAGAATTACCTTTTACTACTGGCCAGTAATTACTTACTTATTCCTCATTTATACCCACGCCAAATACGCTTATCTTGATCGAAAAGAAAATAGGTTCCGTTGGCAAACGAAAAATTAAGCGTGTTGCGAGTGGCTGTGCCCTTAGGGAGTAATAGTTTTTCTTTCAGGTAACCTGTTTTCAAACTATAGAGTTCGATTCGATCGGTGTAAATATTTAAAACACCCAGCTCTGCACCCATCAATCCTGTATATACCAAGGTAGTGTTGTATTGGTCGTGGAACGTGTATTCGTTCAATACGTCGTTCTCATAGGATCCCTTCCCTTCCTCAATCAAATACTTGAGGCTAAACTGTCTTTGATATTTGGCTGTATTGGCTTCAAAGACCTCCACCATACCCACCTCGTTAAGAAAATAAACCAAGTTTTCTTTATAGTCGTAGGCCCCTACCGAGTTAAGATCTGGTTGATTCATACCAGCATGCAATTTGTGCACAGAACTGGGTAGCCCCTGTGCATTTAAAAGATATTCGGCCCAGCCAAAATCTTTGTATCCATTCATCTGCAGCTTTTCGGTGGTTGGGTTGTACCATATCCCTCGCACATCGAAAAGTGTTTCTTGCTTATCGGGGGATATCAGTTTGCCGTTGACATCGTACACGCCCAAGGAGTATGATGTATTTCCCGCAATCGCTGAATAGTATTTTTTTTGGATGGGGTGCCAGGCAACCCCAGCCCCATTGCCTCCCCCTTCGCGGGGCACAATAAGCTGAATGACCTCCCTCAGTTGCTTTTCCATTGCCTGGCTCCGGAGCAACAGGCTGGATAGAATAAACGTAATTAATAGCAAAAATCTTTTCACTGAGAAATAATGCATTCGTTTCAATGAAAGTTAAACAATTTATTTACAGTGGGGGTGGGTTCATACAAATGGCTGACGTTCAATCATTGCTAAATCGAGCCCGGTAGGTATATTGCGTTATGTTCGCTTTTTTACGTGGTCGTTTCCAGGAGGTTAGTCCCACCAAACTCATTGTGGACGTGGGCGGGGTAGGGTATGAAGTACACATTAGCTTGAACACATACAGCGGATTTCAGGGCAAATCGGAAGGCCTCGTCTATACCCATTTGGTGGTACGGGAGGATGCGCATATTCTCTATGGATTTTCAGAAATCGCTGAAAAAGAGATGTTTATAAACCTCATCGGGGTGTCGGGTATTGGTGCTGCCACGGCTCGAATGATGCTCTCGTATATGCCGCCCAATGAGTTGGCCCGTTGTATTGTGCAGGGGGATGTACGGAGTTTGGAGAAGGTAAAGGGCATCGGAAAAAAGACGGCAGAGCGCCTGGTTTTGGAGCTGCGCGACAAGCTGGGCAAGGGGGCGCCGGAAATAAATATTTCTCCATTGATTCACAATACTTTGCATCAAGATGCGTTAGAGGCGTTGACCGCACTCGGAATTCCTAGAAGTACGGCCTCTCAGGCCATTGAAAAGGTACGTCAGGCAGAACCCGACATCTCGGTGGAGGCGCTGATCAAAAAAGCACTTCGGGGGGTGTGAGGCGGTAGAACCAACTGACTGTGTTTTGAAGCTTCGGACCGCACATATTTTTTTCATCGGGCCTTTTTTCTGGGCCTTTTTCCTCGGGGAGGCCTTTGGACAGATTCGCTCGGATTCCACCCGCAGCGACTCGCTGCGTTTTCCCTTGTACGATCGCTATGGGGATCCATTCAGTTTAGCTCGTCGATCCCACGCCTTTGATTTTCGCGATACCGGTTACTTGCGTCGGCGGATCGAGTACGATCCGATCAGCGGCCAATACATCCTCAGCGAAAAAGTGGGGAGCCGGGCCTATCGTCCGACCACCTCTCTTAGCGCCGAGGAATACCGTCGTTGGCAGAGCCGAAAGGACGAGGCCGATTATTTCCGCAAGCGGGCCGATCTGCTTTTTAGCATGAACCGGCGGCTCGACAAGCCCCAGTACCGGATGTCAAACGATTGGTTCAACCGCATCATGGGTACGGGCGCCGACGGAAAAGTGAAGATCGAGATCAAGCCTTCCGGCTATGTTGATTTTCTGGCGGGTTACCAGGGACAGAACATCGCCAATCCCACGCTGCCCGAGCGGGCCCGGCGCAACGGCGGGTTCGATTTCAATATGAACTCCCAATTGCAGATGGATGCCCAGATCGGTGAAAAACTCAAGCTCCCGATCAATTACAACACCTTGGCCAATTTCAACTTCGAGAATCAACTGAAATTGGATTTCAAGGGAAAGGACGATGACATCATTCGGCAATTCCAGGCCGGTAATACGTCGTTTGCTTCGAAGGGGACCCTGATCCCCGGTGCCCAATCCTTGTTTGGGATCAAAACCCAATTGCAATTCGGAAAATTATTCGTGACCACCGTCTTGGCCAATCAGCAATCGCAACGGCAAAGCCTGGGCTTACAGGGAGGTACCACGGCACAGCGGTTTTCGCTCAAAGCAGATGAATACGATGAGAACCGACACTTCCTGCTGGGCGAATATTTCTATAAGAATTTCAACACTGCGATGAAGCAATTGCCCATCGTGAACTCCCGGGTGCAGATCCTTCGCGTGGAAGTTTGGGTGACCAACCGAAACGGCAGCACCACCGATACGCGGGATGTAGTGGGATTCATGGATCTGGGTGAGCGCAATCCGTACAGTCCGCTGCTCACCGGTTCGGGCGATGCCCTTCCCCGCAACGATGCCAACAACCTGTATCGGATCCTGACCACCAACCCCAATTACCGGAACTCGTCGCTGACGCAGAATGAATTGAATAACCTGGGACTGGATCCGGTGCAGGATTTCGAAAAAACCTTCGCCCGCAAACTGCAGCCCACCGATTATTATTTCAACAAGCAGATCGGATTCATTTCCTTGAACCAGCCACTACAGCCCGATGAAGTATTGGGAGTAGCGTTTCAGTATACGTACAACGGACGGGTCTATCAAGTAGGCGAATTTTCACAGGATGTACCGCCAGACACCACCGGTAATTCACAGCGGATCCTGTTTTTGAAATTGCTGAAGGCGACCTCCCAACGCACCAACCTGCCCATCTGGAAACTGATGATGAAGAATGTGTATTCGGTCGGGTTTGGTCAACTGGAGCGTCAGGATTTCACGCTCGATCTGCTCTACGAAGAACCCAGCTTAGGCGAGAAACGTTATCTGCCGCCGAGCGATGTGGTGGATCCGTACAAGGGTCAGCCCATCATTTCCCTCGTAAATCTCGATCGGCTCAATAATCAGAACGACCCGCAACCCGACGGGGTCTTTGACTTCATTGAAGGATTTACCGTGATCTCCCAGCAAAGCCGGGTGATCTTTCCGGTGTTGGAGCCTTTTGGTCGGGACCTGGATTATGTCTATCCCAACGCAACCGTCCGCGATAAGTACCTCTACTACCCACTTTACGATACCATCAAGGCCATCGCACAGACCTATGCAAACCTCAACCGATTCAAGATCGTGGGTCGTTCCAAATCTTCCGGCATGGGCGGCGCCGGTGGTATGGGCGGTACCGGTGGCATGGGTGGCAATGGCGGTACAGCCGAGTATCAATTGGGCTTTAATATTCCCCGCGGGTCGGTAACGGTGACGGCTGGCGGACAAGTACTGGTCGAGAATGTCGATTATGAGATCAACTACGACCTGGGTACGCTGCGCGTGATCAACCAGGCCATCATCAGCTCGGGCGTGCCCGTCAACATCAATTACGAGAATAACCAAGCCTTCGGTTTTCAGCAACGAAATTTCCTCGGTCTGCGGTTGGATTATCTGGCCAGCAAGAAACTCACACTGGGCGGGACGGTGGTGCGACTGGGCGAACGTCCCTTCTTCATCAAACAATTGTATGGCGAAGACCCAATCCGCAATACCATGTATGGGTTCGACTTGGATTATAACAGCGAGGTGCCCCGACTGACCAAACTGCTCGATAAACTTCCTTTCTACTCGACCAAGGCTCCTTCCTCGATCACTTCGTATGCCGAGGCAGCAGTGCTGCAACCCGGTCACGCCCGTCAGATCAACGGAACGAATACGGACGGGTCAAGGGATCGGTCGGGACAAGTTTATCTCGATGATTTTGAAGGATCGCGTGCCGGTATTGACCTGCGCTTTCCGCTGATCAGTTGGACGCTGGCCTCCATCCCACAAAACAATGGCTTATTCCCAGAGTCTGCCCTGAGCAACGACCTGGGCTCCGGATACAACCGGGCCAAGCTGGCCTGGTACAACATCGAGCCTGTATTGCAGGAAAGACGCAACCCGAACAATCCGCTGCAGAATAGTTTGGATGAATTGTCACGCCCCGAAACCCGACAGGTTCTCCAAAAAGAGATCTTCCCCCGAAGAAGCACGCAATTTGGCGAGGGGCTGCTGACTACGTTCGATCTGGCCTTTTATCCGAAGGACCGCGGGCCCTATAATTTTGAGACCCGAAACGCTCGGGTAGATGCGAATGGCCGGTTGTTGAATCCGCGTCAATCCTGGGGCGGACTGATGCGCAACATCGATCAGATCGATTTTGAGACGGGCAACATCGAGTACATCGAGTTCTGGTTACAGGATCCATATCTGGCCAACTCGGGTAATCCGTTAGGCGGACAATTATATTTTAACCTGGGTAATATCTCGGAGGATGTGCTGCGGGACGGAAAGCGTCAATACGAAAACGGATTGCCCACACCCACCAACAATGCCCGGGTAGATAGCTCCACCGTCTGGGGTAAAGTGCCGTCGATTCCGCTGCAGGTGACCAACGCCTTCAGTACCATTCCAGACGATCGCCAGTATCAGGATGTTGGGTTTGATGGCTTGACCGATGGCAATGAGAAGACCAAGTTTCAGTCCTACTTGAATACCCTTCAAACAACCTTCGGTGCCGGCTCCCGTATCTACCAGCAGGCATTGAACGATCCGTCCGGCGATAATTTCAAAGCCTATCGGGATGAGCAGTTTGATCAGGCGCCCGTTGCCGGCATCTTGCAACGATACAAGAACATCAACAATCCCCATGGCAACTCACCGGTCGCCAATAACAACAGCCAGTTCGTCAATGCCTTCACGCAATATCCCGATGCAGAGGAATTGAACCGCGACAATACCATGAACGAAGTAGAGGAATATTTCCAATACCGGGTAGACATCCTGCCGAATATGAGCGTGGGTTCCAATTTCATTACGGATGTTAGAACGCCTACGGTGACGCTGGCAAACGGACAGAGTCGTACCGAGCGCTGGTATCTGTTTCGGATTCCGGTAGAGCAGTATTCCCGTAAAGTGGGCAATATCCCGGATTTCAAGTCGATCCGTTTTATTCGAATGTTCATGACCGGTTTTCAGGATTCGGTCGTGCTTCGTTTCGGCAAATTGGAGCTGGTCCGTAACCAGTGGCGAAAGTATCGGAACAACCTTGACACCACCGGCAACTTTGTACCCATCCCCTTGCCGGATCCGGTGAATGTAAATGTGCTTGCGGTGAACGTGGAGGAGAATGATCAGCGCCAACCCATTGTATACCGGATACCGCCGGGCATTGAACGGCAGCAGCAGCTGAGCAACAACAACGTAGCGCTGTTTTTGAATGAGCAGGCGGTGAGCATGCAGGTTTGCGGCTTGCCCATGTACGAGTCGCGCGGTATTTTCAAGAACATGAACATCGACATGCGACAGTACGCGCGTCTTTCCATGTTCATTCATGCCGAAGATGTGCAAGGGGCCCAGCCGATCCAATTCGGGGATCTGAACGCCGTGGTGCGGATCGGTAATGATTTTTCCGGTAACTATTATGAAGTGAAGATCCCGCTCAAGATCACGCCTTTTGGTGAACGGGATAGTTTGAGGATCTGGCCGGCCGACAATAATTTGGATTTTGATTTGGCGGAGCTGACCGATCTCAAAACAAGGCGAAATAAACTAGGCGTCTCTCCCTCTCGGTATTACAAGGAAACACTGCCCAATGGCCGCTCGTATGCGATCGTCGGGAATCCGAACTTGGGTGAGGTGCGAGGCATGCTTTTGGGCGTTGAAAATACCACACAGGAGGCGATGTGTACGGAGGTATGGTTCAATGAGCTTCGCTTGCAACAATTGGATGAGAAAGGCGGATGGTCGGCCTTGGCCCGAACGGATATCCGGTTGGCCGATCTGGGTACACTTTCGTTGTCCGGCACGGCGCGCTCGCGCGGATTTGGGACCTTGGAGCAACGCGTGAATGAGCGCAGCCGGGAGGATGTTTATACGCTAGACGCTTCCCTGAATCTGGAGTTGGGCAAGTTGTTGCCCAAGCAAGTGGGACTTCAATTACCCATGTATGCGGCCATCAGTCACCGCAGCAGTACGCCCGAGTACGATCCGTACGACCTCGACCTTATCCTGAAAGACAAGTTGCGGTTGGCGGAGGCGGATAAGCGCGATTCCATTCGAAACGATGCGCAAGATATCACCACCATCAAGACCTTGAATTTTACCAATGTCAAGAAACTTCGGGTAGGGGATAAGAAACCCAAGCTCTGGTCGCTCACTAATTTCGATCTGAATTACTCCTATATCCAAACCATTAGCCACAATCCGTTGATCGAGCGAGATGAGATGCGTCGGACCCGCGGTGCCATCGGATACAGCTATGCCCCGCAGGTGCAGCCCGTAGAGCCGTTCAAGAAATGGATCAAATCGAATTCCCCCTGGTTGGCCTGGTTGAAGGATTTCAATTTCAATTACGCTCCGTCCCAAATCAGCATCCGGGCGGATGTGTTCCGTCAGTTTGGAGCAACTCGTCCCCGTAACGTCGGAGGCGGCCCGTACCGGGTACCGGAGACCTACAATAAATTTTTCACCTTCGATCGGTTTTATATTCTTCAGTGGAACCTGACTCGGTCCATTTCCATCGATTTCAATGCCACCAACAATGCCCGCATCGACGAACCAGCCGGGCGCATTGATACGGATGCCAAAAAAGATTCGGTTCGTTCGAACTTTTTCAAAGGCGGGCGTAACACTAATTACGCACAGGACGTGACGCTGAATTACAATGTTCCTACCAATAAGATCCCGCTGCTAAGTTGGACCTCGTTGCGGGCCAGCTACAATACCAAGTACAACTGGATAACCGCCTCGTTGCTGGCCAAGCCCCTTGGCAACACGCTCAGCAACACCCAGACCCGTACCCTGAATGGTGAGTTGAAGTTCGAGGACCTGTACAACAAGTCGCGTTTCCTGCGGGCGGTTTACGCCGGTTCCGGCGAACAATCGAACGAGGCAGATCTTGATCCCACCGGCAGTCAGGATAAGAAAGGCGATAAGTCGGGCGGCGGAAGGTCCAATCGCGACAAGGCCGATAAATCGGGTGGACGGCCACAGACTAATTCAGAGATGGGATCATCCGACGATGGACCGAAATTCCGCTACGATACCATCCGCAATAAAAAAGGAAAGATCGTTCGCATAAAAAAACGCAAGATCAAAAAACCTCGCATTCCGCCGGCAATGAAGCCGTTGCCCGAGGTCGGTGCCGTTCCCAAATTCATTGCCAAACTGGCTACCTCCCTCAAGCGGGTGG
Organism: Chitinophagaceae bacterium; assembly: GCA_964229195.1. GTDB lineage: Bacteria > Bacteroidota > Bacteroidia > Chitinophagales > Chitinophagaceae > JJ008. The sequence continues at coordinate 55,099 of CAXRAX010000009.1, read as the reverse complement.
GCATTCAATACACGGAAGATTTTGGTACTTCTCTTCCGGGCTATATGGACAGCACGGTGCTGTTCGGATCGAACATCCGAAGCGGGCAACCCGGCTTTGCTTACCTATTCGGCTATCAGCCCGATACCAGTTGGATCAATCGTTTCGGAGCGAAGGGATTGCTCTCGCGCGACTCGCTGGTCAGTGCCATGATCCAACAGCGATACAACCAGCGATTGAACCTGACGGCTCAGGTTACCCCGTTGCGCGACTTCAACATCGATCTGAATCTCGACAAGACCTTTGACAAACAGTATTCGGAGTTATACAAAGACACCACGGGTTTTGCCGGACTGGCACGGCTCAATCCCTATGCAATGGGCTCCTTTAACATCAGTTATATCTCCTTCCAGACCCTGTTCGAACCGTTTGATCCGAATCAGGTCTCCCAAACCTTCAAACAGTTTGAGTCTAACCGCCGCCTCATCTCCGGCAAGCTCGCTTCCGTCAATCCCTATCAATCCGGAACCGATGCCGATGGCTATTTCAAAGGCTACGGCCGCTATGCACAGGATGTGGTGATCCCGGCCTTTCTGGCGGCGTATACCGACAAAGACCCGTTGCGCGTGAAATCCGTTCAGAATAGCAATCCTTCCCTTCGCTCCAATCCTTTTGCCGGTCTGTTGCCGTTGCCCAACTGGAAGTTGACCTATAACGGGTTGTCGAGACTACCCGGATTGGATAAGATCTTCACGAATTTTTCAATCCGACACGGATACAGAAGTTCCTTGAGTATGAACAGCTTCAATACCGCGCTGCTGTTCACCGATCCGTTGCGTGTAGGCTTCCCGTATTTCCGCGATACACTCACCGGCAACTTCGTGCCTTATTTCCTGGTGCCCAACATCACGATCCAAGAAGCGTTTGAACCGCTGATCGAGTTGGATATGACCTTTACCAACCAGATCACCACCCGGTTCGAATGGCGCAAGAGCCGGCAACTCAGTTTGAGTTTGATCGATTATCAGCTAGCCGAGAATCAGAGCACGGAGTACACATTCGCCTTCAACTGGCGTAAAAAAGGATTGCCCTTCTTCCAAAATCTCAAGATCGGCAAGAACGGCATGAAGCTCGACAACGACGTAACGATCCGGATGGATTTCAGTTTGCGCGACGATGCCACCTCGAATAGCAAGTTGGATCAGGGAACTTCTTTTGGAACCGGCGGCCAGCGGGTGATCCGCCTGGCGCCCTCGATCGATTATGTATTGAATAATCGTATCAACCTCAAGCTCTACTTCGAGCAAAACCGGAACATACCCAAGATCAGCAGTGCCTTCCCCATCACCAACACCCGGGGCGGGGTGCAAGTGCGTATCTCATTGGCACAGTAAAATTTATTTTGTCCGGATCGACGCCGAAACATCGGCCGATTTCTTGAACAGCATCACATACCCGTTCAGGTTTCGTTTTTGCTGTTTGTTGACCTGTACCGGTCGCACCAGGTGGTACTCGGATGATTTGGGGATATAGGAAAAGGCGATCACGTTTCCATCCACGTCTCCCCATCGTTTCTGAAGAAAAGCAACTTGTTTTTCCTGCCAGTCGTACATACGTACTTCGTAGAGGCGCGAAGTTTGTTCGCCAATAAAGACAAATTGATAAAAGGTTCCCCGGGTCAGCGGCAGTACGATGGGAATCTCGTATTCACTTTCCATTTGCAGGGGCGTTTCTTTGAGCAGCTGAAAGCCATCGTGGGCATAGAGATTTTTCAGGCTGTCTGCTTGCGAACGGATCTGAGGGTTGGAGCCGACTTGTGCCATTGCCGGAACGGTCAGCGACAAGATCAGCGTGACGGTCAGGAGTTTCAATTTCATAGGGTAGGGTAGGATTGATTTAAAAATAGGATCCTGCCCATGCCTATTCCAAACAAAGGAGGGAAAATCAGCAGAAAAAGATATTTAAATCGGAAAACTACGAGGGGAAGTTTCGAAAATCAGTCCTTTTGAAAGTGTATCGAGGAACCCTGTTGGGTACAAGTGAGTGTGAGGTCGTTGATGCAGACATGGGCGGGTAAACCGGCGCAATAGAATGCCACGGCTGCAACATCTTCTCCCGTAAGGGGACTGAAACCATTATAAACTTGTTTGGCCGTTTCGGCATCGCCTTTGAAGCGCACGAGCGAGAATTCCGTTTCGGCTGCACCAGGGTGGATGGCAGTTACCTTGATGCCGTGGCGCAGCAGATCGATCCGCATGGCTTTGCTGATGGCATCCACGGCAAATTTGGTGGCACAGTACACATTTCCTTTTTCATAAACCTCTTTGCCCGCGATCGAGCCGATGTTCAGGATGTGTCCGTGTTTTTGGACCGACATTTTCTTGGCCACAGCCTGCGCCACATAGAGCAGTCCTTTTACGTTGGTGTCGATCATAGTGTTCCAATCGCTGAGATTGGCTTCCTCAAAAAAGTCGCGGCCCAGGGCCAAGCCGGCATTGTTGATGAGCACCTCGATCTGACTCCATTCGGTGGGCAACTCCTCGATCAGTTGGGTGATCGCGGATTGATCGCGCACATCGGCCGCAAGGATCAGGCTTTCGGTTTGATAATTTTTCTTCAAGGCATCGGCCAGGGTTTGCAACCGATCTTTTCGGCGGGCTAATAAGATCAGACGGTCGCCTGCGGCGGCAAATTTTTCGGCACAGGCTTTGCCAAATCCGGAGCTGGCGCCGGTGATGAAGATGGTTCTGGCCATAATTGAAATTATCGGATCAAGGTTACGGTTCCTTTGCCAAAATAAGGTTTTCCGTCGTAGTCCTCTGCACTCACTACCCAAACGAATACGGCCGAGCCTTGCGGCTGACCTTTATGAATGCCATTCCATCCGTGTCGGTCTTGGTTGGTGGTAAATACCATTTCACCCCAGCGGTTATAGATGGTGAAATAGTGGATCTTTCGGATGCCCACACAGATGGGCCGAGCGAGGTCATTGAGTCCGTCGCCATTGGGCGTAAACGCAGTGGGAACAAAAATGCTCACGGGGGTTCGATACACGCGTACCGTCATGTACGACGAATCGGCGCAGCCGGCTGCATCCCGTACGACGAGTTTATACCGTACGCTATCGATACCGGGTCCATAGATGCCAATCGGGTTGGGGATGATGGTGCTGTTGAGTCCGATCGCAGGCGACCAGGTATAGCTCACGCCACCGCTGCCGTTCAGTTGAAGGGGTTGGCCGATGATCACGACCGTATCTCGCCCGGCATTTGCACGGATCCGGGGTTGCACCGTCACCAACACCGAATCGATACCGGGTTTGGGGCAGCCCAGATTATCGTACACGAACAATTTGTACATCGTAGTACGAGGCGGGGTGGCCAAGGGGTTCAGGATATTGGGGTTGTTCAGGTAGGCGGTGGGGCTCCATTGAAATCGGTTGCCCGTGATCTGCGCTTGCAATTGCCCCGACGTATTGAAACAAAGTGTCAGATCGTTTCCGGCATTGGCTTGCGGATAGGGAATCGTGCGAATGCTTACCGTACGGATATCGCGACAGGTACCGATGCTGCCCGTTACTTGATACGTGATATTGGGAGCCAGGGGGGTGGCGATCGGATTGGCAATGCTCGGATTGCTGAGGTCGATCGGGGGCGACCAATTATACGCCGTGGCATTTCCGCTGGCTTGCAGTTGTATGGCGTCTCCCCGGCAGATGGTGGTATCGGCACTAATGGAGAGTTGCACGCCTTGGGTGACCCGCACGCGTATCGAGTCAAGGTTGGTACATCCATTCTCCGTCAGGTTTACGTAATACCAGGTGGTGGCGGATGGATATACTCTTGGATTCGGCGTATTGGGATTGAGGATATTGGTGTTGGGTTGCCAATTGAAGGTGCCAGATCCGTTGGCTTGCAATTGAATCGTATCCGGCACGCAGATCAGGGTATCTCGGAATGGCAGATTGAGGATGGGTTTGTCCAGCACCACAAAATTCACCTGGGCCGTGTCTTTACATCCTTTTGAATTGGTGACAATGAGGGTGGCGGTTTTTGGTCCGGGTGCATTGAAGGTCCACTGCGGATTTTGATTTCGCGACGTATCGGCCAAGGTGCTGACGTCTCCAAAATTCCAAGACCAGCTATCGACCACTCCATAATTGGTACGGGTCGTGTCGGTGAATTGATAAGGGGTGGTGTAACAACTTCCGTTCACGAGAAAACCCGGGAAGAAGCCCGGATACACGCGGATCACTACGTTGGCGGTATCGGCACAGAGTCCGCCCGGCAGCGAGATTCTCAATTTGGCGATGTAGGTGCCCGTATCGGTATAGGTGTGGGTGGGCGCGGGCAGATAAGAAGTGTCGCCATTGCCCAGTTGAGGCTGACCGAAGGACCAAACAAACTCTGCATTCGAAGGATTGTTAACCTCATTGCTGAAACTCACGGTGAATCCCTCACAGGTAGTGGTACGGGGGGAGAGTTGGGCATTGAGGGGTGTACAATCTCCCACTCGAATGTGTAGTTCCTTTCGGGTGGTGCTGATCAAGACACCGTTTCGGTATTCTCGAACGCAGACGCACACTACGTATTCACCCGACATGCTTGGGGCTGTGCCGCTGATGAGTCCGGTCTGGGAATTGATGGTCACGGCCGGTCCCATCGGAAACGCACCGGAGTAAGCAAATGAATAGGGAACGGCACCATAGGGGGGATTGGCCGCCGTGGGGGGTGAGTTGTTGGTTTGATCGCCACCCTGAATGGCATCACATAGATCGTATGCAAGGGAATCGCCATTCGGATCGGAAGCTTGGAAGGAGTATTGAAAATAGTTGTTGGCGCAGACGACGGCGGTGTCGTTCACCAGAAACTGCGGGCTGCTGTTGGTCTCCGCACCGGCAAACACATTCGTTCCGGGGATCTGTATGGAGAACGTATTGCCGACCGCTCCGGAATTCTGAATATTGTTGATACCGGCGATCCGGCAGCAACGCTGATAGGCGATGATGTAACCGGAGGCGGAGGGCGCCAGTTCGATCACTGGCAAGTCATAGATGACGATCGTGTAATAACATCCGCTTTGATCACCGGAGATACAGGGTTCATCGCCTGCTTTCCCCAAATTGTACTGGTTGGTGATCGGTACGCTGACGTTCTGGATGAACTGGTTGTTGCCGGCGTTGAAGATGCTGAAGTTGATGGGGTTGGATAACTGTCCGGTTGAGGGGCTACAAATCATGTACACCGTCAGGGTAATCCGGTAGCGAAGGTTGGTGCCCTGTCCGGGTCCGAGATATTGATAGGAAAAAAAACCTCCTTTGATGTGCGCCGCCTCGGCGAACACCAGCGACAGCGAAAGCATGGCGGTGAGCAGGAGTTTCTTCATGGATACCTTAACAACAAACTTGTTGTGGGATGGATCAGTGAAATTAGGAATTTTCCTTCCCCCGTCGGTACACCCAGGACCAAATCCAAATCCCAAAACAAAACATTAACGCCGCTTTGGATAGTATGTCGCCGTAGCGTACAAAAAACGTGGTCCGTCCGCCACCAACGGGAATTTTCTGCGTCACACAGGCAGCTGTGCCATAGGGCTGTGGTTCGATCCATTTTCCGACGGGATCAATAAAGCCGCTGATCCCTGTATTCGCACTGCGCACCACCCAGCACCGGGTTTCGATGGCACGCAATCCGGCATAGAGGGCGTGTTGCTTGTGTCCGGGGGTGTTTTGCCACCAGCCATCATTGGTAATGATGGCCAGCAGGTTGGCCTCTTTTCGCACGTATTGGCTAAGGTGTTCCCCGTAAATACTTTCGTAACAGATGGCCGGGGCCAACCGAAAGCCAACGGAGGTAGGCAGCACGGTTCGATCCGGCTGAGGCGTATAGCCACCGGAAGTGCCTCCGAATTCCTCAAACCAGGCAGCCAGGAATTGCAAGAAACCGGGAAGGGTTTCAACCCCCGGTACCAGCTTCGATTTGTGGTAGAATTGGCTGGCGCCGGCCGTATCGAGCAGGGCCGCGCCGTTGTATGACTCTACGTACAGGGGTCCTGTCTGACCAGGTGGGTAAAGCCAATCGGGGGCGGCCACACTGTTGGGTGTTTTTTGAGTCGTGATCCCATAGCTCTCTACACCGGTGAACAGGGTTAGTTGAGGATGACGCCGCAAGAAAGCCCATAGCGAATCAAAGGCCCGACCTCGCTCCCGCAATTCTCTCTCACCAATACCCCCCAACCGATAGAGCGCGGTTTCGGGCCAGATCAACAACTTGGTTTGATCGGAGATGCCCGCCTCGCTTTGTCGGATAAGGTTTTGCAGCTGAATATCAAACGAAGCGTAACTGCTTACTTTTTCATACGGATCTACGTTGGGTTGAAGTACGGCTACCTCCACGGCGGAAATGATCTCTGCTCTGTTGTCCGAGCGATGGCTGATCCATTTTGATACACCGATCGGCAGAAATAAGATGGCCAAGGCGATCCATCGATAGGGGAAACGTTTTTGTGTCGAATCCCTTTGATAGGTCTGCCACTGAAGGAACAGCAACATGTTTACCAAGAGGATCCAAAGCGTTCCCCCACTCGTGCCGGTGTACTCATACCATTGGATCCAGCCGGGTTGTGTGGCCAAACCATTGCCCAGCGTGAGCCAGGGCCAGCTCAGTCCCCAATCTTGCAGATGAATGTATTCAAAACTCATCCAGCCGGTGAGCAAGGCGATCAGTCCCGCAGCCTGTCCCCTTTTATGCTTGACGTAACGGTAGCCCCACCAGGGCAGGCACATCAATAAACTATTGGCCAAGATGGCCGAAACTGCTCCCGGTACCGAGGCGTACCAGATCCACCAGGTGGTGAGACCATTCCAGACCAGCATGTGCAGGTAGACCCCCGCGCTAAATTGCCATCGGTTGGCAACCCGGGTCTCCATCCACAACAGGGGGATCCAGGCCACAAACAGTAGCGGGGTGAAGGAAAGGGTGGGCCAGGCGACCGACAGCAGGATCCCTCCGAGCAGGGGAAGCAGGATGGGCGAAAGACGATTCAAATCAGTGGGTTTGGCCGAGCATTTAGTTTGAACGAAATTAACATTCTCTAAGCAAGCCGTCGGTTAGCTTTATCTTAAAATCTACTCAGATGAAACCTTATGTCAAAACGATCTTAATCTGTTTCACCGCCCTGTTGGGCGTTTCGGTGCTGGCCGGAGCCTACAAATACAAATTCCGGGCACAGGAAACGATCAGTGTAACGGGACTGGCCGCAACCGATTTCACCAGTGATCAGATCGTTTGGAGCGGTAATTACAGTCGAAAGATGATGGACCTCAAAATGGCTTACGCCCAATTGAAAGAAGACGAACAATCCATTCGTACCTATTTATTGGAAAAAGGCGTACAGGAGTCCGAATTGATCTTCTCAGCCGTAGGCATTGAAAAGGAATACAATACGCGCTACGACTCAGAGGGTCGTACCCTGGGCACCGATTTCACCGGCTATAAGTTGATGCAAAGCGTAACGGTCGATTCCCGCAACATCGATAAAGTAGAAAAGATCTCCCGCGAGATCACCGAGCTGATCCAGCGGGGCATTGAATTCAATTCCACTCAACCTTCATACTATTACTCCAAACTCTCCGAGTTGAAGATCGATCTGCTCGCCAAGGCCAGTGCCGATGCGAAAGAACGAGCCCAAACCATTGCGACGAACGCTGGCAGCGATTTGGGGAAGATCAAAAAAGCGACGATGGGCGTTTTTCAGATCACCGGACAAAATAGCAACGAGGATTATTCCTACGGGGGGGCATTTAATACCTCCTCCCGGAATAAGACCGCGTCGATCACGATCCGGGTCGACTTTGCCGTCGATTAACTCCGGCTGTAATTCGGGGCCTCTTTCGTAATGTCGATGTCGTGTGCGTGGCTCTCGCGCATCCCCGCATTGGTGATCCGTACGAACTTGGCGGCCTGAAGAGCGGGTATGTTTTTCGCGCCGCAGTATCCCATCCCGGCACGAAGTCCTCCGACGAATTGATACACCACTTCGCGTAGTTGCCCTTTGTAAGCGACACGTCCCTCAATGCCTTCCGGCACGAATTTTTTCACATCGGCCTCGCCGTCCTGAAAATATCGGTCGCTGCTGCCGGTGGCCATCGCTCCCAACGAGCCCATGCCCCGGTATTCCTTGAATTTTCTTCCTTCGTAAATGATGGTCTCGCCCGGACTCTCCTCCGTCCCTGCAAAAATGCTACCCATCATTACCGCATTGGCACCGGCCGCGATGGCTTTCACCATGTCACCGGTATACCGGATGCCGCCATCCGCAATTAACGTGGTGCGCGATTTTTTCAGAGCCGCTGCTGCTTCCATCACCGCCGTCATTTGTGGCATCCCGGCACCGGCTACGCTGCGGGTGGTGCAGATCGAACCCGGACCAATGCCCACCTTCACGGCATCCGCTCCGGCATCCGATAAGGCCTTCGCTCCGGCGGCAGTTCCGACATTGCCCGCGATCACTTCTACGCCCCGGAAATTTTTCTTGACCGATCTCAAGGCATCGATCACACCCCGGCTGTGTCCGTGTGCACTGTCCAGTGCGATCACATCCACCCCCACGTGTTGCAGGGCGGCCACGCGGTCCAAAATGTCTTTGGTGATGCCCACCCCGGCGCCCACCAGCAATCGGCCAAACGAATCTTTGACGGCGTGCGGGTGACTTTTCAATTTCAGGATGTCGCTGTAGGTAAAGAGTCCGACCAACTTCCCCTTCTTGTCTACGATGGGGAGTTTCTCAACCTTGGTCTTTTTGAATAGTTGCTCGGCTTTTCGTAGGTCTGTTCCCTCCGGCGCCGTGTAGAGATTTTCTTTGGTCATTACTTCGCTGACCTTTCGTTTCATATCGACTTCGAATCGCAGGTCCCGGTTGGTCAGAATACCCACGAGTCGACCTTGCTTGTCGATGATGGGAATGCCCCCGATCCGGTTCTCGCGCATGAGCCGAAGCGCATCGCCGATGGTGGCATTCGCTTCCAGGGTGACCGGATCGATGATCAGGCCGCTTTCACTTCTTTTCACTTTGCGTACCTGCTCCGCTTGTTTTTCGATGGTCATGTTCTTGTGCAGGATGCCCAGTCCCCCTTCCCGCGCCAACGCAATGGCCAAGGCCGCTTCGGTGACCGTATCCATGGCCGCCGACAGCAAGGGGATATTGAGGGTGATCTGAGGGGTAAGTCGGCTGCGGATATCAACCTCCCGGGGCAGCACTTCACTGTAGCCGGGCATCAATAAAACATCATCGAAGGTGAGGCCTTCGAGCGCAATTTTATCCGATAAAGACGGGGAAGATTTTTTGGTTGCCATGTGCAAAGATATGGAACCGCCCGAATTCGGACCAAAACCTATCGGATCAGCACTACAGTTCCTTTTCGGGTGGTGGGCTGACCGGTATCCCGATTCGTATAGGAGAGCATCCATACATACACGCCGCCGGGTTGCTCCTGGCTGTTCCATTTCCCATCCCATTTTTCCTGCCAATTGCGGGATTCGAAAACCCGCTGCCCCCATCGATTGAACACCTGAAATTGATAGTTATCGGCTTTCAACGCGTTATACGGACCAAAGCGATCGTTGCGGCCATCGTTGTTGGGGGTAAATCCCGTAGGTACCGCGATCGAACAAAAGTCCAATACGCGCAGGGGCTTTCGCAGGCTGTCGCTACAATTGAGCACCGAATTGTAGGCCGTCAGCTTGACGGTGTAAAAGGCCTCTCGGCCATTGTTGGGCCATTGGAAAGGGGGAGGGTCTTTGAGTGTACTGCTTCCCAGCACGTCGTATTGCCATCGCCAGCTGGTGACGGCTCCCGTCGTGGTATTCGTTACTGTCAGTGCATCTTCGGGACAGATCACCGACGGCATGTCGAAGGAGGCTTTCACTTCATTGTTCAGTACGATCCGTTGGGTACTGGTATCGATACAGGTGCCATTGCTTACGTGGAGACTGACGGTATTCTGACTGGTAGCCGGAAAAATATGCGTGTACACCTGTTGATCGCTCTGTACCGTGCCATTGATGATCCAACTCCACTGGTTCACCTGATTCAATCCGTTGTGAGAAAATCGTAGCGTGTCGCGCTGACAACCCAGCCGTTCCGTGTACGTGAAATCGGCATTGACGGTATCGGCGGTATTGAAATTCAGTTGCTGGTTGGGCGTTTCCTGTCCGCATTCATCGATCAAAACCGACCCGTCATTGCCCGGTCGAAGCGAGAGCGTATAGGTTCCCCTCGTATAGATGGGCGCACTGAAACGAACGGTCACATAATCGGTCTTTCCCAGCACGCAATTTCCTCCGGCGGCGGTGACGGTTACGGGCGTTGGACCGGTCACCACAAAATCAGATCCGTTCGCAGCGATGCTGGCACAATTGATCCGCTTCGGAAAATAAACGCGGATCGAGTCGGTTTGGCAACTTGTTTTGCCAATTGAATCGGCATAGATAGGTTGTGGGGATTGATACGTGAAGGGAACTTGCTCATTCACCGGTATGGCCCGTCCGCAATTGTCGAGCAACGTATTGGCATCGCTCCCGTTTTTGATCACCAACTGATAATTGCCATTGGGCAGGGTGCCACTGAGCGTGAGTTCGATCTCATCAAAGTCAAACGCGAAACTGCAGGAGTCGGGTTGGGCACTCACCACGGTTTGTGCAGCCGGCAGAATACTGAATTCATTTCCATTGGCGGTCAGGCTTCGGCAACTGACTTTTTTATTGAGCTTGACCCGGATCTTGGTGCCATCGCAATCCGCCTTCGCGTTCAATAGATGTGGCTCGGTAGGGTCGGTGATCACGGCCGTCCCCCCGGTGAAGGATAACGTATAACCGCTTTGTGTGTTGGTGAAATGACTCACGAGCAACAAATACTCCCGGCCCTGGATCAGGTTGGGCATTCGGGCAAAGGTGGGCGCATTGGAGGCCGGATCGGAGGCGCACTGAATGCCATTGGTGCCGGAGGCGGAAGCGCCGGTAGGACCATATGTGCCCGCCCAGTTTCCGGTGACGACCAAACTGTTCACCGTAAAGATGTCGTTTGGATTTCGCCCGGTGATATCATACAACTGCCAGTCGTAATCCTCATTCGGAGCCAGTGGGGTAATCACAAATCCCAGTGAACCCGACGTGTAACAAGTGAATCGATAAAAAAATGGGTTTCGGTTTTCATAGTTCGCGCCGGTGCCGGAGCAGCCGGGAACGAACAAGCTATTGGTGGCACATAGGGGCACACTGGCCTGCGTGAAGGTGGTGGTTCCGCAAACGGGAAAAGCGGTGGAGGGGGTTTGTCCCAGCGTGGTGCACGCCTGCGAACGGGCAACAAGCGGGAACATCGATACGCCGACCCACAGAAGCAAGAATAGTTTTTTGATCATCCAATTTGAAAACCCGGGATCAACGTGGCAACCGGTATTGTTTGCCCGGCAAAGATAGGACCACCCCTTTCATTTCCAGTTGAAGCAAGCAGCTATTCAGTAGGGAGGATGACATATTCAGTTCCCATCCGATCTGATCTTGATGCAGGGTATTTCCTGTTTGTAAGTGCTCCACGATCTTTTTTTCATCTACCGACAAATCGGGAAACAAAGTGGGGGTGATTTTTTTCTCCGTCGGCGAATCGTTCCAGCCCAATCGATCGAGCAGGTCGGTTGTGGAGAGAAAGATCTCGGATTGATGTTGTCGGATCAATTTCAAGCAGCCCATGCTTTTTTCGTCGGTCACCCTTCCCGGCAGGGCAAATACATCCCGATTGTATTGATTGGCCAGTGAGGCCGTGATGAGGCTTCCGCCTTTTTCTCCCGACTCAATGACGAGCGTGGCATCGGTCATTCCCGCCACCAACCGATTGCGGGCAGGAAAATGATACCGATCCGGTTCGGTGCCGTGAACAAACTCCGTGAGCAGTCCCCCGGCCCCTTCCATATCCTGTGCCAGCTTCCGATGGTGATAGGGATAGATCCGGTCTAACCCATGCGCCAATACACCAATGGTGGTGAGGCCGTGACGCAACGCGGCTCGGTGTGCGATCGCATCGATGCCGGCGGCCAGTCCGCTAACGATGGTCACCGAAACATCTTTCAGCTCCTCGAGGATACGTTCGGTCCATCCGCGCCCATATTCCGTGGGCAATCGGGTGCCGATGATCGCCAGCATGCGGGAGGCGTTGAGATCGGCTGCTCCTCCATAATACAACAACACCGGCGGGTCATAGCAGTGCAGCAGGCGTTTGGGATAGTCGGGGGCGTCGATCGATAACGCCCGAAGCTTTCGATTCTCCAGGAACCGGATCTCTTTTTCGGCTCGTTCAAAATCCCGAAAGCGAAGGATGGCTTGGGCTCTTTCGTGACCGATGCCTTCGATCTGCAGCAGCTGATGGCGTTTGGCACGGAAGATCTCCTCCGGTGAAAACTGTTGCAGCAACAGTCGGGCCTGAACAGGTCCGATCTGTGGAACAAGGGTCAGGGCGATGCGATGCAGCAGAGAATCCGACACCCGGCAAATCTATCGGGGCGAAGCGCGGGGTGGGAATTATTTACGAAGGATTTTCATCTCGCTTCGTCTGTTTTTTGCTCGTCCCTCTGCGGTGTTATTATCGGCGAGGGGACGGCTAGCACCGTACCCTTTTGCCTGTAAGCGTTCCGGGGTGATGCCTTGATCGGTCAGAAAATGCACGACCGCTTCGGCGCGGCGTTTGCTGAGGGATAGGTTATCGGTGGCGTTTCCTTGATTATCGGTATGTCCGCCGATCTCCACGATCAGGCTGGGATTTTCTTGAAGCAGTTCGACCAGGCTCATGAGTTCGGCTCGGGAGCTGTCGGCCAACTCGGCACGATTGGTTTGGAAGTAGACGTGGTTGAGCACTATGGTGGTATCCTGACTCAGGGGTTGTAATCCCACATTGAGTTGCTGCGGTTTGGCATCCGTTGTTTTTTTCATCTCAAAAACCTCGCTGTGAAAAAAGTATCCGGGTTGACGGATCGTGAGCAGGTAGGTATGGCCGGCCGGGAGGGTCACCAGATAATTTCCGAGAGAATCCGCTTTCACTTGCGTAACCTCTTTGCCGGTTTCCGCTTCGCGCAGATTCAGCAAGGCAGCGATGGGTTTGCGGTCGGATCGGTCGAATACTTTTCCCCGGATCCAATAGGTGGGGGTAGGGCGGGCATGTTTGGGTAGACTGAATTGATAGAGGTCCATTTCTCCATAGGAATCACTTCGGTTGCTGGCGTAATAGGCCGTGATGCCGTCGGCCGCGATGATGAGGCTTCCATCTCGGTCGATCGTATTGATCGGAAAGCCCAGGTTCTCGGGTTTGGACCAGGAGCCATCTGCTTGCTTACGGGACAAGAAAAGATCGTCGTTGCCGTAACCGGGCCAACCCGGACTGGTGAAATACAAGGTTTGATTGTCGGCATGCAGGAAGGGACATTGTTCATCTCCGCCCGTGTTGATGTTGGGGCCGAGGTTCACGGGGTCGTCCCAACGTCCGTTGCGAAGCAATCGCGAAACATAGATGTCGCTGCCACCCAGTCCCCCCGGCCGACGACTTACGAAATACAGAAACTGTTTGTCGGGCGAGAGACAGGGTTGTGTCTCCCATTGGTCGGAGTTGATCCGTCCGCCGAGATTTTTTCCGGGTGTCCAACCCGATGGGGTTCGGTAAGAGATGTACAGGTCACATCCGCCAAAGCCATCGGGACGGGAACAGGCGGTGAACACCATCCATTCGCCATCCTGCGAAATATGCATGGCGCCTTCGTTCATCGGGGTGTTGACTTCTCCGGGCAGCGGTTGGGAGAGTCTCCATTGTCCGTTGCTGTCCAATTCCGAGGCGAAGAAATCTTCGTTGCGGCTCCCGCGGTTTCGGGTGAAGGCCAATTGTTTTCCATCGATCGTGATCGAGGGCAGGTATTCGGGATCGCGGCTGTTGACGAGGGGACCTAAATTCTTTGGTTCAAATCGATAGCCGGTGTCGGTTAGGTTGGCTTGGTAATTCACGCCGAACAGATAGCGCGTTCTTCTTTTGTCCAGGTATTTTTTCATCGCCGCCGTACTGCCCAGGGGTGTTCGCATCAGCGAGTCGATCAGCGACAGTGCGGAGGAGAATTCTCCGATACCGGCCCATTCCTCCGCCAACATAGGCAGGAAGGGTTCCATCGAAGCCGGGTCGAGTTGGCGGGCCCGCTGGAAGGCGTACACGGCCTGTGCATGCAGTTTTCTATCGGATTGAACGGCCCCGATGCCGGCCCAGGCACGGGCCAGGTTGGAGTCGATCGAGAGGGACTCGCGAAAAAGTCCCAACGCCTGCATATTCTCTCCTTCTTCCAATCGCAGAAATCCTTGCTCACATAATTGCTTGGCTTTCTTGATCTCCGATTTGGATTGTGCCCTGGTTTTTGCTGGCAGCAGCAACACCACTCCGATCAAACAACCGATCCATACACGCAACATGTATCTAAGCTAACGGATTTTTTTCCCTTGGGGGATGAGGATTTGTTAATTCTAGGGAACGTTCAGGTACTTGTGTATCTGCAGGGTAGCCCGCCAGGAGGGATGGGCTTTTACATAGTCGACGATCAGTGGCATCATGTCGGCCGAGCGGTCCCACTCCGGCTGCAGATATAACGCTGTGCCCTTTCGCATTTTTTCAGCATACTGCTCGGCCCAGGTAAAATCGCTTGGGTGAAAGATCACTACTTTCAATTCATCGGTCTGGGAAAAGATCTCGGGTAAGGGTGCTCGAAATTTTTTGGGAGAGAGACAGATCCAATCCCAGCGGCCCGACACCGGATGCGCCCCGGACGTTTCCAGGTGTGTTTTATATCCGGCTTGTTTGAGCAGTGAGGTGAGTGGATCCAGCTCGTGCATCAAGGGTTCTCCGCCGGTGATCACCACGATCTCGGCCGGTGTTTGTCGGATGGCGGCCAACAATTCATCGATGGGTACATCGGGATGTTTGGAGCGGTCCCAGCTCGCTTTCACATCGCACCACACACAACCCACGTCGCAACCGGCCAGTCGAATAAAGTAGGCCGCTTTTCCCTGGTGCAGGCCTTCGCCTTGCAGGGTGTAGAAATGTTCCATTACCGGAAGCGTGTGGGGCGTTGACATGGATCAGATATCTTTCTGCTGACAGGCTTGCAGGGTGTTTTTCAGCAGGGCCGCGATGGTCATGGGACCGACCCCGCCCGGCACCGGTGTGATCCAGCTGCACAGCGGGGCAACGTTTGTATAGTCTACATCGCCTTTCAATTCAAATCCCGATTTTTTTGCTGGATTCTCGACACGGGTGATGCCCACGTCGATCACCACGGCACCGGGTTTGATCATATCGGATTTGACGAATTCAGGTATACCGAGTGCGGCCACGACGATGTCGGCGCGTCGGATATGTCCGGCGAGGTCGTTGGTTTTCGAGTGACAGAGGGTGACGGTGCAATTGCCGACGGGTCCGGGTTGACTCAGTAAAACACTCATGGGCCGACCCACGATATTGCTTCGTCCGATCACCACGGCTTCCTTGCCGGCGGTCTCGATTTGGTAATGCTGCATCAACAATTGGATGCCATAGGGTGTGGCGGGAATAAATCCGGGCTGTCCCTGCATCAGCAATCCCTGATTGATCGGATGAAATCCGTCGACGTCTTTGCTCGGATCGATCGCATGGATCACGGCCGATTCCCGAATGTGTTTCGGTAAGGGTAGTTGCACCAGAATGCCATCGACATCGGGATCGGTGTTGAGTGCTTCGATCTTTTCGAGCAGGGAGTGCTCGGATAGGTCGCTTTCATAATGCAATAAAGTGGAAAGGATCCCGGCCTCTTCACAGGCTTTGACCTTGGCACCGACATAGGTGGCACTGGCCCCGTTGTTGCCGATCAGGATGGCCGTGAGGTGCGGTTGCTTTTTTCCTTCGCTGAGGCGTTGGGCGACTTGCAAGCGGATCTCTTCGCGAATCGCCTGCCCGGCTTTTTTTCCATCCAGTAGTTGCATGCCGCAAAGGTAGGTGCTGTGTTTTTCTCCGCCCTAACCTGCAAAATACCCTTTCCCTTTTTTGCTTTCCCCTACCGGCCCATTCTATTTTGAGCCGATGTTAAAAAATCAGTTTTCTCTTTTGCTTTGGATATTCATCGTGTTGCTATTCCCGAATCTTTCGGTGAACGGACAGCCCGGTTTCTCTCGCCAGGCCGGTCGGTTTCATTTTCGGCAGTGGATCGGTGCGGGTGATTCGAGTCGGTGGTCGATCTGGGTCCCCAATTGGTTTTCATTCGGCTCGAAGCAGGGTTGGTATGGCGGCGCGGTGAATCGATATGGATTGGGGCCATTGACGGAGTGGATGGCGGGGGGCCGTCTTCGTTCGGCGGGCCACTCCTTTCGCTGGGATGTGGTGACGGTGGGCAATGCGGATCATCGGCAAAGTCAACTGCAAGTGGGGTTGGTTCGTTCATTAAATCCGTCGCTTTGGCTGGGTACGGGGCTGGGCTTTTCGTTGACACAGGTACGCGGATATGGAACGAGCGGGTCACCAACCAGTCATCTTTTTTTGGGCGGGTTGTTGTCGGATCGGACGGTTTGGGGGATGAGTTGGGAGAATCCGCAATCGCTGCTTTCGCAGAAGGGTTGGTATGGAACGAATCCTTTGCGGGTCCGGGCGGGAATTGCGTATTCGTTTTCGTCGAGGTTGTGTTTGTACGGGGGGGTAGATTGGGAGCGGGTGGCTTCGGCAGCCGCGTTGGTTCGGGCCACGTATCAGCTGAATGCGGAGTGGGTTTTGGAGTTGGGTTGGGGCTGGCTGCCCGATCAGCTGATCGTGGGCGTTCATCGCTCGTTCCGCGGAGGGAGGTTGGGATTGGGTTTTTCACAGGATCCGGTCTTGGGTCCGGGTTTTTCTTTTTTCTCTGCTTGGGATCGCGATAAAAAAAATTGATCCGATGCGTAGGGGCTGGCTCATGTTTTTCTTGCTGTTTCGGTTGATGTTGTCTGCGCAGGAGCCGGAGTGGGATGATCGGTGGGGACGATCGAACGAACCGGTGAGTGAGGTTGCCGGTGAGTGGGAGGGACAGCAGTTGCGATTGGATCAATATCGAAGAAGGCCGTTGGATTTGAACCGCGCCACGGCCGAGGAGATGGCCGAGTTGGGTATGCTCACGCCATTGCAGATCGATGCGTGGATCCGATTTCGGGGATTGTTTGGGGCGGCCGATTCCTGGTATGTTTTTCAATCGGTTCCGGGTTGGACGGAATCGCTGGTGTCGAGGATGAAAGTTTATTGTCGACTCGCGCCGGCGTCCGTTATCGGAAAGAAAGTTTTCTCGGAGCCGGTCTCTCATTTCTTTCTGTTGCGGTTGAGTGGGCAACGCGCAGATCAACTTCCTTCCAACAGGATGGGAGGGAAGCTCTATCGGCAGGTACGCTATCGGATCCAGTCGGCGGCCGGTTGGCAGGGGGGACTATTGATGGAAAGTGATGCGGGCGAGCGGGTGGGAAAAAGAGGACCGGATTTTACGAGTGCTTTTTTGCAGTGGAAGGGTCGTTCGGGAAGATCCTTTGGCATAGTGGGTGATTACACGATACAGCTCGGGCAAGGATTGATCGGGTGGCAGGGAATGACTTTTGGGGCGGGGTCGGAGGTAGCGGCGGTGAAGCGACAGGGTTTGGCCTTACGGCCCTATCAGTCGGTGGGCGAGAGCCGCTTCCTACGTGGGGTGGCGATGGGAAGCACGGTCGGACGTTGGCGATGGGATGGATTTTTGTCGCGTCGAGGGCAGAGTGCGGTGCGGTATCGTTTTGCGCAGGGTCGGGAAGGGTTTCGGAGTGTGGATGTTTCGGGATATCATCGAACGGCTGCGGAGTGGGAAAAGAAAAATGCGGTGGAGGAATGGACGGGTGGGGGCCGGATCGGCCGGCTTTTTCCCGGGGGCATTGTGCATGTGAATGGGCTGTATCGGCGTTGGTCGATCTATCGTATTCAGTTTAGCGATCTGACAAAAGAAGACACTACTTGGATTCGTGGGGTGGGCAATGCGAGTGTAGATGTTTCGTTGACGCGTGGGTCTGCGCATTTTTTTGGAGAGATCGCCATCGATACGAGGGGACGATCGGCATCGGTTGCGGGAGCGGTATTTGTATTGGACCGGCGGGTCGATCTATCGGTTCACAACCGGTGGATCGCAAAGGGATTTCGCTCGGTGGAGGGGCAGGCCTTTCAGCAATTGGCATCGGGCCGGGCGGAGTTGGGTTATTATACGCAGCTGCGCTGGCGAGTTAGTGATCAGCACACGGTGGATGCGTTTGTGGATGTTTGTCGGGCGGAAGAGCCCAATTCAACCGTAAGTATGCCCTCGGTGGGGTGGATGCGGGGATTACGCTGGCAATACCAACCGGATAAAAAAAATCTATTGTACATCCGGTTGCAAACGATTCGTCGGGAGTTGGATGCCGAGGTGGATCGAATGCCGGTGGTGGGCACCCGTACGACGCGTGCGGTTCGGGTTCATGGAGAGATCTCGATCAGCGATGGGGACAGGTTGACTTGGCGGGCCGAGTGGGTGAAGGCTCGTATGGGGGCGACTGCCCCACAGTCTGGTTTTTTGTCTTATTTGGAGTGGCAGCGGGAGATCGCCGGCCGGATCAGGCTGGATATACGGGGGTGCTGGGTTTCCACGGACGGTTGGGAGAGCCGGATCTATGCCTACGAGCGGGATGTATTATATAAGGTCGGTTTTCCGGCTTTTCATGGTCAGCAGCTGCGAGGCTATCTGAACGTTTCTGTTTCGCTGGGTCGGCACAGTACCTGCTGGGCCCGGTTCTTTGCGGATAAGACTATTGATGATCAGCGTTTTATGGGATTTCAGTCGCCTTTTCGGCCCGGATTTACCCTCCAGTTCAGGCACCAATGGGGTGGGGATGGACGCTAATTTTTCGGCCACCCCAACAGTTTGTTAAAAAAAAGACTAAATTGCCGCAGCAACCCGTTGACATCCTCTGTCTTGCACAGTGGATTGCCAATGGTTTGTACATTGGTAGTTTTTGATTATCAATGTTCTTGTATACCAAAAAATCAACGTTTATTATGAGAAAAATTGCATCACTGTTCTCGATGCTGGTGCTATTCACGGCACTTGCGATCGGTCAGAGCCGGGTTATTTCCGGAACCGTGACAGATGAAACGGGCGCTGCGCTTCCCGGTGCATCTGTTCGAATTGAAGGAACCAAGACGGGTATCGCGGCTGACAACAACGGCCAGTTCCGTCTATCTGCTAAAACCGGCGATGTGCTGGTGGTCAGCGGAGCCGGATTGGAAACTACCACGGCTACTATCGGTTCTGGCAACACGATCGTCATCGTTGTCAAACGCATCGTGATCAGCGGAACCGATGTGGTGATCACCTCACTGGGTGTGGCTCGTCAGGCGAAAGAATTGGGTTACTCCACTGCCAAAGTGAAGGCGACCGAACTGACACAGGCCAAGACGATCAACCTGCAAAATGGTCTGACCGGTAAGGTATCAGGTCTGAACATTCAAACAGTAAACAATGGTGTATTTGCCGATACTCGGATCACCCTTCGCGGTATCCGTTCCTTGACCGGTAACAACCAGCCGATGTTGATCTTGGATGGTGTGCCCATTTCTCTGGGATACATCAACTCCATCAACCCCAACGACATCTTGGATGTAACGATCCTCAAGTCGGCTTCTGCGACGGCCATTTATGGTCCGGATGGAGCCAACGGAGCCTTGGTCATTACCACCAAGCGCGGCAATAAGAACAAACCTCAGATCAGCGTGAGCCATACGGTTCAGGTGGAGCGGGTTTCTTACATGCCGGAGTTGCAAAATCAATTCGGTTCGGGTTCCTCCGTAGATGCTTTTGGATACGGCGTATATGATCCCGTTGAGAACCAGTGTTACGGAGATGCATTCGATGGTACGATGCGTCAGATCGGACGCGATGGTCCCAACGGTGAGCAGTACCTCGTTGAGTACAGTGCGCTTCCCAAAGAGAAGTTGCGCTTTTGGAACACGGGTATCACCAACCAAACCGATGTATCTTTCTCTACCGGTGATTTCTATATGAGTGCGCAAAACGTCCTCATTCAGGGAATCATGCCTAAGGATGTGAATCGTCGTATGTCGGTTCGTATGGCCGGTAATAAGGAGTTCAACAAGTTCCGTGCCGGTTTCAACGTGAACTACACACGGGGTAACTATGATGTAACCGCCGGTTCCAGTTTCGGTAACGGCCGTGATTACACCGTGTATTGGAACCTGATCAACACGCCGCAACAAATTCCCATCACCCGTTTCAAGAACTGGCGTAATGATTTCTGGTCGAATCCGAACGGATACTTCAACGATTATTACACCAACCCTTATTTCATGATCGATAATTTCCGCAGCGTGGGTCGTACAGATGACCTGTTCGGAAATCTCGAATTCAATTATAAGGCCAACAACTGGTTGTCTTTCACCTATCGCTTGGGTGTGACCATGTCACTCGGACAAGCCAAGAGCCGTGCCGAGGCGTTCACCTACAGTGACTTCGCCAAAGCCTCTGGTAAATCCAACGCCCAGTCTGGCGACATCGTTTCTCAAGTTGGTGACGGTATGTCCACTTCCTTCCGCGTCAACTCCGAGTTGTTCGCCAGTGCCCGCAAATCCATCGGTGATTTCAAGCTGGAGGGATTGGTTGGTCAGTCGTTCCGCGAGGACAATTCCAAGAATGTAAACGTATCGAGCAATAACCTGGCCTTCCCCACACTGTTCAACATCATCGGACGTAAAGGGGAGCCCGGCGCTTCGGAGAGCAATTTCCGCTCTCGTCTGCAGCGCTTCTTCGGTAAGGCTTCTATCGGATATAAGAATTGGGCCTTTGCCGAGGTTACCGCCAGCTACGATATGAACAGCCGTCTGGCCTACTATTATAATTATGATGTAGAAGCCATCAGCTTCTTCTACCCCGGTGCCAGCCTTTCTTTCTTGTTGAGCGAGGCCATTCCTGCCATCAAGAACAGCAAGCAGATCTCTTACTTGAAATTGCGTGGAGCACACTCCAAGACCGGTAACGTTAACCTGGGTACGCAAGCCCTGGAGAACACGTACGGACTGGGTGGTGGTTTCCCCTACGGAAGCCTGGTGGGTTACACTTCGGGTAACGTACTCCGCTTGAATCGTTACACCCCTGAGTTTGTCGTAAACACAGAGGTCGGATTTGAGTTGGGCTTGTTCAAAAACCGCGTAAACCTGGAGGCTACTGCCTATACGCAAGACAATACCGATCAGATCGTACAGGTTGCTTACTCCGGTGCTACCGGTTTTACCAGCGCCCTGTTGAACGCGGCTTCTTTCGTAAACAAAGGATTGGAGTTTGACCTGAAATTGACCCCGCTCGTTAAGATCCGTAACATCACGATCGACTTCAAAGCCAACTATACTTACCAGACCAACAAGGTCAATCGTATCGTAGAGGGCGTAAATCAGCTGGGTATCGGAAACGGTAACTTCGTGATGGTGGGCTATCCCGCCTACACGTTCCAGCTCTCCGATTATGTGCGCGACGATCAAGGACGGGTAGTGGTGAACCGCGCAACTGGTTTGCCAAGCTTGGATCCGGTGATCAGACCCTTCGGTCATACGCAACCCAATCACCTCCTGGGTCTGAACCTGAACGTGACCTGGAAAGACCTGACCTTCAGTGCTGTGGCCGATTACCGTGGCGGTGCCCAGATCTATACGGGTAACCTCGGAACCGGTATGGACTTCTCCGGTATCTCTAAGCGTTCTGCACAGAATGCTCGTCAGCCCTTCATCATGCCGAACTCCTCTTACTGGGATGGAACTAAATATGTAGCGAACACCAACATTTACATGACCGGTGGTTACAACTTCTGGTCTCAGTCGGTGAACACTTCTGCCAACACGAACTACCTGGTAAGCGGTGATTTCTGGAAGATCCGCGAGATGAGCCTGAGCTACAACATTCCGATGAAGTGGTTGGGCTTTGCCAAGAACGCCATCAAAGGCGCTCAGTTCACGGTTTCCGGACGTAACCTCTTTATGTTCCTGCCGAGCACCAACGAGTGGACTGACCCCGAGTTCTCCAATACAACGGGTAACGCACAAGGGGTGAGTGGATTGGATAACACACCGCCGACTCGCATCTTCGGTGCCACCTTGAACCTCAACCTCTAACCCAACTTCAAAAACACTAGATATGAAACTGAATAAGCTTATATACGGAACCGCGATGGCAGCGACCCTGCTCATTGCCGCTACGGGTTGTCGGAAGAGCCAGTTCAACATCAACCAAAACGTCAACAGCGTAACCGACTCTACGGTTACCTACGACGTGGTGTTGCCTGCTGCCCTCCATGCTTCCGGTTCGATCGTCGGAACTTCCTGGGGTACCATCCAGAACTGGATGGGATACTGGGCCCGTTCCGGTACCTATGCTCCGAACGTAACGGAGGAGACCTACGACCTGACCACCAACTTTGGTAATGGTATCTGGAACTCCTGCTACGACAATAACTACGACTATCAGATCGTGCAAACCAAAGCCGGCGGAGCGGGTGCTACCTTCTATGAGGGAATCGCCCGTGTCATGAAAGCACACAACTTCATGATCCTGGTAGACGTTTACGGAAACATCCCCTACAGCCAGGCCCTGAAAGGCGGTGGAAACCCCACCCCGGGCTATGACCAAGGGATCAATGTATATCGCGACCTGTTCCGTCAACTGGACACCGCGATCAGCCTGATCAAGAATGCGGTGGTTACCACCACCAATGCCAACAAAGGCATCTCCACCAACGATATCGTCTTCCAGGGTAACAAAGGCAAGTGGGTACGCTTTGCCAACACCCTGAAGCTGCGCATGATGATTCACGCGTACGCAGTGGCCGGTATCGATAAAGCTGCTGAAATGGCCCGCATCACCACCGAGGGATCCGGTTTCCTCGGAATCGGTGAGGACGTAATGGTGCAGCCCGGCTATCTGGCCGACAAGCCCAATCCGTTCTACAACGTGTACAAGATCTCAGTTGCCGGTGCACAAACCGCCAACAACATCTACTACCGTGCGAACAAGTGGGGTATCGATTATTACAAGTACAACGGCGACCCCCGAACCACCCGCTTCTATGAGGCAGGTTCCAACGGACTGGTCGGTGTACAATATGGTCTGCCTCCGGTCACCGCCAATGCCGCCGCTAACCTGGCTGGTATCGGCCCCGGTTTGTACAAGAACAACGTTGCTCCGCAAACCATCATGACGGCTGCTGAAAGCTTCTTCCTGCAAGCGGAAGCTCGTCAGCGCGGATTCATGACTGCCGGTCCGACCGTTGCCACGCTCACCAATACCGGTATCGCGGAAAGTTTCCGCTACATCGGTGCAGGCGACCCCTCTACTTATTTGGCGAACAATGCCGGGTACTCCGATGTTGATATCAATGCGGTGGCCAATTCCCCGGTCAATCCTGCCGGAACGCAGCCGACAGGCGGATTGTACACCATCATCTCTCAAAAGTGGTTTGCTTTGAATGGCATCAACACCTTGGAAGTGTGGACGGATTACCGTCGCATGGGTTATAACGAAGTAGTAACGACCTCTCCGGCCAATGACCGTTTCGTGTACGGCGCCGGTGTGGGTTACGATCCCGGGCCGCCCATTTCGGTCTCTCCGCAGAACACCACCACCAAGATCCCTGTTCGTTATATGTATCCGCAGAGCGAATACAACTACAACCCTACCAACGTAGGGGCTCAGGGAACGGTTGATCGCTACACCAAAATCTTCTGGGATCTCAATTAATACACAATCCAATAAATACGCGAATCATGAAAAATATCATCAACAAAGCGTTTCTGGCACTTGCGTTGCTTTCCTTTACCCTGACCGGGTGTTTGAAGGACAAGGGCTTTGAGAACTACCAATACGGGATCAATGATCCGGACACTCAACCTCCGGGTGTTGGATTTCCCTTTGCCGCCAAGGCCATGAACGGATATGGTTTGGATGTGTCCGGAAGTCCGCAGACAGTAGCCGAACTGACCTTCCTGAACCTGAATGCCGGTAACCCGGCTCCGGCTGATATCACCATCAACCTGGCCATCAAGAGTACAGAGCTGATCAGTGCCTATAACACGGCCAACGGAACCAATATTCAGGTCCTGACGCCCACGCTGTACACCATGCCGACTACTGTTACCATTCCGGCCGGTGCGCGCAACGTAACGGTGCCATTGGTCATCACCAGCACCTTATCGCTGAACCCGAACATTGCCTATGGTATCGCCATTCAGATCACTTCAGCCAGCGGTAACTACATCGTGGCCGAGAACTTGAAAAATCTGTTAATCCAGTTCTCCATCAAAAACAAATATGATGGTGTGTACAACCTGACCGGTTATCACAACCGTGTTCCGTACACCTTCCCCTACCAAACTACCATGCACATGGTTACCTCCGGCCCCAATGCTGTTTACTTCTTCTGGCCTTTGGTGGGTGGTGTAGGTCATCCGATCGGAATCGGTCCAAACAATGCGCTCAGCTGGTATGGCCCGGTTGTAGCGCCGGTTGTTGTATTCAACACTAGCACTAACCTGGTGACCAACGTATTCGGAAGCGACCCCGCTGGCCCTCCCATTACTATGTTCACTGGTGCGGGTAGCCGCCTCAGCAAATGGGATCCTGCCACCCGTAACATGACGGTGGATTGGAACTACAACAACAACCCGCTGCGTGCCTTCTTTGATGATCTGCAATATCTGCGCGCTCGTTAAGCGAGGTTCAATAAAATTTTCAAAAGGGATTGTTTAACAATCCCTTTTTTTATTCCCCCAAAACCCAAAATCCATTTGTTTACCTTTGAAAAAATCGACCTATGAAACAGCTTGTACTCACCCTTTTCGTCCTGCTGCTGGCCGCTGGAGTGTATGCTCAGGGGCTGATCACACCCACGGCTGGCTGGGTGGATCCAGTATTGAATCACAACCGATTGTTGCGTGAGCAGACAGGGGAGGGGATGTATAAATTGATCGGGACCTACCGGGTGATCGGTACTTCTTATTTGTTTGGGGAGCGTAACAAAGGGAATATTTATTCTTCCGATGCCACCGCTGTTAATATTCAGCTGGGGTACAATACCTATAGCCAGGAAGTGGAGTTTGTTTCACCCTCCAATCCCGGTAAGCCACTGGTCAAGGCGCCCGGCGAGGTTGACTCATTTGTGTTTTTAGCCAATCAGTCGGTGGGACTCACCCAGAACATGCGTTTCGTATTTGGCAAGCACCTGGGATCCTCCGAAAAGGCTTATTTCCTGGAAATGGTGATCGGACCCAAGGCCGGTGTGTACAAGCGTTACAAAGCCGATGTAGGGTATGTGTCCAGCAACTATGTACAATCGGAGCTTCGTCAGTTCGATCTGTTGTACGATTATTTCATTTACAACGCTTCCACTCGTATGCTTAAAAAAGTAAAGAACAGTTATAATAGTCTGCTGAAGGAACTCACGGCCTTTGGCAATGTATCGGCGGTATTTACGTCGGATGCGTACAACCTGAATCCCGATCAGGCCCTGACACAAGCTATTTCCCTTATCAATCAATAATCATGCAAGAGAACAATCCCCCTGCCCCCAATCAGTTGAACATCGAGATCTCCGAGGAGGTCGCCGAAGGACAATATGCCAACTTGGCCATCATCACTCATTCGCATGCCGAGTTCGTGATCGATTTTGTGAACGTGATGCCCGGTACGCCCAAGAGTAAGGTTAAATCGCGCCTCATCCTTACCCCCCAGCACGCCAAGCGACTCATGCGGGCACTCACGGAGAACATCCAGAAGTTTGAATCTGCACACGGACCGATACAGGATATTGAAGAGATACAGTTGCCGTTGAATTTTGGAGGACCGACCGCGCAGGCGTAGGCGCAGGCTGCGCCTGCGCCAGTTTGAGAGTTTGGGAGTTTGAGAGTTTGGGAGTTTGAGAAGTTTGGGAGTTTTTAGCGAAATCGCTGACCGGTTTTTTCTGATTTTTTGAGGTATTGTATCATGCTGTAGATCATTCGTCCAATTTCTCGGGTTAGCGGCATTATTTCATCGTGTGTGACTGGTGAAATGAAGGCTTGGTCATGGCAGCGGTTTAGCTGTGAGCGAACCTCCATCAATGACCCATGGGCAATCAGCAAAAAATTGATAAACTCTCGATTGCCCATCCGGCCAAATCCCTCCGCAATATTATCCATCACGGAGCCCGCCGAACGGCGCATCTGCTCTCGTAACGAAAACTCATATTTGAAAACCGGTAATCCAGTCAATTCAAAAACTCTTTTATTCAATGTCCTTGCTTTCTGCCAGACTTTCAATTCCTCCAACTCTCTGATCGTGCCCATATGATCGCTTTTTAACTTTTAAACTCTTCAAACTTCTCAAACTATTCAAACTATAGTATTCCCTCGTCCGCAAAACTGTAATACCCCTCCCCACTCACGATCAAATGATCGTGTACGGTCATATCAAAATACTCCGCCGCGCGGCGGATCTTCTCGGTGAGTTCGCGGTCGGCGTCACTGGGATGCAAGGCCCCCGAGGGGTGATTGTGACCCAAGATCAAACTCACCGCCCGAAGCGATAAAGCCCTTCGAAAAATGATCCGCGGATCGGCCACCGTACCCGTAATGCCGCCCTGACTCACCCGCTCCAACCGGATCAGCCGAAGTGCCCGATTCAAATACAGCACACAAAACACCTCGTGATCCAAATACCCGATCTGCGCCTGCAAGTACCGGGCAGCCTCCGAGGAAGACTGCAGCGGGGTCCGCACCTGCCCCGCCCGAAAAGTTGATAACCGGCGCCCCAACTCCCAGGCCGCCAATAACCTCCCCGCCCGCTCTCCTCCCAACCCCCGCACCTGCATGAGCTCCTCCGGGTCCATCGTGGCCAACCGGCCCAGATCGCCCTCCACGAACTCCCATAATTTCTGAGCTCCCTTCGAGGTGCCCAGGATCCGCTCCAATAATTGCGGGGTAGAAGCCAAACCATCGGCCCCCAACCCCAGTTTTTCCATTTCCATCATCCCCAAGTATACATCCGCCAACGGCCCTTGCCCATGCCACAAATCGTTATGCACAGGCCTTATGCCAAGCAAATACATAGATTATCTTCGCCACACAATTCCCCCTACATGCAAAAAGCCAAAATATTCGCGGGCACCGGATCACAGGAGCTGGCCAAGCAGATCTGTGCCTCCTACGGAACACACCTCGGACAAGTCAACATCCAACGATTCAGCGACGGGGAGATCAGCCCCATTTTCATGGAAAGTGTTCGAGGCGACTATGTCTTCCTCGTCCAAAGCACCTTTTCCCCGGCCGAAAACCTCATGGAACTGCTCCTGATGATCGATGCCGCCCGCAGGGCCTCCGCCTACAAGGTCATCGCCGTTATTCCCTACTATGGGTATGCGCGACAGGACCGTAAAGACCGCCCCCGCGTAGCCATCGGCAGTAAGCTGATCGCCAATATGTTAGTGGCCGCCGGAGCCGACCGGGTCGTGACCATGGACCTACACGCCCCCCAGATCCAGGGGTATTTTGACATTCCGGTCGACCACCTCGACAGCCACGCCGTTTTCATCCCTTATCTCGAGAATCTGAAGCTGGAAAACCTTACCTTTGCCGCCCCCGACGTAGGGGCTACCAACCGGATCCGGGAGATCGCCAGCTATTTCAACGCCGAAATGGTCATCTGCGATAAACACCGGAAACGGGCCAATGAGATCGCCAGCATGGTGGTCATTGGAGACGTTACCGACCGCGATGTAGTCATCATCGACGACATCTGCGACACCGGAGGCACCCTGGCCAAAAGCGCCGGGATGCTCAAAGACAAGGGAGCCCGTTCGGTCAGGGCGCTGATCACCCATCCGGTGCTCAGCGGCAAGGCCTACGAGAACATTGAGAACAGCGTGTTGGAGGAAGTGGTAGTCTGTAACACCATCCCACTCCGACAAGAGAGTCCGAAACTGAAAGTACTCTCCGTCGCTGAACTCTTCGCGGTGGCCATCCGCAACGCGTTTGAAAACAAGAGCATCACCAGTCTCTTCATTCATTCGCAGCGGCGAGGAAAGTAAACCATTAACTCAGATACCATGAACACGATTACCATCGAAGGACAACTGAGGACCGGATTTGGCAAGTCAGCCACCCGTCAACTCCGCTCTCAGGACCTGGTGCCCGGTGTAATTTACGGGGGTGCAAAAGAGGTCCATTTTCACGCACCGGCCGCCGCATTCAAAAAGTTGGTCTACACCCCCAACTTCCAGATCGCCGAAGTGAAAGTAGACGGACAAACCTATCGGACCATCATGAAGGACCTGCAATTCGACAAGGTGACCGACACACTCACCCACATCGACCTGCTGGAACTCGTGGAGGACAAGAAAGTCGTAGCCGACATTCCCCTTCACTTCACCGGCGCCTCCAAAGGCGTAAAAGACGGCGGAAAACTCATCACCAAGATGAAGTCCCTCAAGGTGAAAACCTACCCCAAATTCCTCCGGGAAAAGATCGATGTCGCCATCGATAACCTGGAACTGAACGGCAACATCCGCGTAGAAGATGTACAGGTGGAGAACTATGAGATCCTCAACTCTCCCCGCATCCCCATCGCCTCCGTCGTTCTGACCCGTCAGCTCAAACAAGAAGAAGCCGCCGCCCCGGCCGCTGCTGCCGCTCCGGCCGCCGCCGCTGCTGCCCCGGCTGCGAAAAAATAATCGCTTCTCTAAAAACTTTCAGACCCGCACCCCACCGGATGCGGGTCTTTTTATGCCGAATCGAGTAACTTGAACCCAATGAAATACCTGATCGTCGGTTTAGGTAACGCAGGCAACGAATACGCCCACACCCGCCACAACATCGGCTTTGATGTGGTCAACGCCTTCGTACAAAAACACGGGGGCAACTTCCGAACCGACCGACTGGCCTACGTGTCCGAGATCAAATGGAAAGGAAAGATGTACATCTGCGTCTGTCCCACCACCTTCATGAACCTGAGCGGCAAAGCCGTCAAATACTGGATCGAGAAAGAAAACATACCCCTCGAAAACATCCTGGTGATCGTCGATGACCTGGCCCTCCCGCTCGATCAACTGCGTCTGCGCACCGCCGGAAGCGACGCCGGCCACAACGGACTACGCAGCATCCAGGAATCCCTCGGCACCACCCAATACGCCCGACTCCGCTTCGGTATTGGAAACGATTTTCCCAAAGGCATGCAAGCCGACTTTGTACTCAGCCATTGGAAAAAAGAAGAAGAACCCCTCGTCAAACTCAAGATCGAGGCTTCCGTGGGCGTCCTGGAATCCGTCTTCCAACAAGGATTCTCCGCCGTCATGAGCCAACTCAATCAACAACGCTACACCCTTCCCTAACGACGCTTTATTATGAAGATCTTCTGCATCGGCCGAAACTATGCCGCCCACGCCAAAGAATTGGGAAACGAAGTCCCCGAAGAACCCGTCATCTTCCTCAAACCCAAGTCGGCCCTGCTGCCCACCGGCACTCTTTTCCATTATCCCGAATTCACCAACGAACTCCATTACGAATGCGAACTGGTGTTGCGGGTGAGCAAGAACGGACGATACGTGTCGGAGCGACAAGCTGCAGACTATTACGATGCCATCACCGTTGGCATTGATTTCACGGCAAGGGATATTCAACAGGAACTCAAATCAAAAGGACTTCCCTGGGAAAAAGCCAAAGCTTGGGATCATTCCGCCGTCCTCGGCACCTGGCTGCCGTTTGAATCCTTTGCTGATAAACCCTCCATTCTGTTTTCCCTTCAAAAAGACGGGCAAACTGTACAAGATGGCGACTCCGCCCTCATGATCTATCCCTTCAACCGAATCGTCTCCGAGATCTCCAAATACTTCTCCCTGCAAATCGGCGACCTCATCTATACCGGTACCCCCGCCGGGGTCGGCGAAGTGGTTCCCGGCGATATACTGGAGGGATTCATTGGCTCCGATTCCCTTTTCAAACTCGAGGTCAAGTAAGCAACAACGCCGCCATTCTCGGCGTATTTTTGCCCGCAACGATCGCCTACATGCTCGCCTCCGACATACAACTCCGTGCCTACCGGCACATGGCCCTGCTCTCCGCTATGGCCAGCAAATACGAGGCGAACCGATCCATCTGCAAATACGTACACGCCACGGCGCGCGGACACGAAGCCATCCAACTCGCCACCGCCTACCAGCTACATCCCGGCGATTATGTAAGTCCTTATTACCGCGATGATAGTTTGCTACTCGGACTCGAATTTTCCCCCTACGAACTCATGCTTCAACTGCTCGCCAAAGGCGAAGACCCCTTCACCGGCGGCCGAGAATACTATTCCCATCCCAACTATCGCGGTCCCGATAAACCCACCATCATTCACCAAAGCAGTGCCACTGGCATGCAAGTGATCCCTACGACCGGCATCGCACACGGGCTCCGTTATTGGGAAAAACATGACCCTCACCATTCTGTACTGAACGATTCACCTGTGGTGGTCTGCTCCCTCGGCGATGCCAGCGTGACGGAAGGAGAAGTCAGCGAAGCCTGGCAAACCGCCGTGCTGCATCAACTGCCTATTTTGTATTTGGTGCAGGACAATCAATGGGGCATCAGCGTCACCGCCGAAGAATCCCGTGCCATGAACGCCTTTGAATTCGCGGCCGGATTCAAAGGCATGCACCGCGTGCAAGTCGACGGCAGCGATTTTGAAGCCTCCTACCGCGTTATGCAGGAGGCCGTTCAATATGTTCGTGAAAAACGCGCCCCCATCCTTGTGCATGCCGCCGTGCCCCTGCTGGGTCATCACACCAGCGGCGTGCGAAAGGAATTTTACCGCGACGAAGCCGATCTCGAAAAACACCACGCACACGATCCCTTCCTCAAACTGCAACGAAAACTTCTGGCCGCCGGCATCCCTGCCTCGGAGTTAGAAAATATTCGCAACGAAGCAGAGTGGCGCATCGAAGAGGATTTTGACCGGGCCGTGCAAGCCCCCGATCCCGATCCCGCCACCGTCTCCCAACATGTATTCGCCCCAACCCCCATCACGCAGGAACAAGGCGAACGAAATCCCCCCGACGCATCAAAAGTGATCATGGTGGATGCCGCGCTTTTTGCCATCCGGGAACTCATGCAAAAACATCCCGAAGCGATCCTGTACGGACAAGACGTGGGCAAACGCTTGGGCGGCGTTTTTCGCGAAGCCGCTACCCTGGGCGATCAATTCGGCGATCACCGCGTATTCAACACCGCCATACAAGAAGCCTATATCGTAGGCTCCACAGCCGGCATGGCAGCAGTGGGCATTCGTCCCATCGTGGAAGTGCAGTTCGCCGATTATATCTACCCCGGACTCAATCAACTCGTCACCGAACTTTCCAAAAGCTGCTATCTCTCGATGGGAAAATTTCCCGTGCCCATGATCCTGCGCGTACCCATCGGCGCCTACGGCGGTGGCGGTCCCTACCACAGCGGCTCGGTCGAAAGCACCCTGCTCTCCATCAAAGGCATCAAGGTGGTGTATCCGTCGAATGCGGCCGATATGAAGGGACTCCTGAAAGCTGCTTACTACGATCCCAATCCCGTCGTGATGCTCGAGCACAAAGGACTCTACTGGAGCAAAGTGCCCGGCACCGAAGAGGCCCGCACCCCCGAACCCGATGCCGATTATATTTTACCGCTGGGGAAAGCCAATGTTGTATTGGTGGCCGACGACGACTATCTCGAAGCCGGTGACACGCTGTTGGTGATCACCTACGGCATGGGCGTGTATTGGGCCAAAGAAGCGGCGATGGATTTTCCCGGACAGGTCGAGATCATCGACCTGCGTACCCTGGCACCGGTGGATGAAGACCTGCTGATCGCCCGCATTCGCCTGCACGGAAAATGTTTGATGCTCACCGAAGAACAAGAATCCCATTCCTTCCTGCAATCGCTGGCCGGTAAACTCACGCCAGCTTGTTTTTCCTCACTCGATGCACCGATTCAAGTGATGGGGGCCCTCGACCTACCGGCCGTACCGATGAATATGGGATTGGAAAAAGCCATGCTGCCCAGCGCCCAGAAAGTAGCGGAGCGGATCAATCGCTTGCTAAACGAGTAAGATCATTTTTTGAGGTCCAACCGGATCTGCAATTCATCCAGTTGTTTATCATCGATGGCCGACGGTGCATCCAGCATCACATCCCTTCCGGCATTGTTCTTCGGAAAAGCAATGAAATCGCGGATGCTTTCACTGCCACCGAGGATCGAACAGAGACGGTCGAATCCAAACGCGATCCCTCCGTGCGGCGGCGCTCCGTATTCAAAAGCGCCCAACAAGAAGCCGAACTTATGCTGCTGTTCCGCTTTGTCCATGCCCAGTGCCGCAAACATTTTCTCCTGTAATTCCCGCTGATAAATGCGAATGGAACCGCCTCCGATCTCATTTCCATTGAGCACCATGTCATAGGCATTGGCCTTGATCTGTGCATACGGGTGATCGAGGTATTTGGCCGCATCCGTAATGACGGGATCATTATCGATCATGGTCGACAATTGCGAGGGCTTGGGTGCCGTGAACGGATGGTGACGGGCTACCCAGCGATTGCCTTCCTCATCGTATTCAAAAAGCGGGAAATCCAATACCCACAGCAATTTGAATTCATCTTGTTTGCGCAGGCCCAGTCGCTCTCCCAGTTCCAGCCGTAGTTCACTGGCCGCCTTGCGGGTTCGCTCTTCGGCTCCGGCTACGATCAGGATCAGGTCACCGGCTTGCGCGCCGCAGGCGTTGGCGATGGCTTTGAGCCTTTCTTCCGAATAGAATTTGTCGACGGAGCTTTTGAACTGTCCGTCCGGCTGACATTTGACATAGACCAATCCCTTCATGCCGATCTGGGGGCGTTTTACCCATTCGGTCAATTCATCGGTTTGCTTGCGCGTGTACTCCGCCGCTCCGGGTACGGCCAGGGCAATGACGGTCTCTGCTTCGTCAAACACCTTGAAATCGGCTCCGTTGATCAGTTCCGGCGAGGCTTTTCGATCGCGGTAAACCGAATCCGGTTTTTTCAGATTCAGCAATTGCATGCCAAAGCGAATGTCGGGCTTATCGTTTCCGTAAGTCCACATCGCCTCTTCCCAACTCATGCGCTGTACGGTCTCGGTATAATCGATTCCTTTTACTTCCTTGAAAATGCTCTTGATCAATCCCTCAAAGACTTGCAGGATATCTTCTTGCTCCACAAAGGCCATCTCGCAGTCGATCTGGGTGAATTCAGGCTGACGATCGGCACGTAGGTCCTCATCCCGAAAACATTTCACGATCTGATAGTAGCGATCGTAACCACTCACCATCAGCAATTGCTTGAAGGTTTGGGGCGATTGCGGGAGGGCGTAGAATTGTCCGGGATTCATCCGGGAGGGAACCACAAAGTCGCGGGCACCTTCGGGGGTGGACTTGATCAGAAACGGCGTTTCGATGTCCAAAAATCCCTGTTGATGCAGATAATTACGAGCCGCGCGGTTGACGGCGTAGCGGAGCTCGAGATTTTTTCGGATGGCAGTCCGACGAAGATCGAGGTATCGATACCGCATGCGCAGGTCGTCGCCGCCATCGGTATCATCCTGAATGGTGAAGGGAGGCGTAGCGGCCGTGTTCAAAATCTTGAAGGAACTCACCAGGATCTCGATATCACCGGTGGGTAGTTGGGGATTTTTGTTGCTGCGCTCACAAACGGTTCCCACCACTTGTAGTACGTATTCTCTTCCAAGGGGATTTTTCTCCAGCTCGGGGTTCAGCGACTCATTGAACAATAGTTGGGTGATGCCATAGCGGTCGCGCAAGTCCACGAACGTAATCGATCCGAATTTCCGGATGGTCTGTACCCAGCCTGCGAGGGTAGTGGTTTGTCCCACCTG
Organism: Chitinophagaceae bacterium; assembly: GCA_964229195.1. Taxonomy (GTDB): domain Bacteria; phylum Bacteroidota; class Bacteroidia; order Chitinophagales; family Chitinophagaceae; genus JJ008. The sequence continues at coordinate 21,124 of CAXRAX010000009.1, read as the reverse complement.
ACCGGCACGCAATTCACCACAAGTATGAGTTCTGAACATGAAGGCTATTTTCCAGCGCGAAGATAACCCGATTTCGGGGCAACCGGACCGGGCTTTACAGTAACGTGGTGGTACGTTTCTCCCTTATTTCCCGGGGGCGTTGCAGGATGTAGTAATTCACCAGAATCAGTACCCCGATCACAAAGGGGATCAGGGAGAGTTCTTTTCCGGTGATTTCTCCCCACACGATGGTCTCATCATATCCCAAAAACTCCGTGATCATCCAAAACGAGTTCGCACTGATCCAAAAGGCCACGGCCAGGTTATGTGCCAGCTCGGAGGCGATGTGGCGGGTCCGCCAACTGATCACGATCGCAATGGTGAGGGTGGGTATGATCATGGCCACGGCCAAGTCCTTCCAAAACAAACACCAGCTGATGTCTTTTATCAGCCAAAAAATGATGTGCATGTTCTCCATGCGTCGAAAACGGGCCGGAATGGAATACAGCGGTTCGGGATGGTCGGGCATGATCGTTGGTTTGGGGGAAAGATAAAAAAATTTGAAATCAGGACGTGAAGGAAAACCGCTCGATCGAGGCCTCCGGGTGGATAGGCTCTTGGTTCATCCAATGGCGGATCAATTGGCGGGAAAAAAACGGGGCCAGCGAACAACCCTTGGTGCCCATTCCATTCAGGATACCGATTACGGGTCTTTGCGGATGAAATCCGACGAAGGGACGGCGTTCGAGGGTGGCGGGACGAACCCCCGCCCGATGATCCACCACCCGAAAGGGCAGTTTCAACCAGCTTCTCAAGATGCGTTCCGTCTCCTCCCGAAAAGCAGGGGTGGGGTGGGGATGGTCGAACGACCACTGATAGCTCGATCCGGCCCACCAGCTGCCATCCGAAAGCGGCGCCAGCATCAAGCCGTGTTTATATAAATGGTCCTTCGGTAAATCGGGGATCTCCAGGATCAGCACCTCGCCTTTGTTGGGGGCAAAAGGAAGTCCCGGGAAAAAATGTTGAGATGCTCCGGCCGTGCCCTCACACAAAACGATTCGTTCGGCCCGAATGTCTTGATACTGCACGTGATCGGAGTATACTTGTAACTGCTTCCCATCAAACTGTTCTTCGAGCAGGGATCCGGAGCCCACCAGCTTTTTCCGGTTTCCCTCGAGAAACCCGGGGAGGTCGATCAAATAAACCGGATCGATAATGCCTGCTCCATGTGCAACCTCGAAAGGCAGTGTGCCGATTTCTGAATGATAAGCACTCGATACAAATTTTCCGTTTTGAGCGATCCGCTCTTGAAAACTGCGTTGCATTTGCTCGGAAGGAAAAAAATCGATCAGCGAGGTTTGGCGGATCAGCGATCGACCGAATGAAACGCCCATCGATGTGTAGGCGGTTTTTGCATGGGAAAGCAATTCGTCCGACAGCCAGACCTCCACGTGCCGCCTTCCGGTGATGGGATTGATGATGCCCGCCGAAATACGAGAGGGAGCATTCGGCTGAGGAGCATCGATCACGCAAACACGCAGTCCGGCTGCTTGAGCCTCGTAACTCAGCCAGCTGCCGCAAAGGCCTTGACCAACGATCAGTAGATCTACCTGCATGAAGCGTATTCAATAAAAAAACCGCATCGGAGATGCGGTTCGTGTATCATTTTCCCATGTCATTTTCCGAAAACCTCGGCCATTTTCTTGCCGATATCGGCCGGGCTGCTCACGACATGAATGCCGCATTCACTCATGATCTTCATCTTGGCTTCGGCGGTATCCTCGGCGCCACCTACGATGGCACCGGCATGGCCCATACGTCGACCGGGGGGTGCGGTTTGTCCCGCGATGAATCCCACCACGGGTTTTTTATTCCCTTGCTCCTTGATCCACCGGGCCGCTTCGGCTTCCATGCCGCCTCCGATCTCACCGATCATGACGATGGCGTCGGTATTCGGGTCGTTCATGAAGAGTTCCATGGCATCGCGGGTGGTGGTACCGATGATGGGATCGCCTCCAATACCCACGGCGGTGGAGATGCCCAGTCCGGCCTTGGCCACCTGATCGGCCGCTTCATAGGTGAGGGTACCGGATTTAGAGACGATGCCGATACGTCCGGGAATAAATACGAATCCGGGCATGATCCCCACCTTGCATTCGCCGGCGGTGATGACACCGGGGCAGTTGGGACCAATGAGGCGGGTTTTCTTGCCCAGTAAATAATTCTTGGCCTTGACCATATCCTGCACGGGAATTCCTTCCGTAATGCAGACCACCAACTCAATGCCGGCCTCAGCAGCTTCCATGATGGCATCGGCGGCGAAGGCCGGGGGGACGAAGATGATGCTCACATTGGCACCCGTGGCTTTTACGCCTTCGGCCACGGTGTTGAAGACGGGTCGGTCGAGGTGGGTACTGCCCCCCTTGCCCGGGGTAACACCCCCCACAACCTGGGTTCCGTAATCGATCATTTGGGAGGCGTGGAAACTGCCTTCGGTACCGGTAAAACCCTGTACCAGGATCTTGGATGACTTATTGACGAGGATGCTCATATATACGTTGGAATTGTCCGCAAAATTAGGGGTAACAGGGCTATTTCAGCAGGTCATCCATGTTCCGTTCCGGATCGATCTTTCCTCGCTCCTCCAGCATCCGCATGTCCTTGGCATCCTTCAAAAAGTCGGAGGCGAAAATAAAGTCGTTCAGCCGCTGGTTCTTGCTAAAAATGATCTCCTTGTTGCTGCCCTCCCATTCTTTTCTACCCTGATACATGTAGAGGATATAATGACCGATCTCCATCACGCTGTTCATATCGTGGGTGTTGATCACGGTGGTCATGTTGTATTCAATCGTGATGTCGCGGATGAGTTTATCGATCACCAGGGAAGTTTGTGGGTCCAACCCGGAATTGGGCTCATCGCAAAAAAGATATTTGGGATTCAGTACGATGGCACGGGCCAGGGCCACCCGCTTTTTCATCCCCCCGCTGAGCTCAGAGGGATATTTTTTATTGACGCCGGGCAAATTAACTCGCTCCAATACCTGGTTCACCCGCTCTTTTTTACGGGCCGGCGAATCGGTCGAAAACATGTTGAGCGGAAAGAGGATGTTTTCCTCTACGTTCAAGCTATCGAACAAAGCCGATCCCTGAAACAGCATGCCGATCTCCTTTCGGATGGCCGTTCGCTGCTCCTCGTTCATTTGCGTGAAAGAAGTTCCATCATACAAGATCTCTCCTGATTCGGGTTGGAACAGACCTACCATGCACTTCATGAGCACGGTCTTCCCACTGCCACTGGCTCCGATGATCAAGTTGCACTGACCGGCTTTCATCACCGCATGCACATCCTCGATGATGACTTTTCCGTTGAAGGACTTCTGTATATTTTTTACTTCGATCATGTCAGAGTAGTAGGGCGGAGAGCACGTAATCCGCAAACAGGATGAGCACACAACTCACCACCACGGCCTTGGTGCTGGCGCGACCGATCTCCAGCGCCCCACCTCGAACATAATACCCGTAAAAGGCCGGAATGCTCGAGATGATGAAAGCGAAGGCGTAGGATTTGGTCAGTGCGAAATAAACGTTGTAGGGGACAAAAAACTCGACCAGTCCCTTATCATAGATATTCGGCGGAATAATACCGGCCATGGTACCGGCCAGCCGTCCGCCCCAAATACCCAGCACCATCGCGATGATCACCAGTAATGGAATCATGATCAGGGCCGCTACGATCTTAGGTAAGATCAAATATGCTTTGGAATTGATGCCCATGATCTCCAGTGCGTCGATCTGCTCGCTCACCCGCATATTTCCGAGCTCACTGGCGATCCGGCTGCCCGCCACGCCCGCCAGTACGATACAAACCAGCGTAGGAGCAAATTCCAATATCACGGTATCGCGCACGATCTGGGCGATGGTAGTGAGGGGGATCAGCGGACTCACCAGCTGATAGGCCGTTTGAATCGTGGAAACCGCTCCAATAAAAACCGAGATGATCGCAACGATCCCCAACGAACCGATGCCGATCTCGGCACACTGATGCATGAACTCCCGCCAATACATCCGCCCGTTCTCGGGTTTGGCGAACATGCCTTTCAGCATGTTCACAAATCGTCCAATATCACTCAATACATTCATATCAACTTGCCTCTGCTGAGGGTTTACGGAATCGTTTCCACCAGCGCGAGCGTTTTACGATCTCCGCTGTGGCGGTCCGGGATTTTAATTGAGCATCCACCACCGCGATCATCGCCATGTTTACGATGCTTCGCACGGTCGATCCCAATTGAAGAATATGTACCGGTCGCTTCAATCCCAGCAGAATTGGCCCCACGGCATCGGCCGTCTCCAATTCTTTCATCAGGTTATAGGCGATGTTGCCCGCAGCCAGATTGGGGAAGATGAGGGTATTGACTTCCTGGTCGACCAATTCGCTGAAAGGATAATTTTCCTTGATCAATTCCTGGTTAAAGGCTACGCTCGCTTGCATCTCCCCATCCACGATCAGGTTGGGCATTTTTTGCTTGACGATCTCCCGGGCCTTCGCTACCAATCGGGCTTCCGGCGAATCACTGCTGCCAAAATTGGAGTAACTCAACATGGCGATACGGGGCACGATGTTGAAATTTCGGACTTCCTTCGCCGCCAGTAACGTGATCTCGGCCAGTTCCTCGGCAGTGGGATTGAAATTTACCGTGGTGTCGGCCAGAAAGAGGGGGCCCTTCTTGGTCAGCATCATATACATCCCCGCGATCTTGTTCGTGCCTTCCTCGGTGCCAATGGTCTGAAGCGCGGGACGGATCGTATCGGGATAATTTTTCGAAAGTCCTGAGATCATCGCATCCGCATCACCACACTCCACCATCATACAGCCGTAATAGTTGCGGTCCTTCATGATCTTCTTCGACTCATATGAATTGAATCCTTTGCGTCCGCGCTTGGCAAAGAACAACTCGCCGTACTGATTGCGTTTTTCCTCGGCCGCATCGTTGCGCGGGTCGATGATAGGAAGACCTTCCAGATCAATGCCATTGGCCTCGGCAATGCTGCGGATCCGGTTTTCATCTCCCAATAAGATCGGATAGCCCAGCCCGTCATCAAAAACGATCTGCGCAGCTTTGAGCACCTTCACATTGTCGGCCTCCGCAAACACGATCCGTTTTGGATCGCGACGAGCCTTGTTGCCCAGTATGCGCATGACCTGATTGTCGAGCCCGAGCCGCTTGTTCAATTCCGTCACATACCCCGGCCAATTCGTAATGGGCGTTTGTGCTACCCCGCTTTCCATGGCAGCTTTTGCCACGGCCGGAGCCACCGTCGCAAGCAAACGCGGATCGAGGGGTTTGGGTATGATATAATTCGGGCCGAAGGTGATGTTGCTCTCGTTGTAAGCCATGTTCACGATGTCGGGCACGGGCGTTCGGGCAAGCTCGGCCAATGCCTTCACCGCTGCCAGTTTCATCTCTTCGTTGATGTGTTTGGCGCGCACATCCAAGGCACCTCTGAAGATGTAGGGGAATCCGAGTACGTTATTGACCTGGTTGGGATAATCGCTTCGGCCGGTAGCCATGATCACATCCTTGCGTGCCCCGGTTGCTGCCTCCCAGCTGATCTCGGGATCGGGATTGGCCATGGCGAATACGATGGGGTTTTTCGCCATCGACTTCACCATTTCAGGTGTCAATAAATTGCCCGAACTCAGTCCGATGAATACATCCACATCCTTCATCGCCTGCGCCAAGCTCATTTCACCCTTGGCATTGGCGTAATTCTTTTTGAATTCGTCCATGTCGGTCCGACCCTTATGCAAAACTCCCTTGCGGTCGAACAGCAGAAAATTTTCCTGCTTCGCCCCGAGTGCCTCATAAAGTTTGATGCAGGCCATGGCCGCCGCACCGGCACCCATCACCACAAACCGAACTTTTTCAATTCTTTTTTTCTGGATCTCGAGGGCATTAAGCAGAGCGGCGGCACTGATGATCGCCGTTCCGTGCTGGTCATCGTGCATGATGGGAATGTTCAGTTGCTTTTTGAGCTCCTGTTCGATGTAAAAACATTCCGGGGCTTTGATGTCCTCCAGGTTGATCCCTCCAAACGTGGGCTCAAGGGATTTGACGATCTCCACGAACTTGACCGGATCTTTTTCGTTGATCTCAATGTCGAACACGTCGATATCGGCGAAGATCTTGAACAGCACGCCTTTTCCTTCCATCACCGGCTTACCGGCTTCGGGACCAATATCGCCCAGTCCCAATACCGCCGTTCCATTGCTGATCACGGCCACCAGGTTACCCTTGGCGGTGTATTTATAGACGTTCTCACGGTTTTCGGCGATCTCCAGACAGGGACTGGCCACACCGGGTGAATAGGCGAGGGAGAGGTCGCGTTGTGTCTTGGCTTCTTTGGTCGGAACTACCTCGATCTTGCCGGGTCGCCCCTTGGCATGATATTCGAGGGCCTGCTGTTTCCTCAGGTCATTCTGCATGTGCGTGTGTTAGAGGCTGCAAGGTACAAAACCGCGCCCGAAAGGGGGTTAATCGGCCAGTAGGCTCACCCCCAGCCAGGCCATGAGTCCCACCCCGATCTCCAAGGCCGATTCCTCCACGGCAAAACGTGGCGTATGTACCCCGTGAACGATCCCCTTAGATTCATTGCGTGTACCAAGACGGAAAAAGCAGGCCGGTACCTGCTGGGCATAAAATCCAAAATCCTCGGCACCCATCCGCAACTCCGTTTCGGAAACCTGCTCGGCTCCTACATATGCCTCTGCTAATTGACGACAAGCCTCATTCACCCGCTCATCGTTGTGCACACAAGGATAGCCAATGTCGATGTGCAGGTCCAGTTCGCCACCCATAGAACGTACCAGGCTCTCCGAAATTTGACGGATCTTCTGATGTGCCTCAAAACGCCAAGCCTCATCCATGGCCCGAAACGTACCCATCAATTTCACTTCATCGGGAATGACATTGGTGGTATTTCCGCCGTGAATGGAGGTGATGGACAGAACGGTGGGATTGAACGGATGGTTATGTCGACTGATCAGTTGCTGCAACGCCGTGATCAAGTGGGAGCTGATCAGGATCGGGTCTACCGTCAGGTGCGGCGACGCGGCATGGCCACCTTTTCCCTTGATGGTAAAATAAAGTTCATCGGCACTGGCCATTACTTTACCGGAGCGAAAACTGACCTGACCGGCCTCCAGAATGGTATTCACGTGCAGTGCCGCTATGGCCTGTGGTTTGGGATTATTCAGCACGCCTTCTTTAATGAGCAGCGAAGCACCGCCCGGATTTTTTTCTTCCCCGGGCTGAAAGATCAGTTTTACGGAACCACTCCAATCAGTCCGCGTTTCTTGTAAAATTTTCGCCGCACCTAACAAACAAGCCGTGTGTACATCGTGTCCGCAGGCATGCATGATGCCCGGGTGCGTGGATTTGTAGGGCAGGTCATTCTCCTCCTGAATGGGCAGGGCATCCATATCGGCCCGCAGGGCCACGATGCGACTTTCCGGATCCTTTCCTTTGATCAATGCCACCACCCCCGTCGTGGCCATCACTTCGAAGGGGATGCCCATCTCGCGTAATCTCTCTTGGACAAAGGCCGACGTTTGAAACTCCTGATAGCTCAGTTCGGGATGCGCGTGAATATGCCGCCGCCACTGAATGACCTCGGGTGAGATGTTTCGGGCAATTTCTTTTAGTTGATCGAGCCTCATTGTTTTTTATTCGGATCGGCAGTGGTGTTGATAAAATAGGTGTCGATCTCGTCGTTGAGTACGAAGATACCTCGAGTAAAGAATGGTCGTATTTTTTTTGCGTATTCCTCCGCCTCTTCCTTGGTCTTGAAATTGCCTGCCTTTAGTTTGTAATACGGCGCTTGATGCCAGAGATAGGATTTCAGGTCAGGGAACTTCTCGTACATCAAGGCTTTGGCATTGATGGCCTCCTGCCGATTCTTGGTTGTCATGATCAGCAAGCGAAATCCTTGCGTGAGCCTTCGGCTGTTTCGGGTGGTGAATTCATTGACCTCGATCTGTTTTTCGATCAGCCGATTGAGCCGCGGATCTTTAAAGATGCGGACCAGTCCGCTATCGGTCGGTGCCCGAGATAAGGTATCCTGACCGGTAGCTAGCAGACGCAGTCCAAGGACCATCACCCACGCCAAAAGAGATCGATACATCATAGGTCAATAGGCGGCACCCGAGGGAGCAATGTTCTCGATGGGATGCCAAGTGGTTTTTATTTCTTGCAGATCCAGAATTCGATAAGGCGATAAAATATCCTCTTTCTTCAAAGTGATCACCCGCTTCAGGTTCACCGTAGCCGCCAGCTCCAATGCTGCCCGATCGACCGAAGTGGATGGATCCAGGAGCACCGCGTTCACATCCATGTGACCGGCCATCCAGGGTAACAACTCCGATCCTTTTCCGGTCAAGATATTTACCACGCCACCCGGCAGGTCGGAAGTGGCTAATACCTCCGCAAAACTGATCGCGGCCAGTGGTCGGTCCGTGTTGGCAAGGATCACACAGGTGTTTCCGCCAGCGATGGCCACGCACATGGCTTGCACGAGTCCCAATAAGGCATTTTCCGAGGAAGAAACGATTCCCACTACGCCCATCGGCTCCGGCACGGAAAAATTATAATGAGAACTGGCCACCGGATTTACCGTGCTGAACAGTTGCTGATACTTATCGCACCAGCCGGCGTAGTGGATCAGGGTTTCAATACAGACCGTAATTTCTTTTTTGGCTTGGGCGGATGATGAGCCGCTTTGCTGCAACTCCCGGATCATTTCGGGTTGGCGAGATTCCAATACTTCTGCCATACGATACAGGATCTGCCCACGGTTATAGGCCGTTCTTCCACTCCATCCCCCAAAAGCGGCACGCGCGGCCGAGACGGCATCACGCAGGTCTTTCCGAGAGGACAAACAGGCATTGGCCAACGGATTTCCGCTGCCATCGTTCACGACGTAATAGCGACCTGACTCGGTGCGGGGAAATTGTCCGCCGATATACAGTTTATACGTCTTGAGGACGGAGAGTCGGGATGATTTATTGTTGCTTGGCATGACTTTCCGTTTTAAATGATTTCCAAATAGGGGGTTAATCCGTGCAAACCGCCTTCTCGACCAAAACCGCTTTCCTTATATCCGCCAAAAGGCGAAGCCGCATCGAACTTATTGAAGGTGTTGGCCCATACTACGCCGGCACGCAAACGGCGTGTCATATTGAAGATGCGCGAGCCCTTGTCGGTCCAAACCCCCGCACTCAATCCGTACGGCGTGTTGTTCGCTTTTTCAATCACCTCGTCATCCGTACGGAAGGTGAGAATGGCTAGCACGGGACCAAAGATCTCCTCCTGCACGATGCGGTTGCTCTGCGCCACGTCGGTGAATAGCGTAGGCGGACACCAAAATCCTTTTTTCGGAAGTGTACAAGCTGGTTGATAGATCGATGAGCCTTCTTTCTTGCCGATCTGAATGTATTTCAGGATGGTTTCGAGTTGGCTCTTGGAATTGATAGCACCGATGTCTGTGTTCTTGTCCATCGGATCGCCCACGATCAACGTGGCAACGCGATCTTTCAGTTTTTGGATGAACTCTTTCGCAATGGATTCCTGCAAATACAACCTCGATCCGGCGCAACACACATGTCCCTGATTGAAAAAGATCCCGTTCACCACGCCCTCTACGGCCTGGTCGATCGCGGCATCTTCAAATACGATGTTGGCGGCCTTACCACCCAGCTCCAGCGTTGATCGCTTTTTCGTACCGGCAATGGAACGTTGAATGATCTTGCCCACCTCGGTGGATCCGGTGAAGGCGATCTTGTTCACACCGGGGTGATTTACCATTGCGGCGCCGGTCTTTCCCGCACCGGTGATAATATTGACGACACCGGGCGGAAGATCCGCTTCCTGAATGATCTCAGCCAATTTTAAGGCGGTCAGCGAAGTGGTTTCTGCGGGTTTCAACACCACGGTATTTCCGGTGGCCAAGGCCGGCGCGATCTTCCAAGCCGCCATCAGCAAGGGAAAATTCCAGGGAATGATCTGTGCCGCTACGCCCAGCGGGGCAACTTTTTTATTTGGAAAGGCATAGTCCAGTTTATCGGCCCATCCCGCATAATAGAAGAAATGCTGCGCCGCCGTGGGTACGTCAAAATCTCTGCTCTCCCGAATGGGTTTTCCGCCTTCGAGGGTTTCAATGATAGCCAGCTCCCGCGCTTTTTCCTGCATCATCCGCGCGATGCGAAAAATATATTTTCCGCGCTCGGCCGGTGCCATTTTTTTCCAAACCTTCTCGTAGGCTTGGCGAGCGGACCGCACGGCACGATCCACATCCTTTTCGTTGGATTCAGCGATGCGGCTTAGTATTTTTTCATTGGCGGGATTGATGGTCTCGAAATATTTCCCGCTCTGGGGTTTTTGCCAACGTCCGTCGATGAACAGCTCGTATTGCTCGTTGATCTTGGCAGCGGAAGCCGATTCCGGTGCCGGATCGTATTTCCAATCCGTATCGAAGCGAAGGGGCTTTGTTTTTTTTGCCATGGTATTCTATTGGTTAGTCGACCGAGAAATAGGCGGCCGACTGGTATTGTCCGGTTCTTTCTTTACGGATCTGCATCAGTACATCGTTGGCCAAACTGCTGGCGCCAAAGCGAAACCACTCGTTGCTCATCCAGTCTTGCCCCAGCGTCTCGCGCAGCATCACCAAGTAATGCAGCGCCAGTTTGGATTTAGAAATGCCACCGGCCGGTTTCATGCCTACTTGCCTCCCCGTCTGGTAGTAAAAATCACGAATGGCTTCCAGCATCACGAGCGTAACGGGCATGGTGGCCGCGGGTTGGATCTTTCCCGTGGAGGTTTTAATGAAATCAGCTCCGGCATACATCGCGATGTCGCTGGCGCGACGAACCTTGTCGAACGAACCCAGCTCACCGGTTTCGAGGATCACTTTCAATCGGGCCTTGCCGCAAGCTTCTTTGATGGCTGCGATCTCGTCAAAAACAAATCCGTATTCGCCGGCATGGAATTTACCTCGACTGATCACCATGTCCACTTCATCGGCGCCTTCGCTGACCGCAAATCGCGTATCGGCCAGTTTAATGGCGCGGGTGGATTGGCCGCTCGGAAACGCCGTAGCCACCGAGGCCACGTTGATGCCGGAGCCTTCCAGGGCTTTTTTGGCGACGCGGACAAAATTGGGATAGACGCAAACCGCCGCAACGGTCGGGATATCAGCGAGCTCATCGTGGAGGTGCCGGGCTTTGTAGCAGAGTTGTCTCACTTTTTGTTCGGTATCCTTCCCCTCCAGGGTCGTGAGGTCGATCATGTTCAGCACCTGATTAAGTGCTTGTTGCTTAGACGATTGCTTGATGCTTCGCTTGGTAAAACGGGCAGCTCGTTCCTCGATGCCGGTTTGATCGACCCCGCGGGTGCGACGAAAATCGGGCAAAATCTGTGCGGGGGAGGAGCGTTTCATACCGGTATTCTCAAAAATAAAACTATTGTGTGGATTCACGGTTCATAACTCCGTTAAAACGGCCGGAAATCAATCCCCCTTTTGAAGCGCTATATCACGGATTTTCCGTTGATTTGTCTCCCTCTAATCGTTCAATTAATTCCTGACTATGCGACATCTCTCTTGTTTACTGGCTCTGGTGCTATCCGCCACCTCCTGGATGACGGCATGGGCCCAACCCACCTTTCCGGAAAACGGTGTAGCCGATCCCCGCTCGGGTTATTACGCGTTCACACACGCTACCCTGGTGCAGCACGCCAATTCGACGATCCAAAATGCCACCCTCGTGGTGCGCGATGGAAAGATCGTGGCCGTGGGTGCCGGACTTCCCGTGCCCGTCGGCGCCGTGGAGATCGATTGCACCAATAAATTCATTTACCCATCATTCGTAGACCTATATGCCGATTATGGCATGCCCGCGCAACAGAATACCGGTCGCGGCGGATTTAATTTTGCCCAGCCCGCACAATTGGAAACGGCGACCAAAGGTCCCTTTGGATGGAACCAAGCCATTCGTCCCGAAGTAAACGCCTACGCCTCCTTCTCGGTCAACGAATCTCAGGCTAAATCCATGCGCGAGGCCGGATTCGGCACTGTGCTTACACACGTGCGAGATGGTATTGCCCGTGGCACCGGTACACTTGTCACCCTCGCCTCGGAAAAAGAAAACCTCGTCATTTTACGCGAAAAAGCTTCTGCTCACTATTCTTTCAATAAAGGAACTTCCACGCAGAGTTATCCCAGCTCCATGATGGGTAATATTTCGTTGTTGCGTCAGACCTATCTCGATGCCGATTGGTATAAGAACAAGCCCGCGGCGGAAGGCACCAACCTCAGCCTGAAAGCTTTCAATGAGAATCGTTCGCTGCCTCAAGTGTTTGAGGCCGGCGATAAATGGAACGACCTGCGGGCCGATCGCATCGGCGATGAATTCGGGGTGCAATACATCATCAAAGCCGGACAAAACGAGTACCAGCGCATCCGGGAGATGAAATCCACCAACGCTACTTTTATTCTCCCCCTCAATTTTCCCTTGGCACAAGATGTCGAAGATCCCAATGATGCCCGTTTCGTGTCTTTGGGCGATATGAAACATTGGGAGCTGGCCCCCACCTTAGCTGCCTCTTTCGAGAAAGCAGGTATTCCTTTCTGTCTCACTACGGCCGATCTGAAATCCGTTTCTCAATTCGCTTCCGCTTTGAAAAAGTCGATGGAGTACGGACTCTCCGAAAAAGCTGCCATGGAGGCACTGACACTGAATCCGGCAAAGGCACTGGGCGTAGCCGATATGATCGGCAGTTTGGAAGCGGGTAAACTGGCGAATTTCTTGGTGATGAGCGGGCCGATGTTCCAGGAAAAATCAACCCTGCTCCAGAACTGGGTGCAGGGCATCAAATACACCATCAAGGAAGATGCCGGCGCCATTAATGGCACATACACGTTATCGGTAAACGGTCCGGGCGGCACCGAACAATACACCCTAGAGGTAAAAGCCGGCGGAGCAACTTCGCTATTTGCGAAGGATACGCTGCAATCAAAACTTACAGTTGATGGCAAGCAAATCAAATTAAGCTTTGCTCCTGCGGCCAAGCGCGTTCGCGGGGGAGGAGCCCCGGGCGCTGATACGAGCCGTCGTCCGATGGGCGGTTTTGGCGGAAGAGGTATGATGACCTCCGGGACGGAGCCCTTGCCGGTGACGGCTACTCGTCTTAGCGGACTCGTCAACGGCAGCAGCTGGAACGGAACCGGAACGGATTCATTGGGTAATCCGCTGAGCTGGACCGCCGTGCTGGTCAAGGCCGGTGAATTCAAAGCCGACAGCGTCAAGAAAAAAGATCCGCCCGTACTGGGTTCGGTTACCTATCCCTTGCTTCCTTTCGGATGGAAAGAAAATGAGCGTCCGCAATCGGAGACCATACTCATAAAGAACGCAACGGTGTGGACCAACGAAAAAGAAGGCATACTAAAAGAATCCGACGTACTTATTAAAAACGGCAAAATCGCCGCAGTAGGGAAGAATCTTTCAGACCCCACCGCCCGAGTAATCGATGGAACCGGAAAACATGTAACCGCCGGTATCATCGATGAGCACTCGCATATTGCGGCGGCTTCGATCAATGAAGGCGGACAATCCGTAACCTCCGAAGTACGCATCGGAGATAACCTGAATCCGGACGACGTGAATATTTACCGCCAGCTCAGTGGCGGCGTCACTTCCTCACATATCCTGCATGGTTCGGCGAATGTCATTGGCGGACAAACCCAACTGCTCAAGCTTCGCTGGGGTGGCAATGATGAGGATTTGAAATTCCGCGGCTGGCCCGGACAGATCAAGTTCGCCCTCGGTGAGAACGTAAAACGTTCCTCCGCCCCCCTCGGAAACAATCGCTATCCCGATACGCGCATGGGCGTAGAGCAAGTATTGGTGGATGCCTTTACCCGTGCCAAAGATTATCAGCGGGCATGGAAGGAATATGAAGCGAACAAAGGCAAGAAAGGATTTACGGGTACGGCGCCTCGCCGCGACCTGGAACTGGATGCACTCGTGGAGATCCTCGAGAAGAAGCGTTTCATCACTTGTCACTCTTACGTGCAAAGCGAGATCAACGGCGCCATGAAAGTGGCTGAACAGATGGGCTACACGGTCAATACGTTCACACATATTCTGGAAGGATATAAAGTGGCGGATAAAATGCTGAAGCACGGATCTTATGTATCTACTTTCTCTGACTGGTGGGCTTACAAGATGGAAGTGGAGGATGCCATTCCGTATAATGCCGCCATCATGCAGAAAGTGGGACTCACCGTTGCCATTAACAGTGATGATGCTGAAATGGCACGTCGCCTCAACCAGGAAGCCGCCAAGATCGTGAAGTATGGTGGCGTAACGGAAGAGGAGGCCTTGAAGATGGTGACCTTAAACCCGGCTATAATGTTGCATGTTGAGGAAAAGGTCGGCAGCCTGAAGCCCGGACAGGATGCGGATGTGGTGCTGTGGAGCGATCACCCGCTGAGCATTTATGCCAAGTCCCTTTACACCATCGTGGATGGAACGGTTTATTACGACCGGGCCAAGGACGAGCAGATGCAAAAAGAGGTGGATGCAGAGCGCTTGCGTCTGGTGCGGAAAATGAACGGCGAGAAAAGAAGTGGCATGCCCACGATACCGGCTCAACCCTCTTATCAACTGATGCATACCTGCAGCGACCATGGACACAGCCACGGATTGCTGGTCATCGATGCGGAAGAAAATCATTAATCCTATCAATCACTACAGATATGAAAAAGACATTAATCGCCTTTCTGATCGGTTTGAGTTCCTCGCTTTTGGCGCAGGAAACCGTTTTGCCAGCCAAATCGCAGACCGACCCTATTTATATCATCAATGCCACCATCCATACCGGCAATGGCACCGTCATTGAAAAAGGCACCATTCGTGTGGAGGGTGGAAAGATCATGGCCGTGGGCAATGATATTCCCGTGCCCCGCAGTGCCAACATTCAGGTGGTGGATGCTGCCGGCAAGCATGTTTATCCCGGCTTGATCTTACCCACCAGTGCACTGGGATTGGTGGAGATCAGTGCCGTTCGTGCCACGCAGGATGCCCGGGAGATCGGTGATCTGAACCCGAATGTGCGCTCGCTCGTGGCTTACAATTCGGATTCGAAGGTGATCAACACGCTTCGTTCGAACGGGATCTTATTGGCCAATGTGGTACCGCAGGGGAA
The DNA here is from genome assembly GCA_964229195.1 of Chitinophagaceae bacterium. Lineage (GTDB taxonomy): Bacteria > Bacteroidota > Bacteroidia > Chitinophagales > Chitinophagaceae > JJ008. Next base: position 5,885 of record CAXRAX010000009.1, on the reverse strand, counting down.
TTTCGTAGCCGGTACTTCTTCGCTGGTGCAGTTGGACGCCTGGAACTGGGAAGACGCGGCCTATCAGACCGATGGGGGCATGCATGTGTATTTTCCTTCCTTGTTGGCTCGTCCCTCCGGCGGCCGTTTTGGTGGTGGCGGATTTGGTGGTCCCCAGCCCTCCGGTGGCGATGCTGTGAAAGAGGGATTGGATAAGATCGAATCGTTCAAGCAATTCCTTCGCGAAGCGAAGGCTTACCATGCTCAACCTACGCATGAGCAGACGAATTTGAAGTTTGAGGCGGTCAAGAAGTTGTTAGACAAGAAGCAGAAGCTATATGTACATGGAAACACCGTAAAGCAGACTTTGGCTGCGTTGGATTTTGTACAAGAATTCGGGGTGGATCTGGTGATCGTAGGTGGCAGCGAGAGTTATCAGGTAGCGGATCTTCTGAAGAAATACAATGTATCGGTGATCTTACAGCAGCCGCACAGTTTGCCTACGGCGGAGGATGACGATGTGGATCAGCCTTACAAGACGGCTGCGGCCTTACAAAAAGCCGGCGTTCTTTTCTCCATCTCGGATGATGATTCCCAGACCCGCGGCCGAAACTTAGCCTTCAATGCCGGTACAGCAGCCGCTTACGGGTTATCGAAGGAGGAAGCACTCGCAGCTATTACCCTGAATGCCGCGAAGATCATGGGTGTTGCCGATCGCACCGGTCGTATCGAGGTGGGTAAGGATGCCAATATTGTCGTTAGCGAAGGCGATATTCTGGATATGAAGAGCAGCAATGTTACCATGGCACTCATTCAGGGTCGGCAGGTTGATTTGACCGATAAGCACAAGCTGCTGAACCGCCGGTTTGAGGAGAAGTATGAGTTGAATAAGGGGAAGAAGGGGTTTTGAGTAGTCCGGTGACCGACCTTGCCAGCCGAAGCCTTGGCGAAGGTTGGTGACCGCCGTCCGCAGAGTTGTCCACCGTCCGCAGTCCGCCGACCGCTGCCACTAACAGGTAATCGATTCGTGTGTTGCTTCTGCTCGGATAGGAAAATATGTTTGGCGGATGCAATTCAAATTTGAAAAGTTACAGGTTTGGCAGTTGGCTGTTGATTTGTCGATGACCGTTCATGAGGTAACAAAACAATTTCCAAAGGCAGAAATCTTTATTTTAACCTCTCAGATCAAGCGTGCGGCTGATTCTGTATCGTTGAATATCGCAGAGGGCTCTACAGGGCAATCGAATGCAGAATTCAAACGTTTTCTGGGAATAGCCATCCGTTCGAATATTGAAGTAGTAGCTTGTATTTACTTGGCAAAAAAACGAAGCATTATCGATCAAGGTGACTTTACGAAAATATATTCCCGCTGTCATGAATTGAGTGCCAGACTTTATAAACTTAAAACCTCAATTCATTAACTAACTGACTTGAAACTTCTAACGGCGGTCACCAGCCTTCGCCAAGGCTTCGGCTGGCAAGGGCGGACGGCGGTCGGCCGACGGCGGACTACATCCTATATTATCATAATTTCGTACAATGTATAAGAGTACGAAACACCGCATACACCGCCTCCTTCATCCGGAGGTCTTAGGAAATGAGCGGTGGGATAAGTTCATCAACATCTTCATCATAGTATTGATCGTGCTCAATGTGATCGCGGTCATGTTGGAGACAGTCCCAGGCTTCAATGATGAACAGGCCGAGCAGCAGCTGTTTTACGCTTTCGATCTATTCTCAGTCATTATTTTCACGATTGAATATCTGCTGCGGCTTTGGAGCAGCAACCATGATCCGAAATACCGTCACCCGATCTGGGGGCGACTCAGATACATGTTAACCCCCGGGGCCCTGATCGATCTGCTGGCCTTTTTGCCTTTCTATCTGGTATCCGTCGTAACACTCGACCTGCGTATCATTCGAATGCTGCGTTTACTTCGCTTCCTGCGGCTGTTTCAATTAACGGCCTATTTGCAAGCGACCCAATTGATCATAAACGTATTTAAAAAACGGGCCAATGAACTGGTACTGAGCTTGATCCTGATGCTGTTTTTGATCATCATTGCCTCCAGCGCTCTCTACTTTGCCGAACACTTGCATCCCGTCAGCGGTGATCAATTCACCAGTATACCCGCCTCCGTCTGGTGGGCAGTAGTTACACTGACTACCACCGGCTACGGCGATATGGTACCCATGACTCTGGCCGGTAAAATCGCCTCTGGTGTCATTATGCTAGTTGGAGTGGCCATTTTCGCACTCCCCGCCGGGATATTGACTGCTGGGTTTTTGGATGAGTTTCGGGAGAAGCGGAAATGATGTCCGCTGACCGCAGAATATGTCCGCTGACCACTGTCCGCTGACCGCTGATCAACTGAAAACTAATAGCGTACAACTACTGCGGACTACGGACGGCCGACGGCGGACGGCGGACAATATTCCTACTCCCTCCCATGACACTGCTTATACTTCTTCCCACTCCCACACGGACACGGATCATTACGTCCAATCCTCGGGGCAGCAACCACCGGCGTGGCAGGAGCTTTGTCCCGCTCGTTGGCAGCGTAATCATCGCCTAAAGAATCGATCTCGTCTTTGTTGACCTTCATCCGGCTCATATCGGTCTTCTGCTGACGGCCCTCTTTGAGTTGCGTGCGCTCATCCTGAATGGGAATGCTGCAATGTGTCAAAAACGACACGATCGACTTGTTCACCTCCTCATTCATCGAACGGAATAAATTGTATGCCTCCATCTTATAGATCACCAACGGATCCTTCTGCTCCAAATACGCTGTCTGTACACTCTGCTTCAAATCATCCATCGCCCGCAAATGCTCCTTCCACGACTCATCGATCACCGCCAAGGTAATCGTGCGCTCAAGCGCATTAGTCAATTCTACGCCCTCCGACTCCAAAGTTTTTTTCATGTTCGACAGCACATTCAACCCGCGCTTGCCATCGGTAAAGGGCACCACTACGTTTTCGATGTGACTTCCCTGCTGCAACTTGATGTTCTTGAACACCGGAACCGACTGCTGCTGCAACTCCTTCTTCTGCCTTTCATAGCGCTCCATCACCTCTGAATACAGCATGTCTGTCATCGAGCCCACATCCATCTTGCTCAATTGCTCCCGCGTAATGGCCGTATCTATGCCAAAACTCATGATCACCGCCAGCTTAAATCCGTCGTGATCCTCCTGCTCGCGGAAGGAATGGATCAGCCCCTCCGCCAAATTCACAAAAGCCGTATCAATATCCAATGCCAAACGATCTCCAAACAGCGCATGATTACGCCGCTTGTATACCGCATTGCGCTGCATGTTCATCACATCATCGTATTCCAACAAGCGCTTCCGGATACCAAAGTTGTTCTCCTCCACTTTTCGCTGCGCCCGCTGAATCGAACCACTGATCCAACTGTGCTGGATCACCTCCCCCTCCTTGTATCCCAACTTGTCCATCATCGAAGCGATCCGCTCGCTACCGAACAAGCGCATCAGGTCGTCTTCCAATGAAACGTAGAATTGAGAGGAACCCGGATCGCCTTGTCGACCGGCACGACCACGTAACTGCCTGTCTACGCGGCGACTCTCATGCCGCTCCGTACCAATGATGGCCAATCCGCCGGCATCTTTCACGCCTACACCTAATTTTATGTCCGTACCACGACCCGCCATGTTCGTAGCGATCGTAACCGCACCCGCCATGCCCGCTTCGGCCACGACCTGCGCCTCCCGAGCATGCTGCTTAGCGTTGAGTACATTGTGTGGGATCTTTTTTTGCTGCAACATCCGCGACAACAATTCACTCACCTCTACGGACGTAGTACCAACCAGCACCGGTCGGCCTGCATTGCGCAGCACCTCAATCTCATCAATGACCGCTTTGTATTTCTCGCGCTTGGTCTTGTACACCAGATCCTCGCGATCATCCCGCACCATTTTCAAATGCGTCGGGATACTCACCACATCCAACTTATAAATGCTCCACAACTCCGCCGCCTCAGTTTCTGCCGTACCCGTCATACCACAGAGCTTGTGATACATCCGGAAATAATTCTGTAAGGTGATGGTGGCATAGGTCTGCGTAGCCGCCTCGATCTTCACATTCTCCTTCGCCTCGATGGCCTGGTGCAATCCGTCCGAATACCGACGGCCTTCCAGGATACGACCTGTTTGCTCATCCACGATCTTGATGGCCCCGTCCATCACTACATACTCCACGTCCTTCGTGAACAACGTGTAAGCCTTCAATAGTTGTTGTACGGTGTGGATCCGATCGGCCTTTTGCGAATAATCGGCCAGCACAGCCTCTTTTTGCTGCATTTTCTCCTCGGTAGAGATCTCGGCACGCTCTACTTCGGCTAGTTTGACGCCGATGTCGGGGAGGACAAAAAACTCCGGATCCTCTCCCGTACGGGTGATCATGGCCAATCCTTTTTCGGTCAGCTCTACGGAGTTGTTCTTCTCATCGATGTGAAAGAGCAACTCTTCATCTACCACGTGCATGTTGCGCTGCTGATCCTGCAAATAATAATTTTCAGCCTTTTGCATTTTGACCTTGATGCCCGGTTCACTGAGGAATTTGATCACCGGACCATATTTGGGCAACCCGCGATAGGCACGGAACAGGAACAGTCCGCCTTCCTTGGGATCCTCTTTCCCCTCGGTAAAACGCTTTTTGGCTTCGTTCAGGCAGTTGCGTACCAAGCGCTCCTGCTCCTGCACCAGTTGTTGGATGCGGGGGCGATGGATGTGATACTGCTGGTCTTCGCCCTTGGGTACTGGACCCGAGATGATCAACGGCGTACGCGCATCGTCGATCAATACGGAGTCCACCTCATCTACCATCGCAAAATGATGCTTGCGTTGCACCATCTCCTCGGGGGAGTGGACCATATTATCCCTCAAATAGTCAAAACCGAATTCATTATTGGTGCCGTAGGTGATATCGGCCAAGTAGGCCTTGCGACGATCTTCGGAGTTGGGCTGATGTTTATCGATGCAGTCGACGGTGAGTCCCAGCCACTCGAAAATGGGACCATTCCATTCCTGGTCACGACGGGCCAGGTAATCGTTCACCGTTACGATGTGCACGCCCAGTCCGGGTAGGGCATTCAGGTAAGCGGGTAGGGTGGAGACCAGTGTCTTTCCTTCCCCGGTGGCCATTTCGGCGATCTTGCCTTGATGCAGCACTGTACCGCCGATCAGCTGTACGTCGTAGTGCACCATGTTCCAGGTAACGTTTCCGCCGGCGGCTGTCCAGTTGTTCTGATAGATGGCCTGATCGCCCCGGATCTGGATATAGTTCTTTTTGACGCTGAGGTCGCGGTCGAGTTGGGTGGCCGTGGCCCCGATCTCGGTACCTTGACTGAAGCGGCGGGCGGTTTCTTTGATGACGGCAAAAGCCTCGGGGAGGATCTGTTCGAGGATCTTCTCGAGGTGCTGGTTGCGTTCTTTTTTGAGTTTATCGGCCTCTTGGTAGATGGCATCGCGTCCGTTCAGGTCGGCTGCCGGCAGGGCTTCCGCCTCCTGCTGTTTTTCGGTGATCTGGGCATCGATGGGGGCCAGGTGCTCGGCGATGCGGGCTTTGAACTCCCCGGTCTTGCCGCGCAGTTAGTCGTTTGACAGGGACTGGTACTGCTGGAAGAACCCGTTGATCTTGCCTACCAGGGGCTGGATCTTCTGGACGTCTTTTTCGGATTTACTGCCACCGATTATCTTGGAGAGGAAGCCGAGCATTTTTGGGGAGGGATGGGGGGTGATTTGGGGAGCAAATATACGAGCAGTATACCGCAGTGCAATGTCTTTGAATGTCCGCAGTCCGCTGACCGCCGCTCAACTTCAAACCCACGGCGGACTGCGGACGGCCGACTGCGGACCAGCTGCCCCAAATTCCCTTACACACCC
>CAXRAX010000008.1:0-10402 GCA_964229195.1 Chitinophagaceae bacterium | reverse complement strand
TCCTGCTCACGTACAGGTATCTCGCGCACTCGATCTACCCGGTCAGCGAAAAACGGATTTGATCCGGTTGTTGAACGATCCGGATTTTCGGCGTTGTTTGTCCGACAGCGCAGGGGAGTGGGAACCCTATGCGAGCATCGTTGATAGTCTGGTCGAATGGAAGCAGGAAAACAACATGCGGGTCAGTTGGATCTTTCACGGCAATGACGGACAGATCACCTTGCAAGCAAGGGTCAGTGTTCAATTGGGATGGTTGCCCTGGCAACGTTTTCGATCGTTGTTGATGGAGCCGCGGTACGGACCTTGGTTGGAAAATCAATTGGAGGAGTTCAAGCGTTGCTTGGACCAATCTCAAGTGGTGCGGGTATCGTCCTGAAGGAAGCGAAGGTTTCTTTTTATCCCCTCAAATCCGGTGCGTTGCAGCGGGGAGTCTGCGAACATTTCCTGAAACACTTCTTCGGTCATTTCTTCCCAGTCGCGGGTGGATAGATTCAACATGCCCGCAATGGGCTGAAAGGATTTTTCATGGGTGGGCTGACTGAAACGGTTCCAGGGGCATACATCCTGGCAGGTGTCGCAACCAAACAGCCAGTTATCGAATTTCCCTTTCATCTCGTTGGGGATGAGTTTGTCTTTCAGCTCGATGGTGAAATAGGAAATGCATTTGTCGCCGGCAATGATCGGTCCGGGTAAAATGGCCTGGGTGGGACAAGCATCGATGCACCGGGTACAGGTGCCGCAGTGGTCGGTAGCAAACGGTGCGTCGGGTTCTAGTTCGAGGTCGGTGATGAGGGTGGCGATGAAGAGAAAAGATCCTTTTTGCTTGTTTATCAGATTCCCGTTTTTCCCGATCCAGCCCAGTCCGCTTCGTTGGGCCCAGCTTCTTTCCAGCACGGGGGCGGAGTCCACAAATCCTCTTCCGGCGATCTTTCCGATCGATCCTTCGATCTGTAGCAGCAGGCTTTTGAGTTTGGCTCGGATCACCTCGTGATAGTCCTTGCCGTACGCGTATTTAGAGATCTTGGCCTCCGGATTAGAGTCGGTTGTAGCCGGATAATAGTTGTAAAGCAAGGTGATCACCGAGCGGGCGCCCGGAACGAGACGGGTTGGGTCGACGCGCAGGTCAAAATTTCTCTCCATGTATTGCATGGAACCTTGGTGGCCGCTCTTAAGCCATTTTTCCAAGCGTCGGGCATCTTCATCGAGTGGCTGCGCTTTCGCAATGCCGCAGGCATCGAAACCTTGTTGGGATGCCAGGGATTTAATGAGCCGACTTTTTTCCTGCATGAATGCGGATTGCTTACTGACAGGTCTTTGGTAATTGTTGCTTGATCAGTTCCCGGATCTCTTGGTGGATCTCGGCTCGCTCTTCGCTCAGCAAATTTTTGGTCAGCACCAGGCTGGCGTAGCCGTGACAGAAATCCACCACCGGCCAGGTACCGAATAAACCCGGACTGGCGAGTACCTCCGCCAGGCCATTGTTTCCTTCGATCGACCAAGCCCCCAGGGCATATTGAAATCCGGTAGCCGTTTTGGGCGCATATCGCATCGCCATCTCCTCGGTTTGGATCTTTCTTAATTCCTGGATGGATTCGGGCGATAAAAATTGTACACCATTGACTTTCCCGTCATTCAGGATCATGCGTTGAAAGCGTATGTAATCATCGGCCATGGATACACAACCGCCGGATGGGTTGACCGGTCCCCCTTCCAGGTTCGTGAAGCTGGAACGACGCATGGCCAGTGGATTGAACAGTTTGGTTTTGATCAGCACGTCAAATCGTTTTTTTGTCGCCACTTCTAGTACTCGGCCGGCGATGTTGAGTCCAACGCCCCCATACCAAAAATCTTTTCCCGGGTTGGCCCGGATCTTGCGGGAAGCGATCTCATTGACTTCCTCTTCAAGTGTTTCGAATTTGCGACGCTCGGCCAGTTTTTTAAGAAGACCTCCTTCGTCGGCTATTCCCGTGGTATGACTCAGGCATTGACGGATCGTGATATAGCTCTTGAAGTATTTTCCGAATTCAGGGATGTAGTCTACTATAGGGTCATCCAGGCTGATCTTTCCTTCCTCGGCAATCTTGAGAACCAGTGCGGCGGTCAGCCATTTGCTGCAACTGGCGATGGGTACTTGTGTTTTAGTATTGAAATCACCCATTTCCTTTTTGTAGATCAGCGTGTCTTTGTTCCAGATCAGGACAACGACATCTGTACCCAGTTTTTTTTGATTTTGCTCGAGCTTGGCGGTGAGGTCAGCCCAATTGGCTTGTGCGGAAGCGAACTGCAATTGTAGCAGTCCCCCGAATAAAAAAATGACTACCGGGCAGAGGCTTCTTCGAAAAACTGACATAGTTACGGGGTTTAGGTGGTTGGACTGGGGTTTGAGCGAGATGTTATAGCAAAAATAGTCTGTTATGAACTTAGGCAATTTTACTATAAAGGCGGCCGAGGCCGTCCAGCAGGCCCAGCAATTGGCATTCAACGGGCAATCTCCGAACATTGAAACAGCCCACCTGCTCAAAGCTTTGTTGGCACAGGAGGATACGCCGGTGGTGTATCTGCTCAAAAAGAATAATGTTACCCTCGGGGTGGTTTCTCCCAAATTGGAGGAGTTGATTCAGAAATTACCCAAGACATCGGGTGAAGCGGCGCAGCAGATCAGTCGGGAGGCGAATCAGGTCGTGTTACGGGCGGGTGCCGTGTTATCTTCTTTTGGGGATGAATTTGTGACGCCGGAGCATTTGTTGCTGGCCATCTTGCAGGGAAGTGATGCTGCGGCCGGCTTATTGAAAAATGCGGGATTGAATGAATCGGATCTGATCAAATCCATTAAAGATTTACGCAAGGGCGAGAAAGTGACCTCTGCCACCCAGCAATCGGAGTTCAATGCACTGAATAAATATGCGAAGAACCTGAACGAATTGGCGCGCCAGGGTAAGTTGGATCCCGTGATCGGAAGAGATGAGGAGATCCGTCGAACCCTGCACATACTTTCTCGTCGCACCAAGAACAATCCCATCTTAGTGGGCGAGCCCGGGGTAGGAAAGACGGCCATCGCCGAGGGCATTGCGCATCGTATTATGAATGGGGATGTGCCGGAGAATTTGAAGAGCAAGATCATCTATGCGTTGGATATGGGACAGTTGATCGCCGGGGCTAAATACAAAGGTGAATTCGAGGAACGTTTGAAATCCGTCGTAAAAGAAGTGGGCCAAAGTGAGGGCAGCATCATTTTGTTCATCGACGAGATCCACACCCTGGTGGGTGCGGGTGGGGGCGAGGGGGCGATGGATGCTGCGAATATTTTGAAGCCGGCCTTGGCACGCGGGGAGTTGCGCGCCGTGGGTGCCACGACGCTGAACGAGTATCAAAAATATTTTGAGAAGGACAAAGCACTGGAGCGTCGTTTCCAGAAAGTGATGATCGATGAGCCCAGTCAGGAGGATGCGATTTCCATTTTGCGTGGCTTGAAGGATCGCTACGAAACGCACCACCACGTGCGCATCAAGGACGAGGCCATCATTGCGGCGGTGGAGCTGTCTTCCCGCTATATCACGGATCGGTTTCTGCCCGACAAGGCCATTGACCTGATCGATGAGAGTGCGGCCAAGTTGCGGTTGGAGATGAATTCCATGCCGGAGGAATTGGATACGTTGGAGCGTCAGATCCGGCAGCTCGAGATCGAGCGCGAGGCCATCAAGCGTGAGAATGATGAGTCAAAATTGAAAGAGTTGCAGACCGAGATCGCCAACCTGGTGGTGCTGCGTGATACGTTGCGGGCCAAGTGGAAATTGGAGAAGGAGCAGGTGGATAAGATCCAGCAAGCCAAACAATCGATTGAGTCTTTGCGCCAGCAGGCCGAGCGGGCCGAGCGCGAGGGCGATTATGGGAAAGTAGCGGAGATCCGCTACGGAAAGATCAAGGAGGAAGAAAAACGTATCGGGGAATTGACCGAGCAATTGGCACAATCGGCTGAGAAAAGATTACTGAAAGAGGAGGTGGATGCCGAGGATATTGCCGAGAGCGTTGCGAAGTCAACCGGCATACCCGTTGCCAAGATGCTGCAGAGTGAACGAGAGAAATTGTTGCAACTGGAAGATCATTTGCATGAGCGGGTGGTGGGGCAAGAAGAAGCGATCACGGCAGTGGCGGATGCCATCCGCAGAAGTCGCGCCGGGTTGCAAGATCCCCGTCGTCCGATCGGCTCGTTCATTTGTCTGGGCACCACCGGGGTTGGTAAAACGGAATTGGCCAAGGCCTTGGCGGCGTATCTGTTCGATGATGAGAGTTTGATGACTCGAATTGACATGAGTGAGTACCAGGAGAAGCACACGGTTTCCCGGTTGGTAGGAGCGCCTCCGGGTTATGTGGGATATGAGGAAGGGGGGCAGCTCACGGAAGCGGTACGCCGTAAACCGTATAGCGTGGTGTTGTTGGATGAAATTGAAAAAGCGCATCCGGATGTATGGAATGTGTTGTTGCAGGTGTTGGATGATGGTCGCCTGACCGATAACAAGGGAAGGGTGGTGAATTTCAAAAACACGATCATCATTATGACCAGCAACCTGGGTAGTCATCTCATCATGGAAGCTTTTGAGGGTATCGGAGAAAAATCGGTGGAGGAGGTGATGGAGCGAACCAGCGAAGAGGTGATGGGCTTGCTGCGGCAGACCGTTCGGCCCGAGTTTCTGAACCGGGTGGATGAGATCATTCTATTCCAGCCTTTGCTCAAGCACCAGATCCGGGGCATTGTACGCATTCAGTTAAAACACTTATCCGACCTATTAGTAGATTCCGGTATTCAGCTGCAGTTCAGCGAATACGCCTTGAACTATCTGAGCGAGCAGGGATTCGATCCGCAGTTCGGGGCACGTCCGTTAAAGCGGCTGATCCAAAAGGAGATCGTTAACCCTTTGAGTAAAAAGATCCTCTCCGGGGATATCGACCGCTCCCAGCCGGTACTAGTAGACGTTTTTGATGATACGGTTGTCTTCCGAAACGAGCCGCTGGTGAAGGCTAAGGATTGATTTTCACGTTTTATTATGGATTGTAAATACTTGATATTCAAGCTATTAACATTCCTGTCGAAAATCAGGAGAATGGTCTCTTGGCTGGCATGTAAAAAAGATTACCTTCAGCCGGAAACCGACAAACATCTGTTTGTAGTGAACAAATTGATCGGTTTCATGTTTTACAATAAATCCCTTTTTATCTAAAAAGGGTAAACAAAAAAATATGGCATTCAAAAAAGACGACATTATCATCATTGAGCCCCGGGAGATCTTCGTGGGCAAGAAGGATGCTCCTGTCACCTTAATGGAATTCGGCGAATATGAAAGTGAGGAGTGTGCGAAGGTCAACGAGGTGGTGAAGCAATTATTGGATGAGTTTGAAGGAAAGATCCGTTTTCAGTTCCGTCATTTTCCCTTGACGCTGATCCATCAGCGTAGCTTAAAGGCCAGTGAATCGGCGGTAGCCGCGGCGCAGGAGGGCAAATTTTGGGAGATGCACAACGTGCTGTTTCAAAATCGGCGCAACTTGGGCACAACCAGTTTGAAACTTTACAGCAAGGAAGCGGGCATCAAGAATAAAAAGTTCTTGGATGATCTTGTGAATGGGGTATACGGCTGGCAGGTACAGGACGATCTCAAGGAAGGGATCACCCGTGGGGTGAAAGATCCTCCGGCGTTTTTCATCAACGACGAGCTTTTCGTGGGCAAGCCTACCTATGCCAATTTGCATGCGGCCATCTCCAAGGCCCTTCGAAAATCAAAATCAAAAGCCAAGGCGCCGGTCAAGAAAACGGCTCCGCGGCAAAAGCAACGCGCTTGATACGATCCCGGCCTTTCGCCGGGATTTTTTATGTCAAGGATTCAGATTCGATAAATTGCAGCATGTCTATTGTTTTGTCTGCGATTCGGTTTCCTTTTTTCATCGGCATTGGTGGAAGCGGCATGAGTGCACTGGCTCAGTATTTACAGGGCAGTGGTAAACAAGTGAGCGGAAGTGACCGATCCTTTCAAGCGGCCAATCCGATCCGTGAGCAGTTGGAGGCGGAAGGCATCCGTTGTTTTTTGCAGGATGGTTCTGGGCTCACGCCTGAGATCGATTGTGTGATCGTGTCGACGGCGGTGGAGGAAACGGTGTTGGAATATCAATTGGCGAAGGAGCGAAGGATCCCGGTGTTGCATCGATCCGATCTGTTGGCGATGATCGCTGCCAGTCGGAAGACCATTGCAGTGGCCGGAACCAGTGGCAAGAGTACCACCAGTGCGATGTTGTTTCAAATATTGGAGCAGGCGGGTTACGGTCCGGGTATCATCAGCGGGGCTGGATTGACACAGCTGATCCGGGGTGGTAAGATCGGTAATGCGGTGGTGGGCGCTGGCGAATGGCTGATCATCGAGGCCGATGAGAGCGATGGATCGATCGTGCATTATTATCCCGAGATCGGGTTGTTATTGAATATCGACAAAGACCATCAGGAGTTGGACGAGCTGAAGCGTTTGTTCGCTCAGTTTCGTGATCAGAGTAAATTTTTTTCCGTCAACCGCTCCCATCCGCTGACACGGGCGCTCTCGGTCGATCCAGCATGGGATTTTTCGGTCGATGGATCCGCGGCATACCAAGCTACCCAGTTTCAGCAGTCGGGACTGACGATTTCATTTCGTATCAATGAGGAGCCTTTTGTGTTGGAGCAGGTGGGGGCGCACAATATGGAGAATGCTTTGGCGGCTGTAGCGGTAGCCAACCGCATCGGGGTTCCCTTGCCAACTGCTGCCGCGGCTTTACAATCTTATCAAGGGATCTATCGCAGGCATCAGGTCTTTGGTAAAAAAAGCGGGGTATGGTTGATCGATGATTTTGCGCATAATCCGGCTAAATGTGCTGCTTCGATCCGGGCTTGTCAGCCCATCGCTCCCAAACTCATCGCCTGGTTTCAGCCGCATGGTTTCAAACCCACTCGCTTCTTACGAAATGATTATGTGCAGGAGATCGCGGCGGCATTACGGCCTGGTGATGAGATCTGGATGAGTGAGATCTTTTATGCCGGGGGTACGGCACAGCGCGATATATCGGCCGGCGATCTGGTACAGGATCTGCGGGCGAGAGGGGCCAATGCTTTTTTTATATCGGACCGCAATCAATTTCTGGATGCGGTGCGAACGCATTTCACGGAAGATTGCGTGTTGTTGTTGATGGGGGCGCGGGACCCTTCCCTCGAAAAATTTGCCAACCAGGTCTGGGAAGGGATCTAGTTCTTTATCCGCCTAATTTCCGAATGAATAAATAGGCCAGGGTGATCAGTAGCAGGATGATCAGGCTGATCCAGGGCCACCAGGTGGGTGCCTCGAATCCGATCCAACGTTTTCTTTTTTGTTTTTTGGACAGTCTTCTTTTCAGGTCTTGGTTGAGGGCATACGCCATTTGTTGCAGGCGGACTTGGTCGGTCGACCCTTCCATTCCCTCGATTGCATCGGCCAGGAAGGGATCATCGAGGGCACGGGCCTCTAGTTGCTGAGCCTCCTGCTCGCTCATTTGCCCGGACGTATACCGAAGGATCTCCTGCGGGTCGATCGCTTCCGGTACGGGTTTTTTATGGTTGGGATTATCGGCCATGACCCTCCTGCGTTTTTTTAGGCATCAGTGCGATGCGCAAATTTCTTTTTCCGTTTTGGATATGACTTTTTACGGTAGCGACGGCTTGTCCGGTGTTTGCCGCGATCTGCCGATAGCTCATTTTTTGCAGATAGAATAAAGTTACACATTCCCGCTGCCCCTCTGGTAGTGCCTCCAACGCGTTTGAAAGATTCTCCCAAGTCTGTTCTTTTTCGTTCCAGCGCTCCTGATCGATCGACGCATTTCCTTCCAGGGGCAGTTGATCTACCTGTTGTGGGGCTCCCCATTTTTTTTGTTCTCGCAACTGCATCAGGCAATGGTTCTTGGCGATCTGGTAGATCCAGGATTTGAAGTAGGTCACTTTATATTTTTCCAGTTCGGGTATGACTTTTAGGAAAACCTGCTGCACGGCATCGCGGGCCGACTCTTCGTCCCGCAGGTATTTCATCGACACGGCCAGGAGCATCAGGGTATATCGTTGGAGCAAATGCCCCAGGCTTTCGGTGTCCCGTTCTGTCTGATAGCGGCTCAGCAGTTCTTCGTCGGTCATGTTCCGGTATCGCTCCATGTTTGGGTGAAGGGCCTTTATGGCAGGATGCACTTAGCCGGCAAATTCAACAGGGGGTCGTCAACTTTTTTTCAGCCATTGGAACAGCCATTGGTCCCACTCCAGCATGCGGATGGCGGTGTAGATCAAAATGAATGCGAAGAGCTGTTTTAGTTGTGTTTGGGAGAGGCTCAGGGCCCATCGGCCGCCCAGATAACCACCCAGTACAAATCCCAGGGCGAGGAGTCCAACGATCCGCAGATCAATGGGGTTTCCTTGTGCCTTGCATTGGGTGTAGTAATAGAGGGAGGCGAGTATCACAACCGGCAGGGTGAGTACCGCCAGTGAGGTGCCTTGTGCCTGGTGTTGGTTGTATTGGAGGAAGAAAACCAAGGCGGGTACCATAATGATGCCGCCCCCGATGCCAATGAGTCCGCTCAGTGTACCGGCTACCAGTCCGATCGCCAGGGCGATCAAGATGATCTGTATGTCCATAGGTTTATTCATATTTGATAACAGTGATCAGGCACGAAGTAATTGCCAGCCGGCCCAGGTGGCGAGGAGTCCCACCCCCACACTCACCAATACATAACTGATGGCGAGGGGCCATCGTTCCTGTTGGATCAGGGAGAAGGTTTCCAGGGAGAACGCTGAGAAGGTGGTAAAGCCGCCACAGAATCCGGTCATCCAAAACCAGCGGAGTGTTTCCTGGTTGATCGAACGTTTTTCCAGGTAACCGGCCAGGATGCCGATGAGCAAGCAACCCCAGGCGTTCACCCAGAAAGTAGGCCAGGGAAATTGGCCGGCTACGGGGGGAATCCATTTTCCGATTCCGTATCGTAGTGCGGATCCGATGGCTCCGCCCAGCAGTACCCATAACAGCACCATCAGGGATTTTTTTGAGTGGAATCGGTCTTGGATTCGAAAAGGTATTTCAGATCGACCAGCCAATTGTCGTTTTGTCGAATAACCCGAAGGGTGTCGAGGTCGTTCTTGTAAGAATTGGAGTAGATGACGAGCGTGGTGGAATCGTTCAGGTAAGTAACGGGTTGGTGGATCCGAATGCTGGCACCCCGGTATTTCTCTTGGGTGTTGGCGTCGAGGTGACTGAAGGCGCGGGCGGTAACATCCAGGTAATTCCGGTTGAGGGAATCATCCACCATGTATTGGGATGCTTTTTTGAAATCGTTGGACAGGGCGGCCTGGATGAAATTTCGCGCGGCATCCAGGTCGTTTTCAGAGCGGGATTTTATTTTTTTATCCTGACAGGCGATGAGGATTAGCCCAATTAAGCACCAAATAAGTGTACGCATGTATCTACGGTTTGGGGGGGAGCTGATCGGGGTGGCGGGACTGATCGCGCTCATGTTCCTGTGTATAGGCTCGCAGGATCTGTTTGACCAGCCGGTGACGCACTACATCCTCTTCATCCAACTCGATATAGCCGATGCCGTCGATGTTGCGCAGGATGCGGGCGGCCGTGGCCAGTCCGCTTCGTTGGTTACGGGGAAGATCCACTTGTGTCATGTCGCCCGTGATGATCGCTTTGGCGTTGGCGCCGATACGGGTGAGGAACATTTTCAATTGGAGGTCGGTAGCGTTTTGCGATTCATCGAGGATGATGAAGGCGTTGTCGAGGGTTCGTCCCCGCATGTAGGCCAGGGGGGCGATCTCGATGGTGCGGGTAGTCATGTAGTAACCCAGTTTATCGGCCGGGATCATATCATCCAGTGCATCATAGAGCGGTCGCAGGTAGGGATCGATCTTTTCTTTGAGGTCGCCGGGTAAAAATCCGAGGCTCTCGCCGGCTTCGACGGCGGGGCGGGTCAGGATGATCTTTTTTACTTGCTTATTCTTGAGGGCGCGGACCGCGAGGGCCACGGCGGTATAGGTTTTTCCGGTACCGGCGGGGCCGATCGCGAAGACGATGTCATTTTTTTCGGCTTCCTGCACCAGTCTTTTCTGGTTGGCGGTTCGGGCACGGACCGATTTTCCGTTGGGGCCAAATACCAACACCTCATTTGGGTTCTTTTCTTGGAAATGATCGATCACTTCGGGATCGTCGCCGCCGAGTATCTGCTCGAAATAATTCGCACTCATGTGTCCGTTGCGCTCGAGGTAGTTCATGATCATACTGATCTTCTCTTTGGCCACTTCGATCTGGTCGGGTGAGCCGCTGAGTTTCAGTTGAGAGCCGCGGGAAAGGATCGGGAGGAGGGGAAATCGTTTTTTGAG
>CAXRAX010000007.1:0-111483 GCA_964229195.1 Chitinophagaceae bacterium | reverse complement strand
CCTTGTTAGGGGCCAATTGCTCGCGCAAGACCTTTTTATTGGCTTCCGTTATCCCGCCTAAGTGACTGCTTTCCAGATTTTTCATTATTTCCTGGGCCCTTTCCAGCAGGGAAGGCGGCATACCGGCCATGCGGGCTACATGAATTCCAAAGCTGTGGGTACTGCCCCCCGAGGCGAGTTTGCGCAGGAACAGGATCCGGTTGCCCGATTCGCGGTGGGTCAGGTGATAATTCTTAACCCGGGGTAGTTTGTTTTCCAGTTCATTCAGCTCATGGTAGTGGGTGGCAAAGAGGGTGAGGGGGCGGCCCGGGTGATCGTGCAGGAACTCGGCGATGCTCCAGGCCAGGGAGATGCCGTCGTAGGTGGCGGTACCTCGTCCGATCTCATCTAAAATGATCAGGCTTCGGTTCGATACATTGTTCAAGATCGAGGCGGTCTCATTCATTTCTACCAGAAAAGTGGATTCTCCGCTGCTCAAGTTATCGGAAGCGCCCACGCGGGTGAAAATTTTATCCGTTAGCGGGATCCGGGCACTACGGGCCGGCACGAAACAACCCACGTGTGCCAGTAGGGTGATCAAGGCGGTTTGTCGGAGCAGAGCCGATTTACCGCTCATGTTGGGTCCGGTAAGTATGATCAGTTGTTGGTCGGCTGTATTCAGTAAAAGGTCGTTGTCGATGTAGGTAGTGCCTGTTGGGAGTACTTGTTCGATCACCGGGTGTCGTCCTCCTTCGATAATCAGTGGTTCGTTGTTGGTGAGGACAGGTCGCTGGTATCGGTTGGTTTGGGATCTTTCCGCGAAGCAGCCCATGACATCCAGCTCGCCCAGCACGGCGGCGGTTCGTTGCAGGGTGTTGACGTAGGGCTGGATTTGGTTTACCAACGATTCGAACAACCGGGTTTCGATCGCTACGATCTTCTCCTCGGCACCCAGAATTTTTTCTTCGTATTCTTTGAGTTCAGGGGTCACGTAGCGCTCTGCATTGGTCAGGGTTTGTTTACGGATCCAGTCGGCCGGTACTTTTTCCTTGTGGGCATGTGTGACCTCCAGGTAATACCCAAATACATTGTTGAACCCTATTTTCAGCGAGGCGATTCCCGTGCGAAGTATTTCCTGTTGTTGTAGACTGGATAAATAATTTTTTCCGCTGCGGGCGATGTGGCGTAGCTCGTCGAGCGTTTGATCTACGCCCTCCCGGATCAGTCCGCCTTTATTGACCGCTGCCGGTGCATCTTCCAAAAGATGGGAATGGATGCGCTCTTTCAACTCCGGACAATCGTTCAAGTTGGGAAGGCGGGTTTGCAGCCACGCGGGGAGATTCGCGGGGAGATCGGCTTGAATTTGTTTGACCGCTTGCAGTCCGTTGACCACCTGCAACAGGTCGCGGGGATTTACTTTTCGCATGGCGATCTTTCCGGCCAGTCGCTCGAGGTCACCGCACTGCTTTAGCGACTCCTGTAAGGATCGCAACCAGTGTGGTTGATCGATCAGGGCTTGCGTCATGTCGAGCCGGGCTTCGATCGAGGACTGGTCGCGTAACGGGAATAGGATCCAGCGTCGGATCAACCGAGCCCCCATGGGCGAGTGGGTTTTATCCAACACCGACAATAGGGAATGCGGTTGTCCCTGCGCCCCTTCGAGTAATTCCAGGTTGCGGATGGTGAAACGGTCCATCCACAAAAAATCCTCTCGGTCGATCCGCTGCAGGGATTGAATATGTTGTACGTGGGAATGTTCGGTTTCCCGCAGGTAATGGAAGATGGCTCCGGCCGCCACGTGTGCCGATGTCATTTCTTCGACGCCAAATCCTTTCAGCGAGTGTGTTTGAAAATGTTTGGTCAAAAGCTCGGTGGCGTACCCGGCATCAAAGATCCATCCATCCAGCAGAAAGGTGTAAAAGTTGTCTGGCAACCAGGAACGAATTTCTTTTTGTTTGTCTTTTGCCAGGATCACCTCGGCGGGGCGAAGACTTTGTAATAATTTATCGGCATACTCGGCATTTCCTTCTGCCAGGAAGCATTCGCCGGTAGACAGATCCAGGAAAGCCATACCTATTTGTTCCGTGCTTACGGGGTGAAGGGACGCTAAAAAATTATTGGATCGGTGTTCCAGCAGTTTGTCCTGAATCGCAGTACCCGGACTCACCAGATCGGTCACTCCTCTTTTTACGATCCCCTTGGCCAATTTGGGATCTTCCAATTGATCACAGACCGCCACCCGATAACCGGCTTTGACCAGCTTGTGCAGGTAAGTGTCGAGCGCGTGGTGTGGAAATCCCGCCAGTTCTGATTCCGCTGCGGCACCGTTGTTCCGTTTGGTGAGGGTAATTCCCAGTACCCCGGCGGCCGTCACCGCATCGCTGCCAAAGGTTTCATAAAAATCACCAACGCGAAACAACAAGATCGCATCCGGATGTTTTTGTTTGATCATCCGATGCTGTTGCATCAAAGGGGTATCGCCACTGCTTTTGGCCATGACGACAAAAATAATGGGTTCCCGCCTGTGTAACTCGGGAAAACCAGGCATCTAAACGGGAAAATCAACCATATGCGAGTTATTATCCTTTTGTCCATCCTTTTGATCCAACCATTTTTATCAACGGCACAAGACACCCTCCGCGTCCGACCCACCCTCCGAAACGCCAATGTTTATTTCGGCTATGGGGCCGAACTGACCCACGAGGGAAGATGGCGTATGGAAAGTGGTACCCGGATCCTTATGCTGGAGGGTATCAGCACTTCGGTCGACCCCAACAGCTTACAAGTCAACTTGCCGGAAGGTGTAGCCTTGCTCTCGCAGCAGTATCGGGTTTACCAGCCACCGGTTCCGCCCTCCAAGTTTCAAAAGCAGATCGAGGCCCTGCTCGACAGCAACCGGGTACTGACCAAAGAGATCGCCCGGTTTCAGAATCTGATCGGCATCGATCAGGAGATCTTAGTGAAGACCGGCTTGCTCATTGAATCACCCCTGAAAGACAAAACGGAACGTCCGGTGCTAGCAGCCGATATCCTGCGCCTCTTGGATGTGTACACGGCCCGTATTGAAAGGGCTAAGTTGGCCATCTTTCAGTGGCAGACCGAGATCGAAAAGCTCCAGCGAAAGATTCAGGAGCATCAGGAGATGATCCAGCAATGGTCACAACAGCAGTCAACACCGATCGAGCCGGTCGGACAACTATTCCTGCAAGTCCTGACCGACCGCCCCGACGAGTATCCGGTAAAAGTTTCCTACTACACGCCGCAGGCGGGGTGGACCGCTAACTACGACCTCCGGGTGAATTCTAAAGAGAATAAAGTGAAATTGATCTATAAAGCTTCGCTGACCCAGACAACGGGTATTGCCTGGAAACAAGTGAAGCTCACCCTGAGCACCGGCACACCCAATTTTGGGGTGCAGGCACCCATCTTAACACCCTGGTATCTCCAACTCTATGTGCCAGCGTTGTACCGACAATCGCAGCTGCGAGCGGTCAATGCCAACGCCAACGTGGTGCAGTCCATGAAAGAATCCAAGGTGCTGGCCGATCAAGTCATACGACAGGAAGACGGGGGTGATTATCGCATGGCCCCGGCTCCGCAGTCGGTTGATCCGAGCACGCTGGGGGAGTATACCACACTTCAGCAAGGTCAACTGAATACCAGTTATGAAATCTCCCTGCCTTATGATGTGCCGGCAGATGGTCAGCTACAGCAAGTGAACATACAGGAACGGTCGGTGCCGGCAACATTAAAAAATTACGCCGTTCCGAAACTGGATCGGGAGGCGTATTTGATGGCCGAGTTGGCCGATTGGCAGAACCTCGATCTGATTCCCGGCCTGGCGAACATCATCATGGATGATACTTATGTGGGAAAGACCCAGATCGATCCCAACAGCACCGCCGATACGCTGAATTTGTCGCTTGGCCGCGACAAGCGAATCGCTATCAAGCGTACCAAAGTGCGGGAAACGGCCCCGGTCAAATCGAGTGGCGGAACCACCAAGCAAGTATGTACGTTTGAGATCACGGTGAAGAACAATAAGGTCACGCCCGTGCAACTGTTGTTGAAAGATCAGCACCCGCTCAGCGCCGTGAAAGAGGTGGAGGTAACCTTGGAAGAATCGGGTGATGCCGAGGTAAATCCCGAGACCGGCGTGTTGACCTGGAAGGTGGACCTGAGGCCCGGGGAGAGCAAAACATATCGATTTGTGTACAGTGTAAAACATCCTCGCGACCAGCGCATCATTAATCTTTAAGTAACCCTTTTCAATCGACAGCAGGTCCCTTTCTTAACTGGAAGCGGACCTGCTTACCTTTGCGCCATGCGTAAGCTATCCATGGATGAACTAGGTCGAAAAACTGCGGCTCAGGCGCGACGGGCAGATAAATTCCCGTTGATTCTGATCCTGGAGAATATCCGAAGTGCGTATAATGTGGGCAGTACGTTTCGGACGGCGGATGCATTTCAGGTGGAAGCGGTTTATCTCACCGGTTACACGGCCTTTCCGCCTCATAAGGAAATCCGTAAAACGGCCTTGGGGGCAGAGGATTCGGTGCCCTGGCGACATTTCCCGGATGCCGCAACGGCCATCGAACGGGCCCGCTCGGCCGGATACCGAATACTGGCGGTCGAACAAACGACGGATAGTATTCCGCTGCAAGCCTTGAATCCGACCTCGGAGGAAAGGATCGCGCTGGTATTTGGCAATGAGGTGACCGGCGTGGAGGCAGAAACCATAGCGCTGTCGGATGGTTGTCTGGAAATTCCCCAAGGGGGGATGAAGCATTCATTGAATGTTGCCACGGCGCTCGGCATAGTGGTTTGGGAATGTGTGCGAAGCTATGTTGCGGATAAACCGATTTTGAAATAACCGATGTCCATCCTCAAACGATACCTGAGTCTGATCAAATTCTCGCATACCATTTTTGCGATGCCCTTCGCCATGGTCGGTTTTGGGTTGGGCATTGTAGATCAAGCGGCCCGTTCTTCGAGTCTTCCGATGAGTCAATGGATTTGGAAAGGCTTTGGGGTGCTGGGATGCATGGTTTTTGCCCGCAGTGCCGCCATGGCTTTCAACCGGTATTTGGATCGAAAGATCGATGCCATGAACCCTCGCACGGCTATGCGGGAGATCCCGGCCGGAATCATTTCTCCCCAAAAGGCCTTGTGGTTTACGGTGCTCAATGCCGGGTTATTTGTTTGCGGTGCGTTTTGGATCAATATGCTTTGTTTTTATCTATCGCCCCTTGCGTTGCTGATCGTTTTGGGTTATAGTTATACCAAGCGGTTCACGGCACTCTGTCACCTGATACTGGGTCTCGGCCTATCGCTTTCCGTGACGGGTGCTTACCTGGCGGTCACCGGCGAATTTGGTTTATTACCGATTCTTTTTTCAGCCGCGGTGCTTACCTGGGTATCCGGATTTGATATCATCTACGCGATGCAGGATGAGTCGTTCGATCGGTCGCATCGCTTGCATTCGATCCCGGCTTGGTTGGGCGGCAAAAGGGCCTTGCAAGTCTCCTCGGGCTTGCATGTCATTACCATCGCTTTCCTCTTCTTTGCCGGCATTTGGAGTGATTATGGCTTTTGGTACTGGACTGGCACCCTCGTCTTTTCCGGATTGCTCATCTATCAACATGCGTTGGTTACAGCGGAAGATTTGTCGCGGGTGAACCTGGCTTTCATGACCACCAACGGTGTGGGTTCGGTGGTCTTTTCGGTATTCGTTATGTTGGAATGGATCTTTTCGAATTGAATATGGGACGTATCCTCGCCATCGATTATGGATTCAAGCGAACCGGTTTGGCGGTAACCGACCCGTTGCGGATCATTGCAACCGGACTTATCACGGTGAACACCCGTGAGCTCCTGAATTATTTGCAGGAGTATGTCCGGCGCGAGCCCGTGGATCTGTTTCTCATCGGTTGGCCCCTGAATTTTGATGATACACCCACCGATGCCACCCCAGGCGTGGAAAAATGCATCAAAAAACTTCAGAAAGCCTTTCCAGCTATTCCGGTGGAGAAATACGATGAACGCTTCACTTCCAAGTTGGCGCAGGCGGCTATGTTGGAGATGGGACTGAAAAAAAAGGACCGCCGCAACAAGGCGTTGGTGGATGAGATCGCCGCTACCATCCTGTTGCAGGAATATCTTCAGCAAAACGGTTGAGTCAACCCGAATGAATCGGTAACTTTGCCCAAATTATTTCCGTGATTCTTCCCATTGTTGCCTATGGCCATCCCGTGTTGCGTGCGGCTACCCGGGAACTGCAGCCGGGTCACCCCGGATTGGAATCGTTGATCGCCAATATGTGGGAAACCATGTATCAGAAAGGAATCGGGCTGGGGCTGGCGGCTCCGCAAGTAAATCAATCCCTACGGTTGTTGGTGCTGGATACTCATCAGGTGATGGAACGGATGAGTGAAGAAGAACGAAAAGAAGCCGGGTGGGAGAACGATCCGGGATTAAAAGCGGTTGTCATCAATCCTCGCATCCTTTCTGTGACGGAGGAGGAGGCGATCGAGGAGGAAGGATGTTTGAGTCTGCCCCGCGTTCGGGTAGATGTGACCCGTCCCATCGAAATTGAGTTGGCCTATCAAGATGAAAAGTTTCAATTACACGAAAGCAGTTTTGTTGGCTTAACGGCCCGCGCCTTGCTACACGAGATCGATCACCTGGAAGGTAAATTGATCGTCGATTATTTATCGCCGTTGAAGAAAAAATTGATGCAACGAAAACTGCAGGACATTATGAAAGGCAAGGTCGATGCCGAGTATCGTATGTTGTTCGCCGATCGGATTTAGGTGCCGATGCTTTGGGTGTATTGCCGCCATTTATCGATGACTCGCTGAAGATCGTCCGGCAGCTCCGTATCAAAATCCATTTCGGCTTGGGTGACCGGATGTTTGAATCCAAGGGTTTTGGCATGCAGGGCCTGGCGGGGACAGATCGAGAAACAATTTTCTACGAATTGTTTGTAGCGGGGAAAGATGGTGCCTTTGGCGATGCGGTCGCCTCCGTAAAATTCATCGTTGAAGAGTGGGTGGCCGAGGTGTTTCATGTGCACTCGGATCTGGTGGGTGCGTCCGGTTTCCAGTACACACTCTACCAAGGTCACATACCGGAAACGCTCCAGCACCCGGTAGTGGGTGACGGCTTCTTTTCCATGATCGCCTTCCGGGTAGGCTTCAAATAACTTTCGGAAACGTTGATGTCTGCCCACGTGGGCACGGATGGTGCCGGCATCTGCTTCAACATCTCCCCAGACCAGGGCCTGGTATCGGCGGCGTACGGTGTGATCGAAAAATTGTTTGGCGAGTGCCCGCATCGCCACGTCGGATTTGGCCAGCACCAGCAAGCCGCTGGTATTTTTATCGATCCGGTGTACCAGCCCGAAACGCGGCAGCATGTCTTCGGTGAGTTGGGGATTCTGTTGCTTGAGGTAGAAGGCCACGCCGTTGAGCAAGGTGCCGTGGTAATTTCCACTGCCGGGGTGCACGACTTGTCCGGGTGCTTTATATAGGACCATCAGATCATCGTCCTCATACCGAATATCCAGTGGCAGCTCCTCGGGTTGCACATCGGTTTCTTCGGGGTGCAGGTCGGAATAGATCAGGATCTGATCGCCCGGTTTGATCTTGTAATTGGGTTTGACAGGCTGGCCGTTCACGGTCACCATTTCCAGGTGCATGGCCTGTTGCAGTTTGTTGCGGGTAGCCCGTTCAATGCGTTGACTTAGGAATTTATCGATCCGGATGGGTTCTTGGCCGCGGTCGACGGTGAGCTGAAACCGTTCATAGAGGGCATCACCGCTATCGATCGGGTCTTCTGCCTCATTGGGTTCCGGGGTTGGCCATTGTTCGGACATGGCGCAAAGGTAGCGTGGGATTGTCCGTAGTTTTGCATTTGCATGAAACAGCTGGTTTCTTTGGAGGATTTGGGTCAACGGCCCTATGCAGAGGTGTGGGATTATCAGGAATCCCTTTTACAGGCGAATGTGGCATTGAAGCAGCAGGGTCGTGGGGCGGAGACCCGTCATCATCTTTTGTTTGTCACGCATCCCCCTGTTTATACGCTCGGGAAGAGTGGCGATCCGCAGCATGTATTGATCAGTGCCGAGGAGCGCTCGGCCCGATCGATCGAGTTTTTTCATACCAATCGTGGGGGAGATATTACCTATCATGGTCCGGGTCAATGGGTGGTTTACCCGATTTTGGATCTGGAAAAATTTGAGCGAGACATCGGAAAATATCTCCGGGGTCTGGAGGAAGTTATCATAGGGTTACTGGCGGAATATGGTCTGAAGGGCGAACGTTCAGCTGGGGAGACCGGGGTTTGGTTGGATCCGACTGTTCCGGGTAAGGCTCGTAAGATCTGCGCGATTGGGGTACGGTGCAGTAGGTGGATCAGCATGCATGGGTTGGCCCTGAATGTCAATACGGAGTTGGATTATTTTCAGCACATCGTGCCTTGTGGCATACCCGATAAGCAGGTGACCTCGCTCGAGCGGGAATTGGGTCGATCGCTCCAGATGGAGGAGGTTAAGCAGAAATTACTTTTCCATTTTGCGCGGGTATTCGAGTGGGATTACCATTAGAACTCCAGCGGGAGATAGAATCGGTTGGATTCGATCCGCACGCCTTTGTGCCAAATTTCAAACGGGTACCAGCCTGCTCGATGAAAATTCGTCTTGTCGATCCGAAAAATCCGGAAGGGCGGTTGGTTCAGCGCAAAGAGTAGCTCCCCATTTTCTTGGAAGAATCGTATTTGAACCTGTGTGAGGTCCCACTCCGCAGGAAATTTGATAAAGGGATAACCATCCGGCTGAGTAAAGAGGTAGGCGGATGGAACGGATCGATTCGGTTCGGGAGCAGGTTCGGTTTTTTTCTTTTTATCTGTCGGTTCTTGACCGGACTGTATTGTGCTCAGTTGCTGTCGGCTTAAGGTGTCTTTCCGGGTAGAATCGGTGCGGGTTCGAATCGTATCCTTAATCTTCTTCGCGGGTGGTAGTGTGGGAGGGGGTGGGGGTGGGGCCACCGGGGATTTTGAGACAGTGAACAGATATTTCCCGCGCGGGTACAGCAGGTAGATCCTGAAAAATATTTTACCCGTGGTTGGCACGCGGAGTACCGTCCCGTTTTGCGGCAGTCGTGGATTCAGCACGGTCAGGATCGTTTTGAATCCGTACAGGCTATCGACGGATTGTTGGATGGAGAGTTGGCGTAAGGAGGTATCGGGATTTTTCCATTCGATCTGTACCCGGTCGGCTGCCAACCGATATGCTGAAAAAGAGGGCAGGGTATCCTGTGCCTGAACCGACTGGTTGATCAGGAGGGCCATTCCCATCAGGGCGAGGATCGGTCCGCGCAACAACATAACATAAAGATACAATTGCCGGGTTACTGCCTGTCGATTTTAACATCCGTTCGTAATTTGTTTACCTTTGCGCATAATTTTTTTATGAAGCCAACACTAGTGATCCTGGCGGCCGGTATGGCCTCGCGTTACGGCAGCATGAAGCAGGTAGAATCGTTTGGTCCGGGTGGTGAAACCATTATGGATTATTCCATATACGATGCCATTCGGGCGGGTTTTGGGAAAATTGTTTTTATCATCCGGGAGCAGCATCAGGAAACGTTCCGAAATCTGTTTGCTCCGCGTTTACAGGATAAAGTTGCGGTTGAATTTGTTTACCAGGAGCTTCCCATGCATACGGATGGATACGCCATTCCCTCCAGCCGAACGAAACCCTGGGGTACCGCCCACGCGGTGCTTTGTGCGGAAAGGGTGGTGCAGGAGCCCTTTGCCGTGATCAATGCGGATGATTTTTATGGCCGTCATGCTTTTGAAGTGGCCGCTGCTTTTTTGAAAGAAGCCTGTACTGCCGACCGATTTGCCATCATTGGATATCCGCTTCTGGGTACGCTTTCGGAACACGGAACGGTGAACCGGGGCGTATGTACGGTTGATTCGGCAGGTCGATTGGTCGCGGTTACTGAGCGGATCAACATTGCCGTTCGGGATGGAATGATCCGGGTGGAGGATGGATTGGATCCGGTAGTCTTAGCGCCCGATACCAGGGTGTCGATGAATTTCTGGTGTTTTGACCCATCCTATTTTCCCTTGTCGAAAGTGCTGTTCACCGAATTTTTGCAAGCGCGGGGTCAGGAAGAGAAATCAGAGTTTTTCATTCCGTTGGTCGCCGATTCCTTTATTCAGCAACGGGGCTCGATCGAGGTGCTTCCCACGCAGGCGCGTTGGTTTGGGGTTACTTACAAAGAAGACGCTCCTTCCGTCCAATCCAGTTTAAATGCGTTGATTGCGGAAGGGGTATATCCCGAAAGGCTTTGGGAAAGCTGATCAGTTTACTTTGATCAGGTATACGAAGTCCTGTATCCGCTTGACTTGTTGCGTACGTTCCATTCCGAACAGTCGGCTCTGCGTAGGCAGGTAGATTCTTTCCTGTTTGAGGGATTTGCGAAAGGCTTGCAGCGTAGCGAGAATCTCTTGACTACGGATGGCGAAAACAAAACCCTGTTGGTCGCTTTGACGGCCGTTGAGGATTCCGATCACTTCGCCGTTGCGATTCAGAAGCGGACTACCGCTGTTACCCTGATTGGCGGCGATCTCTACCTGATAGCTCATGGTGTCTCCCTCGTATCCGGTGCGGGCACTGAGATAACCTTGTCCGTAAACCACCTCATCTCTTGGATAACCGAGGGTGAACAGCGGTTCGCCCAGCGAGGCTGATTTTTTGGATAGTCCGTATGGAAGGTACCCGCTGCTTTTAAAACGTTGGTCGGTGATCCGAAGGATCGCAAGGTCGCGTTCAGTGTCGATATAGGCCACTTCGGCAGTGTACTCTTGGTCGCCGCGCTGAACCGCCACCTGTTTGGCTTGGTTGATCACATGTCGGTTGGTGACTAAGTAACCTTTTGGATCGACCAAAAAGCCGGTTCCGCCTTTCGTGTAGGAAACGGTTGCAGCGGAATTGCTATTCTTTTTGATGGCGTCGATCTCGTTTCCTTGCTGTTGAGAGCGGGTGGCCAGCCAATGGTATTTGCGGTTCAGTTCCTCAAATTGACTGCCGGCTCCTTTGGAGGAAAGAAAAAATACAAGGGCCGAAATGCCCAGAGTGGTGATGCCGGCGATCGAGGCGGCAATGGCCCCGGTGCGCTTGTACCGATTCCATAGATAGACTCGCTTGGCCTTGCCCGCAAGCCGGGTAGCTTCGATCTTTCCGGATTCGGCCAGATCGGTGTGTACGGCCTGGAGGGTCTGGCGGAATTTCTTCCATTCGCCGAAACGGTTCAACTTTTGTAAGAAAAGGGTATGCTCCACCACCAGTTGGTCAACCTCCGGATGATTTTTCCGATAATGTTCGAAATGCGCGCGTTCATCGGGGTTCATTTCGCCCCGGATGTAGCGCTCGACAGTCTCCAATATATTTAAGTCACCCATGTTCGTCTCATTCATTCGTTAAAGAATATTTTTCTCAAGCGCATCAGACACTTGTATTTCTGGTTTTTGGCGTTGTCGGCATTGGTGTATCCGAACTCGGCGGCGATGGAGGCCATGTTCTGCTTGCGCAGGTAATAGGCTTCCAACAGGCTTTTGCAGGGTTCTCCCAGCTGCTGAATGGACCGATCCATCCGCTCATAATCGGCATCTTCCTGTTCGTGACGGTCCAGGTCGGTGTCAACCGATACCAGCTCGTCGGCATCTTCCCATTCTGCGTACAGCCGTTTTTGCTTTTGAAGACGTTTGAGCCAAAGGCGACGGCTCACCGAGTACAAATAGGTGCGGATCTGACAATTCAGCTCGAAATCACCTTGCCTAACCTTTTCGTAAAGAACGATCAGGGCTTCCTGAAAGATGTCCCGGGCATCGTCTACCGAACCTTGATTGTTGACAATCAATGACTGTATGCTATTATAGCTTCCTTGATAGATGGCTTCAATAGACTTACGGTCGTTCGTGGCGAGCCCGTGGAGAAGTTGCTTTTCATCCATGAATGGCGTCGGTCACCCTATTGATTAATACGGGCGGGTAAAAATAGTAACCTTGTCTTGCCTAAAAAAAATCAATCGACCGGCAGGTTACCTTTTCCGAAAATGGGTATATATTTGCGAAATATTTCACTAAAACCCAAAAAAACATCAAATGAAAAAGTTCTTTGCGATCGCTTTCGTTGCTGCTTTCCTGGTAGCTTGCGAAGAGAAGAAGGCTGAAACTCCGGCCGCTACAACTGACACAGCTGCTGCTGCTCCTGCACCTGCTGACACTACTGCTGCTGCAGATACTACTGCTGCTGCCGCTCCTGCTCCTGCTGCTAATTAATTAGCCCCCTAACCTTGGTTAGGAAAATGAGCCTGGGCCGTTCGAAAGAACGGCCCAATTTTTTTGAATCAATGGTACGGCCTGCCTCATTGGCCATCCAATTTTGAAGACGTTTGAATCGCTCGGTTTAGATCCCAGCCTGGTCTCCTCTATCGCGGCCCTGGGTTTTGTACAGCCAACCGAAATACAAGAAAAGGCCATTCCCGTATTGTTACAGGGTACCCGTGATTTTATCGGACTGGCCCAGACCGGTACCGGCAAGACGGCTGCCTTTGGCCTGCCGCTGTTGCAGTGGGTGGAGGCCGGTGCCCGTATACCACAGGCGCTGATCATCTGTCCGACCCGGGAGCTTTGCCTACAGATCACACAGGATATGAACCGCTATCGTCCGAGAGGCAAAGGCAACCCGATCCTGGCGGTTTATGGCGGATCGCCGATCACCGGGCAGATCAAGGACCTTCGCAAAGGTGTTTCGGTGGTGGTGGCCACCCCGGGTCGTCTGATCGATCTGATCGAGCGCAAAGCGATCGATCTGGAAGAGATCAAATGGGTGGTGCTGGACGAGGCCGATGAAATGCTCAACATGGGCTTTCAGGAAGACATTGAATTAATCCTGAAAAACACCCCCAACCGAAACAGTCTCTGGCTTTTCAGTGCCACCATGCCCGCCGAGATCCGCAAAGTCACCAAACGGTACATGCAATCCCCGGCGGAGGTCACGGTCGGTACAGCCAATTCAAGTAACATAAACATCGACCATCAGTACTATAGTTGCCTGCACCACGATCGATACGAAGCGCTCAAGCGCATCATCGATTTCAACCCCGGCATGTACGGGATCATATTCGCACGAACCAAGATTGAAACGCAAGAGATCGCTGAGAAGTTGACCCGGGAGGGATATGATATTGATGCTATTCACGGCGACCTGACCCAGGTGCAGCGCGACAAGGTCATGGCCGCCTTTCGTTCCAAACACCTTCGCCTGCTGGTAGCGACTGATGTGGCGGCCCGAGGCATCGATGTAAAAGGAATTACACACGTCATCAATTACGAATTACCGGACGATCCGGAGGTCTATACCCACCGCAGTGGTCGAACCGGCCGCGCCGGTCACAGCGGGATCTCGGCCAGCCTGGTCACCCCCAAAGAAATGTATCGGCTGAAACAGATCGAACGGTTGCTGCAGACCAAATTTCATCCCCTCGATATTCCCAGTGGAAAGGACGTTTGCCGCAAACAGTTTTTCCATTTTACCGATAAGCTGTTGAGTGCCGATATTCAGCACGGCGATTATGAAACCTATCTGCCGCTGCTTCAGGAGAAATTTGCCGCCATATCGAAGGAGGAGATCCTGCAACGGGTGGCTTCCATGGAGTTCGACCGGTTTTTACAGTATTATGCGAACGCGTCCGACCTGAACCTGCGCAACGGAAAAAAAGAGGGACGAAAAAAAGGGCCAGAGGGCAAGCCATCGGCACCGGGACAATTCCGGCGGCTGTTCGTCAACCTCGGCACCAAAGACGGCTTTTACAAAGCCAGTTTCCTGCAATTCATACTCGACATGAGTGAACTGCCCAAGTCCGTACTCGGACGCATTGATATGAAGGACATGAACAGTTGGATCGAGATCGAACCCGGCTCCATGAACCAGATGATCCGGGCCCTCGACGGAAAGAAATTTCGGGGCCGCAAGATCCGGATGAACGATGCCGAGATGGGAGGGAAACACTCCCGTTCCTGAACGGCATTTGTTTCTCTATTTTTGCTCATTCATTGATCCATGTCAACGCCCGTCTCCGCCGCTAAAAAATGGATCGGTCTTCCCCGCCCGTGGATCATCAGTGGTCCCTGCAGCGCTGAAACCGAGACACAGGTCATGGCCACTGCGGAGGCCTTGGCCCATTCCGGAAAAATTCATCTTTTCCGAGCCGGCATCTGGAAACCCCGAACCAAACCCGGCGGATTCGAGGGTGTGGGTGCTGTGGGATTGGAATGGCTGAAACAGGCACGCCAGCAATATGGCCTTCCCTTTACCGTAGAAGTTGCCACGGCCAAACAAGTCGAGGAAGCCTTGAAATTCGAGACCGATGTGCTGTGGATCGGAGCCCGCACCACGGTGAATCCTTTCAGTGTACAGGAGCTGGCCGATGCCCTGAAGGGAGTTAAGGTGCCCGTACTCATCAAAAACCCTTTGAATCCCGATATCGAATTGTGGACCGGCGCCTTGGAACGGATCGCCGGGGCCGGCGTCGAAAAGATCGGACTGATCCATCGAGGCTTCTCCAATTACGGGAACAGCGAATACCGCAACGTGCCGATGTGGCATTTGGCCATCGAGATGAAACTTCGTCACCCACAACTCCCGCTTGTGAACGACCCCTCGCATATTTGTGGCCGTCGCGACCTGCTGATGGAAGTGATGCAGCGGGCGGTGGACCTGGACTTTGACGGACTCATGATCGAGTCGCACCCCAACCCCGAGCAGGCCTGGAGCGATGCCAATCAACAGGTCACACCAGAACGCTTGCAGGAAATGCTGGCCGCCATTCGTTGGCGTGCCGAGGATATTCATTCGGATAGTTTTCATACGGCCTTGGACGCCCTGCGTCAACAGATCAATCAACTCGACCAGGAAATGGTGCAACTGCTGGGCAGACGCATGCAAGTCGCCGAAGAGATCGGTCGATATAAAAAAGAAAATAACATCACCATCTTGCAAACCAGTCGCTGGCAGGAGATCGTAGAGCGGGCCTGTGCACAGGGCGAGCAAGTGGGCCTCAGTCGCGAATTCATCACCCGCTATTTGGAAGCTGTGCACATGGAAAGCATCAACCGACAAAAAAGCGTTCTCGACAGTTAACTCCTTATATGGCACGTCCGATTCTTTTTCCCATCGATGGCCACCCGGTTCGTTTTTATCCGAACGAACCAATCGGTCGGTTGCGCTCGCTGCTCCCGGGAAGAAGATTGGTGCTGATCACCGACCAACACGTTTACCGAAAGCATCCTAAATCCTTCGCACCCTTTGATACCATCGTACTCCGCGCCGGGGAGAAATACAAAGTACAAGCTACCGTTGATAGTTTGATCGATCGACTGATCGCATTGGAAGTGGATCGAACCACGGTGTTGGTGGGCGTGGGCGGTGGAGTAGTGACCGATCTGGTCGGTTACCTGGCTTGCGTGTACATGCGCGGAATCGATGTGGGCTTTGTGCCCACGACGATCTTATCCATGGTCGACGCGTCGATCGGCGGCAAGAATGGAGTGGATGTGGGACGGTATAAAAATTTGGTCGGCTCCATCCGTCAACCCTTGTTCATCCTGCACGATTACGAATTGCTTTCCTCTTTGCCGAAACGGGAGTGGTCGAACGGGTTTGCCGAGATCATCAAGCATGCCGCCATCGGTGATGCCGATTTATTTGAGGAGTTGTGTCGGCAAGACCTTCGATCCTACCAAACCGATCGCGTCAAATTGCAGCGACTCATCGTTCGCAACGTGCGGTTCAAGATCGGCGTAGTGAAAAGCGACCCCTATGAAAAAGCGGGTCGGAAATACCTGAATTTCGGACACACTTTGGGGCATGCCTTGGAAATGCAATATGACCTTTCGCATGGAGAGGCCATCTCGCTGGGCATGATGTTCGCGGCGCAGCTCTCCTCGGAGAAACTGGGTTTTTCCGGTTCCGAATGGCTGCAAGACCTGTTGCGTCGATACGGGTTGCCGGTGAAAGCCGGATTTTCCGCCAAGAAAGTCTTTCGATCGCTGTCGATGGATAAGAAGCGCGTGAGCCGTTCCGTCGATTTCATCTTGCTCAAAAAGATCGGACAGGCCACGCACTATCCCATATCTCTAAATGAGTTGGCCTCGCGGCTGCAACAGTACGTATGATCGTCACCGTATCCCCCTCCCTGATCCGGGGCACGATACCGGTTCCGGCCTCCAAAAGTGCCATGCAACGAGCCTTGGCAGCGGCCTTGATCCGAAAAGGCAAAACTATCCTGCATAACCCCGGCCACTCGGCCGATGATCTCGCTGCACTTTCTTGCATTCGGGCATTGGGAGCGGTCGTCAACAGCGAGGGCGATCAATGGACGATCGATAGCCAGGGGATACAACCCACCGGAGATGCCATCGATTGTGGAGAATCGGGGTTAAGTACACGAATGTTTACACCAATCGCGGCGTTGTCTGAGCAGCCCTTGCGAATAACCGGTGCCGGAAGTTTAGTCAACCGGCCCATGCATTTTTTTGAAGAGGTATTGCCCGCACTGGGCGTACACGTGCACACGAACCAGGGTTGTTTGCCGATCGAGTTACAGGGGCCGATGCGGCCTGCTTCCATTTCGGTGGAGGGTTCCTTAAGTTCCCAGTTTTTGACCGGAATGCTGATGGCTTATGCAGGTGCCGGGGCGAAAGATGTTTGTATCGAGGTTCGGGACTTGAAGAGTCGCCCCTATATTGATTTAACGATCGAGGTGATGAGAAAATTTGGGTTACCCGTTCCGCACCACGAGGCCTATCGATCTTTTTGTTTTTCCGGTGATGGCCAGGTAAACGCACCCGAACCGTTGGAATATTCGGTGGAGGGTGATTGGAGCAGTGCTTCCTTTTGGTTCGTAGCGGCCGCCATTGCCGGTAAACTGGAGCTTAGCGGATTGGATCCAGCCTCCTCACAAGCCGATATGGCAATTGAAGGAATTTGTAGACAGGCGGGGATGGATATAAAGTATCGGCAGGGGACTTATCAGATCGCCCGCGGGTTGCCCGGTCGATTGGAATTCGATGCCACCGATTGCCCGGACCTTTTTCCGCCATTGGTGGCCTTGGCCTCTCATGTCGATGGCGAATCGGTCGTTTACGGCGCCAAACGGCTCGCGTTCAAAGAAAGCGATCGTGCTCAAACCTTGAAACATGAGTTTGGTAAGTTGGGTGTGGCGATAGAATTGGAGGGAGATCGTATGCATATTCGGGGAGGAGGGGAGATGCGTGGGGGAGAGGTCAGTTCTCACGGCGATCACCGGATCGCAATGGCCCTGGCGGTGGCAGCCTTGGGTGCGAAGGAGCCGGTACGGATCACGGGAGCGGAGGCGGTCCGAAAGTCGTATCCGGATTTTTGGAGGGACTTGCAGTCAGTCGGTGCCGTCCTATCTTTAACAACGTAAAATATTTTTTGTGAACGCATTTGGAAGGTTGTTTAGAATACAGGTGATCGGAGAGTCACACGGCGAGCTCGTGGGTGTGGTGATCGATGGTTGTCCTGCCGGACTGCCTCTTTCCACCGACGATTTTTCGGCCGACATCGAACGGCGCAGGGGGGGTGTTCAAAAAGGCACGACGCCTCGACAGGAATCCGACCTGCCCCGATTAACCACTGGAGTCTTTCGCGGCAAAACGACCGGCGCACCGCTGACCATATTATTTGCCAACGAAAATGTTCGTTCCTCCGATTACGAGAAAAATAGATCCATTCCTCGTCCGGGTCACGCCGATTTTGTCGCCCATCAAAAGTTTGGCGGGCACGAAGATTTTCGCGGCAGTGGTCATTTCAGCGGACGGTTAACTCTTTGCTTGGTGGCAGCGGGAGTAGTTGCTAAGAAAATACTATCCGGGATTCACATCCAGGCGGCGTTGATTGAGGTGGGGGGACTTCCCTCCGTGGAGGCTGGTATTGAGCGGGCCATCGAGCAAAAAGATAGTGTGGGGGGTATCGTGGAGTGCCGGGTGGAGGGGTTACCCATTGGACTGGGAGAGCCATTCTTTGACTCCGTGGAATCGCTGTTAGCGCACGTCGTCTTTTCCATTCCGGCCGTCAAAGGCATTGAGTTTGGATCGGGTTTTGCGGCGGCTCGCATGACGGGGAGTGTGCACAACGATCCGATCGTAGCAGCAGATGGCACCACCGCTACCAATCATGCGGGCGGGATCGTTGGGGGATTGACCAATGGAAATCCTTTGGTGTTTCGGTTGGCCATCAAACCCACATCCTCCACGCCACGGGAGCAGACCTCTTTGAATTGGGAATCGGGCGAGGCGGAGACATTCTCCGTAAAAGGTCGGCACGACCTCTGCATTGCGTTGCGGGTGCCCGTTGTGGCGGAGGCGGCTGCGGCCTTGGTGCTGGCCGATCTGATGTTACTGGAGCAGCGTATCCCACGTGTATGGCCTTAGCGGCTTAGTCGTTTCAAACGGTTGAACTGTATATCCAACAATTCATAACGGGTGGGCTCGGGCCAGCTGTAATGCCACCATTCCTCTTCGTAGAATTTGAAACCATGTTTTTCCATGGTGTTTCGCAGCAAGGTTCGGTTTTCGAGCACTTTTGAAGGTAAGGAACGAAAGCTGTGGTGTGCGGTGTCGCTGAAGTGATCAAAACCGGTGCCCATATCTAATTCGGTACCACTGCTGGCTTGCACCAGTGTTAGATCTACCGCGATCCCTCGGTTGTGTCCGCTTCCTTTGGCCGGGTTAGCCACGTATCGCTCGTCTCCGATCAATTCCCAAAAGGCAACGGTAACCTGGTAGGGGCGGTAGGCATCCCATATTTTTAGTCCCAACCCCATTTGTTGCAATTCTTCCTGTACTTTTTTCAAGGCTTGAGCGGGCTGTTGGCGCAGATAGGTGTGTCGGGTGCGGGCCGGGTAAAGGTTTTTGCGGATGAAGTTGTTTGTTCCCGCATACCGAAGCTCATAGAGCAGGGTGGGGCAGTTGGATCGCAGCTCCACCATCCGCTGGGTCTCATCTTGTTGCACTGCTCGTTGCAGTTTCGCGAGGTTCCGGCAAACGGGGGGATTTGACTGGGCGCGGATCGCCGGTTCACCGCCGAAAATCAGTAAACCCAAAAGGATCGATCGGGTAAGCCGGGTCATGGGGGCTGGGGTTTGGGTAAAAATAGGATGCAACCCCATGAAAATTAGACAAATAATTTATTTTCGGATGTTGATCATACCCGTTATTTTTGCTTAGCTTAAACCAAACTGTCTGTCTATGAAGAAGGTCCTGTATGTGATCGCTTTGTTCTTCATGATTCCCTCCGGCGCCTCGGCTCAAAACAAGCCCGTGCTTCCTAAATCGATCGGAGTGAATTTTTTCTTTAATGATTTCGTAACGCCCGAGCGGATTCGTACCACTTCGATGAATCAGGTCTTAGCTGATAAACGATTTGCCCGCATGCGGGAGATGACATCCGGTTTGGCAGTTACGTACATGAAAGGAATCCGTCCGCATCTGGACATGTCCGCCAACCTTGGTGGATCCTTTTTCCGCTATCCCATGCCCGGAAAGAATTTCACCAACAACAGCTTGTTGTTGGAGGCTACTGCCAGCATGAATTTCAAAATGACCACCGAAGACTATTGGGTACAGCCCTACCTGATCGCTGGTGTCTCTGCACATAAATACCGTTCCTATTACGGTGCCACCCTGCCGTTGGGTATGGGTTTGAAAGTGAACCTGGATAATGATGCCCATATCGTGGTCAGTTCCACGTACCGGGTACCTGTCACCACCGAGACGTCCAACTATCATCTACAGCACAGCATCGGGGTGGTCAGCCGGTTGATAAAGCCGAAAAAACCTGTTGTTAAGGCTGTGGAACCTCCGCCGCCCCCACCCCCGGCAGATACGGATAAGGACGGCATCATTGATACGCAGGATAAATGCCCCACCGTTCCCGGTCTGGCAAAATATCAAGGTTGCCCGATCCCGGATACCGATAAAGACGGCATTAATGATGAGCAGGATAAATGTCCCACTGTACCCGGATTGGCCCGCTACAATGGTTGCCCGATCCCGGATACCGATGGCGATGGCATCAACGATGAAGAAGACAAGTGCCCAACTGTTGCCGGACTGGCCCGCTACAATGGCTGTCCGATTCCGGATACCGATGGTGATGGCGTCAACGATGAAGCAGACAAGTGTCCGAAAGACAAGGGGTCTGCCGCCAACAATGGTTGCCCACTGCTTGAGGAGATCGCCGAATACAAATTTGATTTCCGAAAGGTTCAGTTTGTAACCGGAAGTGCGGCACTTACCAAGACTGCCAAGGCGGAATTGGATAAGGCAGCCAAGATCATGAACGAACACCCCGACATCAAGGTGTCGGTAGAAGGTCATACCGATAACACCGGACGGGTAGCTTTCAACCAAACGCTCTCCGAAAAAAGAGCCGCTGCCGTTAAAGCATACATTGTGGCTAAAGGTGTTTCAGGCGATCGCTTGCAGGCCAAAGGTTTTGGTCCCTCCAAGCCCATCGCTACCAATAAGACTCTCGCCGGTCGTGCCCTCAACCGTCGGGTTGAATTCAAGTCTGCCAACTAAATCATTCCCGAATACTCGAAAACCCCGCCTTTGGCGGGGTTTTTCTTTTTCAGCCGGCCCCAACGAGGGGGAAAATCTGTTGTTTTTTCCTACTTTTGCGCCGCCTTATCGGAATATCCGAGCAGGCCAAAAACCTGAAAAACACTATTTATGGCTGATCTCAAATACCAACGGAACTTTGGTATCGCGGCACACATCGATGCCGGAAAAACCACCACTACGGAGCGCATTCTCCGCTACACCGGTATGATTCACCGCATCGGTGAAGTACACGATGGAGCTGCCACCACCGACTGGATGGAGCAAGAAAAGGAGCGCGGGATCACCATTACGTCTGCGGCGGTGAGTTGTCAGTGGAATTTCCCGACCGTATTGGGAAAAGCCACGCCCGACACCAAGAAATTTTATTTCAACATCATCGATACGCCCGGTCACGTGGATTTTACCGTAGAGGTAGAACGTTCCATGCGGGTGTTGGACGGACTGATCGCCCTGTTCTCGGCAGTAGACGGCGTAGAGCCACAATCTGAAACCGTGTGGCGTCAGGCCAACCGCTACGGGGTACCTCGTATCGGATTCGTCAATAAAATGGACCGTGCCGGAGCGGACTTCCTCAATGTCGTCAAACAGGTGCGGGAAATGCTCGGTTCCAAAGCCGTTCCCCTGCAATTGCCCATCGGTGCGGAAGATAATTTCAAAGGGGTGGTAGACCTGATCAAGATGAAGGGAATCATCTGGCACATGGAGACCGAGGGAATGACTTTCGATGAGATTGACATACCCGCCGATATGGTTGAAGAAGCCAATGAATGGCGTGCGGCACTGGTAGAAGCGGTGGCAGAGTATGATGATAAATTGATGGAGAAATTCTTTGAGGATCCCAATAGCATCAGCGAAGACGAGATCCATGAGGCGATCCGGAAAGCCACGATCGACCTCAGCATCGTACCGATGATGTGTGGTTCCTCCTTCAAGAACAAAGGGGTGCAAACCGCGCTGGATGGGGTTTGCCGCTATCTGCCTTCTCCAGTGGATATTCCGGATACCGTGGGTACCAACCCGGATACCGGCGAACAGATCACCCGCAAGGCCGATCCCAAAGAACCTTTTGCCGCCTTGGCCTTTAAGATCATGACTGACCCGTTCGTAGGCCGTCTGGCATTCTTCCGGGCCTATTCCGGTCACCTCGATGCCGGTTCGTATGTGCTCAACGTACGCAGCGGTAAGAAAGAGCGCATCAGCCGCATCATGAAGATGTTCGCCAACAAGCAAAATCCGATCGACTTCATCGAAGCCGGCGACATCGGTGCTGCTGTCGGATTTAAAGAGATCAAAACCGGTGACACGCTTTGCGACGAGAACCATCCCATCACTTTGGAGAATATGTTCATCCCGGAGCCGGTGATCGCCATTGCGGTTGAGCCCAAGACGCAGGCCGACGTTGATAAAATGGGTATGGCCATCGCTAAATTGGTAGAGGAAGATCCCACCCTGCGTGTGAATACGGATGAAGAGACCGGACAAACCATTCTTCGTGGAATGGGTGAATT
Organism: Chitinophagaceae bacterium; assembly: GCA_964229195.1. Taxonomy (GTDB): domain Bacteria; phylum Bacteroidota; class Bacteroidia; order Chitinophagales; family Chitinophagaceae; genus JJ008. The sequence continues at coordinate 89,278 of CAXRAX010000007.1, read as the reverse complement.
GCACCTGGAGATCATCATCGACCGGATGCGCCGGGAATTCAAAGTGGAAGTAAACCAAGGCGCCCCGCAGGTGGCTTACAAAGAGGCATTCACCACTACGATCGAGCACCGCGAGACCCTGAAAAAGCAAACGGGTGGACGAGGTAAATTCGCCGACATCGTCTTTAATTTAGGTCCCGTCGACGCCGAATGGCAGACTGAGAATCCCGATAAGAACTATCAATTCGTCAACGATATTTTTGGCGGGTCCATTCCCCGTGAATTCGTGCCGGCCATCCAGAAAGGATTTGAGCAGGCGATGACCACCGGTGTATTGGCCAACTATCCTGTGGCGAACATGAAGATTCGGGTCTTCGACGGAGGTTTCCACGCGGTCGACTCCGATTCTATGTCTTTCGAACTTTGTGCCAAGCAAGGTTTCCGCGAGGCGGCTCGCAAGGCCAAGCCTGTATTGTTGGAGCCCATCATGCGCGTAGAGGTGGTGACACCCGATCAATACATGGGAGATGTGACCGGTGACTTGAACCGTCGACGTGGCATGATGGAAGGCATGGATAGCCGGGCCGGTGCCCAGGTGATCAAGGCCAAAGTTCCGCTGAGTGAAATGTTCGGATATGTGACGCAGCTCCGTTCGTTGAGTTCCGGACGTGCCTCCTCTACGATGGAGTTCTCGCATTATAATCCGGCACCCAATAACATCGCCGAGGAAGTGATCGCTAAGGTTAAAGGGAAGGCAAACGCCTAAGCACTTCTTCTCCTGATATTCAATCCCGACCTTACCGGTCGGGATTTTTTATATCCAGTTCAGTTTGATGTGTTCGATCCGGTTCGATCGAAGCTGCGTTCGGATTTTTTCAAGTGCGGGCAGCTGGTCCGGAATTTTAGTCTCGTGTGTTTCCACGTACATGCGGTCGAATAGATCCCAGGCTTTTTCTTGCAGGATCTTTTCCAGAATAGCGATCTCGGCTCCTTCTACATCCAGTTTGATCAGGGATACTTTTTGGGGTTGTGATCTCAAAAAGGCAACCAGGTCGATCAGGGGTACGGGCCGGCTTTTGTGCACATCCACATTTACCTTCTGGGCGATGAGGGATGAGCCAACAGTGAAAGCGGTCTCTGCTGCTTTTCCTTCGGCATGGTCGAATAGCGGAAGGACCGCCTCTTTGTCCCACACGCCTTCATTTCTCAATTGGACGTTTGGCAAATGGCCGCATCGGTGTTGCAGTACTTTAAAGGCACGCGGATCGGGTTCAAAGGAGATGACGGTAGCACCGGTGGAGGCGAGCAGCCGGGTAATCAGTCCCACATTCGCACCGCAATCCAACACCAGGTCTCCTTTGCCGAGCCGAAACCAATCCGGGATCAGTTTTACATAGCTGATCGCGATAGCACCGGCATTGAGCAGTTGGCGTTTGAGCAAGGAGATTCGAACCGACATTATTTCAAAACTACTTGGATTCGTTCAACGGATTTTTGAAAATGTACCAAAAGCCCGGCAGGGCCGTGAGTACCGTCACGCCATAGAACAGCAAGCTAAGGAGCAGGGCTTGCTCCAGGGGTAAGTTCAAATAGCGGGCACCCTCCATGCTGGCGAATTCTCGTATGCCGAGTCCGCCTCCCACCGAGATCGGCAGAACGGAGAGGGCGGCGGCGGATAGGAAGACAAACAAATAGGGAAGGGTTTGGGGGGTGCGTCCCATCGCCAGGATCAATGCCAACACAGTAGCCACTACCAGTATTTGCACGCCGGTCCCCATCCACAGGGTCTGGGTGAAGCCTTTTGCTTGTTCCGGCAAGTACCGATGGACGCCCCAATGGCTGAGGGGCAGTAGCAGGAGGGAGCCGAGCAGCAGGGAGATCGTGAGGGCATTTGGGGAGAATACGAGCAGGCCAAGGGTGGCGAGTAGGATGATAAGAGGTAAGAGGCCGCTGAATCGGTCGAGCAGCACCGCGAGGGTGAGGGATTTTCGGCTGCTGCCGGGTGATTTTCCCAGTGCCATTACTTTATAGGCATCTCCGGTGATCGCACCGGGGAGTAGTAAGTTGTACAGCATGCCCAACCAGAATAGGCGGCGGTTTGCGGTCTCGGAAATGGGTAGGCCGATCTGTTTAAAATTTATGTTTAGTCTGCTGGATGCCAATAATTTGGATGCGGTATAGGCGCCCAGGGCAACCAGCACCCAGGCGAGGTCGATCTGGTTCCAGGATTGGGCCATTTTCGTCCAGTCGGGTTTGGTCAGGGCATACCAGAGGCAAGCGACGCTCAGGGCGATCTTGAGCAGGGTGGAGGCGTGGCGGTAGCGGTTGGTTTTCAAGGGTTCGAAGGTAGCTTTTAAGGGTTAAAAATTTAGTCGCCAACTATTTGGCTGCTACCAACTTGTCACCTACCTTTGCATCCCCTAAACAAAAGGGACCCACAAACATGTCGCAGCGTATTCGTATCAAATTGCAGTCTTACGATCACAACCTCGTCGATAAATCGGCGGAGAAGATCGTGAAGACCGTACGCAGCACCGGAGCGGTGGTCACTGGCCCCATTCCGTTGCCTACGCACCGTAAGATCTTTACGGTGTTGCGTTCGCCTCACGTCAACAAGAAGAGCCGTGAGCAGTTCCAACTCGCTACCCACAAGCGTCTGTTGGATATTTATACGTCGACCAGCCGTACGGTTGACGCGTTGAGTAAGCTGGATTTGCCCAGTGGGGTAGAAGTCGAGATCAAGGCTTAACCGCTTTTGCTCGCAACGTTCTTGTTGATTGAACACGTAATTAATAGTTATCTCTCAATTCGCCTTCGGCGAAAAAAAGAGCGCTGACTGATTCACATAAAACAAGCCATTCAGGGTTTGTTTACCATCGGTACTTCCCCAAAAAGGAAAAGGTCGATGGCGAACGGGGATTGAAGTCTGGTTTATACCACCGGATTGTCCCGATACCCTGGAGGCATAAACGCAAGGTTTATGAAAGGTATCATTGGGAAGAAAATCGGAATGACCAGTGTCTTCGACTCCGCAGGCAAGCAGACCGCCTGTACTATTATCGAAGCGGGCCCCTGTGTGGTGACCCAGGTCAAAACGCAAGCGTCTGACGGCTACAATGCCCTTCAACTTTCCTACGGCGAGAAAAAAGAGAAGCACGCCACCAAAGCGGCGGTGAATCACTTTGCCAAATCCCAAACCACTCCCAAAAAAGTTTCCCGCGAATTCCGCGATTTCTCCATGGAGAAAGCGATCGGAGAGACCGTGACCGTAGACATTTTCGCCGAAGGCGAGAAGGTTGAGGTTGTGGGCACGACCAAGGGCAAAGGTTTTCAGGGGGTAGTGAAACGCCACGGATTCAGCGGGGTGGGTCAGCAGAGCCACGGTCAGCACGATCGTCAGCGCGCCCCCGGTTCACTGGGTAACTCCTCCGATGCCAGCCGTGTTATGAAAGGCATGCGCATGGCGGGTCGTATGGGAAATGACCGGGTGAAGATGAAGGGGCTGAAGGTGGTCAAGATCTTCTCCGACAAAAACTATATTCTGGTCAGCGGATCCGTTCCCGGCCACAATGGTTCCATCGTATACATTCTGAAATAATCCGGCGAACAAACCGTAAGCCGACAAAAGATAACGTATGAAACTCGATGTATTGAATAGCCAGGGAAAATCGACCGGACGTTCCGTAGAACTGCCGGAGGAGATCTTTGGTGCCGAGCCCAATGATCATGTGATCTATCTGGCCGTGAAACAATACCTGGCCGCGCAGCGTCAGGGAACGCACAAGGTAAAGACCCGTGCGGAGGTAAAAGGAGCCAGCCGCAAGCTGCACAAGCAAAAGGGTACCGGTGGAAGCCGTAAGGGTAATATCCGTAACCCGCTTTACAAGGGTGGTGGTACCATTTTTGGTCCCAAGCCGCACAGCTACGACATCAAACTGAACCGCAAGGTGAAGGACCTGGCCAAGATCTCTGCGCTCAGCTACAAAGCGAAAGAACAGGCGATCGTGGTACTGGAAGACCTGAAACTGGCAGCACCCAAGACCAAGGAATTCGTTGGTATCCTGCGTAACCTGAACATCGGCGAGAAGAAAGTCATGTATGTACAGCCCGAGCCCAACCGGGAATTGGAAATGTCGATGCGCAACGTACCTACCGTTCAAGGGGTGATGCTCAGCGACATCAACACCTATGACATCGTCAATGCCGATGTACTGGTGCTCACCGAAAGTGCGGCGAAGATCTTCTCCGACAACGAAGCCTAAACCACAGACATAAACGAATCAAACGATATTCCATGAAACTGAGCGAAGTATTGATCAAGCCCATCCTGACTGAAAAGGCGAACAGCCAACAGGAGAAGCTCCGTCGCTATGCCTTCAAAGTGGCTCGCAAGGCCAACAAATTGGAGATCAAAAAGGCGGTGGAAAGCTTTTACGGTGTTTCCGTGACCTCGGTAAACACCTCCGTGGTGCCCGGCAAACACAAAAGCCGGTTTACCAAATCCGGTGTGATCGAAGGACGCAAGCCGGCCTACAAAAAAGCCTTTGTGACCGTGGCCGAAGGAGAGACCATCGATCTGTACGCCAGTATTTAATTATAAAATGAATGGCCTCAACAGCCGCAAATGTTGATCTAAAAAAGAAAGAACATGGCACTAAAAAAGTTTAAACCCATCACCGCCGGAACCCGTTGGCGCATTGGCAATGCCTATGCGGAGGTAACGACCAACGTACCGGAAAAAACCTTGGTGGAGCCCAAACCACGCACCGGTGGACGTAACTCATCCGGACATCTTTCGATGCGTTACCGCGGGGGTGGACACAAGAAGAAATACCGCATCATCGACTTCAAGCGCAATAAGACCGGACTGGCCGAGGTCGTTTCCATCGAATACGATCCGAACCGTACGGCTTTCATCGCTTTGTTGCAGTATGCCGACGGCGAAAAGCGTTATATCCTGGCCCCGCAGGGTTTGCAGGTAGGTGCCAAAGTGGAAAGTGGAAAAGACGTAGCACCGGAGTTGGGCAATGCCCTTCCCATGCGCAACATGCCGTTGGGTACCAACATTCACAACATTGAAATGCAACCCGGACAGGGGGGCAAGCTGGCCCGCAGCGCCGGTTCCTCCGCGCAGCTGACCAACAAGGAAGATCGTTATGCGATCTTGAAAATGCCTTCCGGCGAATTGCGCAAGGTGTTGATCGATGGATATGCCACCGTAGGAGTGGTCAGCAACAGCGATCACAGTTTGCAGAGCATGGGTAAGGCCGGCCGCAACCGTTGGAAAGGGATCAAGCCCCGCAACCGTGGGGTAGCCATGAACCCGGTGGATCACCCGATGGGAGGTGGTGAAGGAAAGGCTTCGGGCGGACAACCTCGTAGCCGGAATGGTCAATACTCTCGCGGTCTGAAGACCCGTACCAAGGGAAAGGCCAGCGATAAACTGATCATCCAGCGCAAGAACGGAAGCAAGATCGCTAAATAATAAACGCACAAACGAATAAGAAAATCATATGGCTCGTTCGATTAAAAAAGGTCCCTACATCGCCGCCCACCTGGAAAAAAAGGTGATCGGCATGAACGAAGGAAAAAGTAAAAAAGGCGTGATCAAGACATGGAGTCGTCGCTCCACGATCAGTCCGGATTTCGTCGGACACACCTTCGCCGTTCACAACGGGAATAAATTCATCCCCGTGTACGTGACGGAGTTCATGGTGGGTCACAAATTGGGTGAGTTTGCCCCCACCCGTCAGTTCAAAGGGCACTCGAAAAAAGAATCTTAATCAAGTAACTGTAGCACATCATGGAAGCCGTAGCTAAACTCAGAAATTATCCGACCTCGCCCCGCAAAATGCGCTTGCTGGCCGACCTGATCCGCGGACAGAAAGTGGAAAAGGTATTGGCACAACTGGAGCACAATCCCAAGCATCCTGCCGTTCCCTTGCGCAAGCTGGTACTCAGTGCCATCAGCAACTGGAAACAGAAGAATGAAGGGGGTGACGAGAGTCAACTGGTGGTGAAGACCATTTTCGTGGACGGAGCCCGCACCCTGAAGCGGATGCGTCCGGCCCCGCAGGGACGCGGCTATCGTGTTCGCAAGCGCAGCAACCACGTGACGGTCATCGTCGATACGACATCCAAATAATTTTAAACTACTCAACGAACAAACAACGACCATGGGTCAAAAAGCAAATCCGATCGGTAATCGTCTGGGAATCATTCGCGGGTGGGAATCCAATTGGTTCGGAACCAAAAAGGATTACGCCGGTAAATTGATCGAAGACACCAAGATCCGCAACTACCTCAATGCCCGCATCAACAAGGGAGGCATCTCCAAGATCGTTATCGAACGCACCTTGGGCAAGCTGATCGTGACCATCCACACCTCAAAGCCCGGTATCATCATTGGTAAAGGGGGTGGGGAAGTGGACCGTATCAAGGAGGAGTTGAAAAAACTCACCGGTAAGGAGGATGTCCAGATCAACATCCTGGAGATCCGTCGTCCCGAACTCGACGCGATGATCGTGGGCGATAACATTGCCCGTCAGATCGAGAACCGTATCAGCTACAAGCGTGCCATCAAGATGTCAATCGCCTCCGCACTCCGCATGGGTGCCGAGGGGATCAAGGTAAAGGTTGCCGGACGTCTGGGTGGAGCCGAGATCGCCCGTACCGAAGAGATCAAACAAGGTCGCGTGCCGTTGCACACGTTCCGGATGGACATCGACTACGCCAACGTATTTGCCCAAACCGTTTACGGAAAGATCGGCATCAAAGTATGGATCTGTAAAGGAGAAGTACTGGCCAAGCGTGACCTGAATCCAAATTTCGTAGGGGGCAAGAGCGATGTTTCCGAGCGCCGCGGTGGTGAGCGGAGCATGGAGCGTCGGGACGATCGCCGGGGCGGTGAGCGTCGCGGTGGTGGTGGACGGGCCCGTAGTTAATCAAATCATTCAAACACTCATTCGAAACAATAAGATATGTTACAGCCGAAACGTACCAAGCACCGGAAAATGCAGAAGGGTCGCATGAAAGGCGACGCGAAGCGCGGCACGACCATTTCCTTTGGCTCCTTTGCCCTCAAGGCACTCGATGAGCATTGGATCACCGATCGTCAGATCGAGGCGGCCCGTCAGGCGCTGACCCGTGAGATGAAACGGGAAGGAAATGTCTGGATCCGTATTTTCCCCGACAAGCCCATCACCCGCAAGCCCCTGGAGGTTCGTATGGGAAAGGGTAAGGGTAACCTGGAATTCTGGGCTGCCGTGGTGAAACCGGGACGTATCTTATTCGAGATCGACGGCGTAAGTGAGCAGGTGGCCCGTGCCTCCCTGTCGCTGGCGGCTGGCAAACTGCCCATCAAAACCAAATTTATCATGCGCCGCGACCTGGTCTCGGCCTAATCCTTCTAAATAAACTGGCCATGTCCAAAAAAGCCGATTTTCTGAAAAGCATTCAAGGGTTGAACGAGCAAGATCTCCGTTCGCGCCTGGAAGAGGATAAGCTTCGTTTGAAGAAAATGGAGTTCGCCCACGCCATTTCTCCGTTGGAGAACCCCATGACCCTCCGGAGCCTGCGTCGCGACATCGCTCGTCTGCAAACCCAACTTAAAAACAAGCAAGAGCAAGCTTAATAAATCCACCTACTGATGGAAACAAGAAACTTAAGAAAAACACGTATCGGCGTTGTCACCAGCAACAAGATGACCAAAACGGTCACCGTGGCCGTGGAGCGTAAAGTGAAACACCCGATCTACGGAAAATTCGTGAAGAAGACCACGAAGTTCCATGCGCACGATGAGAAGAACGAGTGCAGCATTGGTGACCTGGTCAAGATCATGGAGACCCGTCCCCTGAGCAAAACCAAGCGCTGGCGTCTGGTGGAGATCGTGGAGAAAGTGAAATAAACTGACCTTAAAAAAAGAAACGAAATGATACAGCAAGAAAGCCGGTTGAATGTGGCCGATAACAGCGGCGCCAAAGAAGTACTCTGCATCCGGGTGCTGGGTAACAGCGGACAACGTTATGCTGGCATCGGAGACAAGATCGTGGTGACCGTAAAAGATGCCTTGCCCTCCGGCGGTATCAAGAAAGGTACCGTGGCAAAAGCCGTGATCGTACGCACCACCAAGAAACTGCGTCGCAAGGATGGTTCCTATATCCGTTTTGACGACAATGCGGTGGTGATCCTCAACCAGTCCGATGAGCCCCGTGGTACCCGCATCTTCGGACCAGTGGCCCGCGAACTGCGTGACAAGGGCTATATGAAAATCGTATCCCTGGCCCCCGAGGTCCTCTGAAACCCTAACACTACAAAGTCATTTATATGAAAGCACGTTTTAAAGCCAAATACAACATCCGCAAGGGAGACACCGTGGTGGTGATCGCCGGCGATGATAAGGACCGCAGCCGTCCCCGTCAAGTAAAAGAAGTATTGATCGAAGAGGGGAAGGTGATCGTGGAAGGCGTGAATATGATCACCAAGCACACCAAACCCTCGGCGAAGAACACGCAGGGTGGCATCGTTAAGAAAGAAGCCCCGATTCAGATCAGCAACGTGATGTTGTGGGATGCAAAGGCCAAAGCCGGTGTGCGTACTTCCAAGAAACGCGCAGAAGGCAAGACGCAGCGCATTTCCAAAAAATCCGGTGATACCCTATAAATCTTTACCCCGTAATCGTAACGAACTATGAGCACGAAACAATACAAACCCCGGTTGGCTGACAAATACAAGAATGACGTGGTGCCGGCCCTGGTGAAAAAATTTGGATACAGCACCGTCATGCAAGCTCCGAAGTTGGAGAAGATCTGCGTGAATCGGGGCGTGAACGGAGCGGTATCGGATAAGAAGATGATCGATGTGGCCCTCGATGAGTTGTCTCAGATCACCGGCCAGAAAGCCGTTGCCACCATGTCGAAAAAGGACATCTCCAATTTCAAACTCCGCAAGAACATGCCCATCGGGGCTCGTGTTACGCTGCGCGGGGAGAAGATGTATGAGTTCCTGGACCGCCTGGTTTCCGTGGCCTTGCCCCGGGTACGCGACTTCAAAGGGGTCAGCGAGAAATCTTTCGACGGTCGGGGAAATTACACCCTGGGCGTGACCGAGCAGATCATCTTCCCCGAGATCGACATCGATAAAGTGAGCAAGATCACCGGTATGGACATCACGTTCGTGACCACGGCCAATACCGATGAGGAAGCCTTTGAACTGCTCAAAGAAATGGGCATGCCTTTCCGCAACAACAAAAACAATTAAACAGATAAACTGAATCCTTATGGCGAAAACTTCCGTCAAGGCCCGTCAAGTGAAACGCGAACGCATGGTAGATCATTATGCTGCCAAGCGCGAAGCGCTCAAACAAGCCGGCGATTGGAAAGCACTCGATGAATTGCCCCGCAACTCGTCCAAAGTGCGCCTCAAGAACCGTTGTCAACTCACCGGCCGGCCGAAAGGTTACGTACGCTACTTCGGTATCTCCCGTATAGCGTTGCGCGACATGGCCCTCACTGGGAAGATACCCGGACTGAAAAAAGCCAGCTGGTAAAACGAATCAATTAACAATCCAAACCATCCGGTCCTGAACCGGATATCAGGAGGAAAAAATATGGTAACCGATCCTATCGCAGACTTTCTGACCCGCATCCGGAACGCCCAAATGGCCGGACACCGCGTCGTCGACATCCCCGCTTCCAATTTGAAAAAGCGGATGACCGAAATCTTGTACAATCAGGGGTATATCCTGAAATACAAGTTCGAGGACAACAACAAGCAAGGCATCATCAAGATCGCCTTGAAGTACGACCCCGCGACCAAACAGCCTGCCATCCAGAGCATGGAGCGCATCAGCCGCCCCGGTCTTCGTCAATACGCCAAGCCCGCCGATTTCCGCCGGGTAAAGAGCGGATTGGGTGTGGCCATCCTGTCGACCTCGAAGGGGGTTATGACCGACAAGGACGCCAAGGCACAGAACGTCGGTGGAGAAGTGCTTTGCTACATCTATTGATGTGGCACCGCTCGGGTCCAACCTCCGGGGCCCGATGCTGGAATCAACGGACTGGTCATTAAGAGCGCTATACGGCATCTGAACCCAGGACCCTAACCGGAGAAACATTTTAAAAAATAACAAACAAGTTGTTATGTCACGTATAGGAAAAAAATCGATCACCCTTCCGGAAGGCGTTACCGTCACCGTAGGAAAGGACAATGTGGTCACCATTAAAGGGAAGAAAGGCGAATTGAAGCAAACCATCGACCGCGACATCACCATCGAGGTGAAGGACGGTCTGGTGCACATCACCCGCCCCACCGATCAGATCCGTCACCGTGCCCTGCACGGCCTGTATCGGGCCCTACTGGCCAACTTAGTGAAAGGCGTAACCGATGGGTACGAGCGTAAGCTTGAGCTGATCGGGGTCGGTTTTAAGGCCGCCAATACCGGAAACCTGCTGGATCTTTCGCTGGGTTTCTCGCACAACATCATTTTTGAAGTGCCCAAGGAATTGAAAGTGGCCACTTCTCAGGAAAAAGGACAAAATCCCATGATCACCCTCGAGGGGATCGACAAGCAATTGATCGGTCAGGTTGCCGCCAAACTCCGCAGCCTGCGTAAACCGGAGCCCTACAAAGGCAAAGGCGTACGCTATGTAGGCGAAGTGGTTCGTAAGAAAGCCGGTAAAGCCGCTGGTAAATAATCGTAAACAGTAGAAGGACTCCGGTCCGAAAAAATAAACAAGATGAATCCGAAAGCCAAAGCCCAGAAAAAGCAGAACATCCGATACCGCATCCGCCGCAAGGTGAGTGGTACCGCAACACAGCCTCGCCTGGCCATCTATCGCAGCAACGCAGATATCTATGCGCAGCTGATCGATGATACCAAAGGGCAGACCCTGTGCGCCGCTTCCTCTCGGGATAAAGACATCGCCGCTCAAAAAGGAACGAAGACAGAAAAAAGCAAGCTGGTAGGTGCTGCCCTCGCACGCAAAGCCGTGGAGCTGGGTGTACAAGCCGTTTGTTTCGACCGTGGCGGAAATCTTTTCCATGGTCGTGTCAAAGCCGTCGCCGATGGTGCCCGGGAAGCCGGACTTAAATTTTAATCAATCGAATCAATTCAAACCGAATACATGTCAAAGCTTACGCTGAACCGGGTAAAAGCCGGAGATCTGGAACTGAAAGACAAGGTGGTTGCCATCAACCGCGTGGTCAAGACCACCAAAGGCGGTCGTACCTTCAGCTTCTCTGCCCTCGTCGTAGTGGGAAATGAGAACGGAGTGGTGGGACACGGACTGGGCAAGGCCAAAGAAGTCCAGGAAGCCATCACCAAAGGCATAGAAGATGCCAAGAAGAACCTGATCAAGGTGCCCGTTATGAAAGGAACCATTCCGCACGACCAGTGGGCCAAAGAAGGTGCCGCCAAAGTGCTGATCAAGCCCGCCGCCCATGGTACGGGTGTGATCGCCGGAGGCTCCATGCGTGCCGTACTGGAGAGTGCCGGTGTTACGGATGTATTGGCCAAATCCCTCGGATCGGCCAACCCGCATAACGTGGTCAAGGCTACCTTTAAGGCATTGGCACTGCTTCGCGAGCCTATTCAGGTGGCGAAGACCCGCACCCTCGGACTGAAGAAAGTATTCAACGGATAATCTGCGCCCGCGCGACAAAACGAATCGTATGAAAAAAATCAAGATCACCCTGGTCAAAAGCCCGATCGACCGCCCCGAGCGTCAGAAACTGACGTTGCAGGCACTCGGACTGAACAAAACGAACTCTACCAAGGAAGTGGAGGCCACTCCGCAGATCCTCGGTATGGTACGCAAAGTCACCCATCTCGTAAAGGTGGAGGACGTTAAATAATTCATTCGTTCCGCTAACGCGGAATCATTCATAACAAGCGAGGGGAGCCAACCCCGTTGAGTAAAAAACAGACTATGAAACTGCATCAAATTCGTCCCGCCAAAGGCGCGACACACAAAGAGAAACGTATCGGACGCGGAGACGGATCCGGACACGGCGGAACCGCCACCAAAGGAACCAAGGGTGCACAAAGCCGCACCGGTTACAAACGTAATTTGGGTCACGAGGGCGGACAGATGCCCATCCAACGCCGCGTGCCCAAGCGTGGATTCAAGAATCCCCACCGCATCGAGTACCGGGTATTCAACCTCGGTCAATTACAGCAGTTGTCCGAAAAATATCAATTGAGTGAGATCACCCTGGAGAATCTTTACATCCACGGACTGATCGCCCAAACCGATCGGGTCAAATTGCTCGGAAACGGAGAACTGAAAGGGAAGTTCACTTGCAAAGTGAATGCCATCAGTGAAAAAGCCAAAGCTGCCATTGAAGCGGCCGGCGGATCCGTTGAAATCGTTGCCTAAGTTTTGCCTCAAACTGAAACCAAGTGAAGAACCTCATACAGACGCTGAAAAATATCTGGAGCATCGAGGAGTTGCGCGGGAAGATCCTGTACACCATTCTGATGATCCTGATCTATCGTATTGGAGCGCACATCGTACTGCCCGGTATCGACCCGGAGGCCATGGAGGCCGGTGTTCAAAACAACACGGGTATCCTGGGCCTGATCGATGCTTTTTCCGGCGGAGCCTTTAACCAGGCTTCGATCTTTGCGCTGGGTATCATGCCCTATATCTCCGCTTCCATCTTCATGCAATTGATGACCGTGCTGGTTCCTCAATTCCAGAAGATGCAAAAAGAGGGAGAGAGCGGTCGTAAAAAGATCAATCAATATACCCGCTACCTGACCGTGGTGGTTACGTTGCTACAGGCTTCCGCATATGTGACCTACCTCAATGGACTCACCCAACAATCCGGCGCCATCCTGCCCGGTTTCGCTCCGTATTTCTGGTTGTCGACCGTGGTGTTGCTCACCGCCGGAACACTCTTCGTAATGTGGATGGGAGAGAAGATCACCGACCGCGGATTAGGCAATGGAACTTCTTTGATCATCATGATCGGAATCCTGGCCCGCCTGCCGCAATCCTTCCTTCAGGAGTTGAGTGCGAAATCTGTGCGCAACGGACAGATCCTCATCTTTATCGTAGAGATCGCCATTCTCATTGCCATCATCCTGGGCTGTATCCTGCTGATCCAAGGGGTGCGGAAAGTGCCGGTTAACTATGCCAAACAGATCGTCGGCAACCGCCAATTCGGTGGGGCTCGTCAGTTCCTGCCCCTGAAAGTGAACAGTGCCGGTGTGATGCCGATCATCTTCGCACAGGCCATCATTTTCATTCCCACGATTTTCGCCAACTACAATACGCAATCCAACGCCTTCCTGCAAGCGATCACTGACCAAAGCAACATCTGGTATATGGTGATCTATTCCATCGTAGTGATCGCGTTCACCTACTTGTACACGGCCCTAATTTTTAATCCCAAACAGATCGCTGACAATCTTAAGCAGAGCAACGGATTCATTCCGGGGGTAAAGCCCGGTCAGCCCACCGCCGATTACATCGGAGCGATCATGGATAAGATCACCCTGCCCGGCGCCATCCTGTTGGCATTATTGGGAATCCTGCCCGGTATTGCCCAGCGACTCGGTGTGACACAGCAGTTCGCCACTTTCTTCGGCGGAACCTCCCTGCTGATCATGGTAGGGGTGGTGTTGGATACGCTGCAGCAGATCGAGACGCAACTCCTGATGCGCCAGTACGACGGACTCATGAAAGGCGGACGCATTCAGGGACGTCAAACCTCCTCGGCCGTACAGATGTGATCCTTCCTCAAACTTTTTTCTCAAACCCGGCCCCGGCCGGGTTTGTTTTTTGGATATTTGCCCGAACATGATGTACTGCAAGACCGAGGAGCAGATCGATAAGATGCGGGTCAGTGCCCGGCTGGTCAGCCATACGCTTTCCCTGATCGCAGCCGAACTGCGCCCGGGTATCACCACCCGCGCCATCGATCAGCAGATCGCGACCATCATTCGCGACCACGGCGCTACGCCATCCTTTCTCAACTATCATGGTTATCCCTTCCATTCCTGTATTTCCGTGAACGATGTAGTGGTACACGGATTTCCGTCCGATAAAGTGCTGCAAGAAAAAGATGTAGTCTCGATCGACATCGGCGTCATTCGAGATGGTTGGCATGGCGATCACGCCTACACTTTCGTACTCGGCGATCCGGGTCTGCAAATCATGCAACTCATACGCGTTACCAAGGAATCGCTTTACAAAGGCATCGAGAAATGCATCGTGGGCAATCGGGTCGGCGATGTTTCGAACGCCATTCAAGAGCTAACCGAGAAAAAGCACGGATACGGCGTGGTGCGAGAGCTGGTCGGGCACGGTTTGGGTACCTCCCTGCACGAAGACCCGCAAGTCCCGAACTATGGAAAACGTGGAACCGGTCCCAAGCTTAAAGAAGGACTGGTGCTGGCCATCGAACCCATGATCAACCTCGGTAAAAAAGAAGTGTTTACGGATTCGGATGGGTGGACGGTCCGCACCAAAGACGGTTCCGTCTCCGCACACTTCGAGCACGATGTCTGTGTTCGTAAAAACAAAGCAGAGATCTTATCGGATTATGCACCCATCGAAGCGGCCGAACGAAAAAATCCGAATCTGTTTACGGCCGATTGAACCCCTCTCAATCCGTTTGTGGAAGCCACATGAGCAGCGCACGTACCGTGATCGGTGCGAGTAGTCCCAGCCCTAGTCCCAGCATTCCCCACAGACTGTATCCTGCGTAACCTAGTCCCACCCAATACAATGGTGCCAGCAAGAGAAGTAGTCCGGCTACGATCGAATCAAAGTGATCGTTGTATCTCGAAGCAATGGCCACCAAGGCCCGGATCGGAAAGTAGAGCGGTGCATGTAACAGCCAGCCGAACACAGCCGGTAGGAGCGTGATCACCCTGACAAACGGGGAAACAGGCCGATGAAAAATCTTTCTTCTGCTCGCCACATCTTTTTTATCGAGTTCAATCACTCCTTTGCGCAGGGCACGCTCCAGCTTCTCATTGAAGGCTTGATGTCGTTTCCCTTCCGATTCATTCCAGGGGATATCGGTCGATTCGATCACTTCACCGAATGAAAGGATCAGATTCTTCCCATATCGATAGTAGGAGCTGTAGTTCAGAGAAACGGGCAAGACTTTAAGCGGAATGCCTGCTCCCCAGGTTTGCATGGCCAGGCGTGCGGTGCCTTTACGCAAGGGACGAAGCCGCCATTCATTGGTGCATTTGGCTTCGCTGTAAATCGTGACGATCCCTTTTTTACGAAACAATAGCAAACAGGATTCAAAGGTGCGGTAATTGATGTGCAGGTTCTCGGGCCCTTCACTGGTTCGATAAACAGGCAGGATCCGAAGGGAATGCAGCAGGCGTCTGATCAGCCCATTCCGAAAGGCATCGCCGCGCGCCAGTGACCAGACCGGTCTTTCAAACAACGTATCCAACAGGATCGAATCCAAAAATGAATTCGGATGATTGCAGGCCAAGAGCAGGGGACCCTCCCAAGCCAATACCTCCGGTTTTTCGATCCGGATATGACGAACATAGAGGGGGAGGAGGCACCGCGACCAGATCTTGAGTATCGAGTATAGCAAAGGGTTTGATTGGGTCTGTTAATTGGTTGTATGCCAGGTAGTTGTAGAAGTCGATATCCGACCGATTTTAAGGCTAAAACCACTTGAAAATCAGTCTATTTTACTATCTTTGCATCCCCGAAAATAAAACCCTTTCGGGAAACACACATGTTTCAGCATCTGATTTTCAAACAACTAAACGCTGATGCACAGGAGACGGGCGCGGATACCGCCGCCCCTACAGCGACAACAAAGGCACCTGTGCCCCCCACCGCTCACGACGATTTCGATTGGAGCGTGGACCGTCGTAACCTCATCTCTTACTCGGATAGCGAGCGGGAGAAATACGACAAAGTGTACGAAAACACATTTGTACAACTGAGCGATGGCGAGTTGATCAAAGGACTCGTGGTTGGACTGACCAAGACCGATGTCGTCCTGAACATTGGTTTCAAAAGTGATGGTCTGATCTCGCTCAATGAATTTCGCGACCTGCCCGGTTTGGCCATCGGCGATGAAGTCGAGGTCATGATCGTGGAGAAAGAAGACCGCGATGGTCACCTGAACCTCAGCCGCCGTCAGGCCCGCATTACCCGTGCCTGGGAGCGCATCGTGGAAGTACACAAGACCGGAGAAGTCATTACCGGTACCGTTACCTCCAAGACAAAAGGCGGATTGATCGTGGATGTATTCGGCATGGAAACCTTCCTGCCCGGATCTCAGATCGACGTGAAACCGGTGACCGATTACGATCAATTCGTGGGTAAGACCATGGAGTTCAAAGTGGTGAAGATCAACGAAGCCATCAAAAATGCCGTGGTATCGCACAAGGCCCTGATCGAAAGCGACATCGAAGCCCAGCGTGCCGAGATCATGAGCAAACTCGAAAAAGGACAAGTACTCGAGGGAACCGTCAAGAACATCACCGATTTCGGAGCGTTCATGGACCTCGGTGGCTTGGATGGCCTGCTCTACATTACCGATATCTCTTGGGGACGCATCGCGCATCCTTCTGAAGTGCTTAAGCTCGACCAGAAGATCAACGTGGTGGTATTGGATTTCGACGACGAAAAGCGCCGTATCAGCCTCGGCCTAAAGCAACTGACACCTCATCCGTGGGATGTGTTGGGTGCCAACATCGCCGAAGGAAATGTGGTCAAAGGGAAAGTGGTCAACATCGAAGATTACGGGGCCTTCCTCGAGATCCAACCGGGTGTCGAAGGACTGGTACACGTTTCCGAGATCAGTTGGTCAAACTCTCCGATCAATGCCAAAGAGTTCTTCAAGCTGGGAGATGAATACGAAGCCAAGATCGTTACCCTCGATCGCGACAGCCGTAAGATGAGTTTGTCGATCAAGCAACTCACCGAAGATCCCTGGAACGACATTGAAGTCCGTTTCCCGCAAGAAAGCAAACACAGCGGGTTGGTGAAGAACATCACCAATTACGGGGTGTTCGTAGAATTGGCCCCTGGCATCGGAGGGATGATCCACATCAGTGATCTCAGCTGGCTGAAGCGATTCAATCATCCGACGGAGTACACGAAAGTGGGACAAACCATTGATGTGATGATCCTCGGTATCGATAAGGAGAATCGTAAACTCCAACTCGGGCACAAACAATTGGAAGACGATCCTTGGAATACCCTGCAGGAAACCTTCACCATCGGTAGCATCCATGAAGGACACGTTACCCGTCGCGACGACAAAGGCGCGGTGGTACAGTTGCCTTATGGTCTGGAAGGATTTGCCCCCAACCGTCACCTCAGTAAGGAAGATGGAAAGAGCATCGCTGCCGATGAAACGGCCCAATTCATGGTGATCGAGTTCGATCGCAATGAGAAGCGCATCGTTCTTTCGCATACCCGTATCTGGGAGCAAGGAAAGGTGGAAGAAGTAGAAACCGCTAAGAAAGAGGCTCGTACCGAAGCAGATAAGACCAAGAAAGCCGTTAAGAACATCCAAAGCAAAGTGGAAAAAGCCACATTGGGTGACCTGGGCGTATTGGCCGATCTGAAGAAGAAGATGGAAGGCGGGGAGAGCACAGAAACCCCTGCTGGCGAATAAATTCTACCGAAAGCGTAGTTAAAGGCTGTCCACGCGGACAGCCTTTTTTTATATTCACTCGGATGGCAATCTTCTGTACATTTGGAATCTTCCGACTGCGATGGACATACAAACAAGTAAATGGGAGATCCGTAAGCGGCTCGTACACCTGGTGATTGGCGTATTGAGCTTTCCAGGTTTGGTGTGGTTCAATCGGATGCAGATCCGGGGGATGGAACACCTGGCAAAGCTTCCTGCCAAGCGGGTCCTTTTTGTCAGCAATCACCAAACCTATTTTTCAGAGGTCATTACGTTCCTGCACATTTTCTCGGCTGTTAAGTGGGGATATAAAAAGCGGCTGGGATTGCCCTTCTACCTACTGGCCCCTTTTCTACGGGTAAATTACGTAGCGGCCGGGGAGACCATGCGAAAGAATTTCCTAAGCCGTTTGTTTCTCCTGGCCGGTGGCATCACGGTGAAGCGTGCGTGGCGGACTTCGGGTGACGAGAAGATCCATGGATTGGATATTTCTGATAGTCGAAAAATTCACCGGGCCTTGGAAGAAAATTGGATAATCAATTTTCCGCAAGGAACCACTTCGCCCTACGCACCCGGTAGAAAAGGAACGGCCCGCATCATGAAGCAGATGCAGCCAATCGTGATACCGGTGGTGATCGATGGATTCTCCCGAGCCTTTAACAAGACAGGATTGAAAATGAAACGTTGGGGTACACGGCTTTCGGTCACTTTTAAAGAACCGTTGGTCTACGACCCGGAAGCTTCACAGGATGATCTCATGCAGTTGGTGATGGATGCCATTGAGCAGTCCGCCCAATTCTACCCACGGCAGTTGACATCCGCCAATTAATCTTTAACAAAAAGTGCCTTGAGTTCCGCGGCTTCGTCGGGGTGCATTTTACCACCCAGGATCAAACGAAGCTGACGCCGCCGGAGGGCTCCGTCGAATAATTTTTTCTCTTCCGGTGTTTCGGGGGTGATGGCGGAGACGGGTCGGGGTTTGCGGTTGGGGTCCAGGGCCACGAAGGTGTAATACGCCTCGTTGCTCTTGTATTTATATTGCTGGGTAAGGTCCTCGCCCCAAACTTTCAGGTGGATCTCCATCGAGGTATTGAACGCCCGGGTGATTTTGGCTTCAATGTGCACCACGTTGCCCAGCTTAATGGGATTTTCAAAGGAGATATTATCGACCGATGCGGTCACCACCGGGGCGTTACAATGTTTTTGAGCGGAAAGCGCTGCGGCAATGTCCATCCAATACATGAGTCGGCCACCCATCAGGTTGCCAAACACATTGGTGTCGTTGGGGAGCACCAGCTCCGTCATGATGGTCAAACTTTCCGAGGGAGATTTTGCGAGCATGCGATAGGTTTTCGCAAAGATAATCGTTAGGAAACTGGCTCTGCAATGGGTCTTTGTGAAAAGTAAGTCTTGGCTTGTCGCTCTGCTTGTTTCCAGAAACGGAAGAAGGAGGTATGATTCACGCGCAAGCCCGGAAACATCCAAGTGCGTTCTTGTTTGATGCCGGGATAATGCCTAAAGGCAGGATGCTCCTTGGAAACGATTTGCGGGAACGACCGCAGACCTGGGATGGATTGTAACTCGCCGGTATAGATCTGTATCCCCTCAATGTTTGAAGCCAGTCCCAGTACAAAATCGATCACCATGGGACTGACCGGAAAGCGACGAAAATGGTCTGGTTCCAACAATAGTACCCGGTTTGCATCTACCGCACGATCCCAATTCGGGTCGAGGTTGTACGCGTTGTAGATGTAGAGGGGCTTGGAAGGATCCAGCACCGGAAGGATTGATTTCGGGAGAGTTGTTTGGGAATTGAATTCACTCAATGTACGCAGCGGCTCCGGGATCGGACGGTTGGGGAGCGATTCGTAGGAGTGATCCAGAAACGTTCCGGGTTGGTCGGTTTGAAAATATTTATCGATGTTGCCCTGATTGCAATAATACTTTCGCCCGTTGAAGGTGCCCGCTACCCATTGCCAACTGCATGTATTACTGGCCAGGTCGCCATCTAGCAAATGATAATATAGCCAGGCAGCTGGCATGGGCCAGTGAGAATGTCCGATGTTACAGGCTAGGCTGGCCACATACATCCGTAAATGGTTGTGCATGTACCCGGTTTCCTGCAGCTCCCGGATCCCCGCATCGATGGCCTGTATGCCCGTGCGGCCTTCGATCAAAGACTTGGGCATCTGGCGGTTCTGGACGCCGGAGCGGACTTGTAGGATGTCCTCAAAAAGGTCATCCTCCATTGACTGCCACAGGCGCTGATAGAATTCCCGCCAGGCCAGTTCCTGCACGAATTTTTGTGACGTTGTCCAGGAGAAACCTCTGTCAACCAGCGAGGTAAGTATTTGTCGGGTACTGATAACACCTCTCGAAATATAGGGAGAAAGCTGGCTTACAGCCCCCTCTTTAAAGTTGCGGGTGCGTGCGTACGCTATCGGATCGACCTTCTCAATTCGGTCTAAAATGGAGTCGATGTCGGTGGGAAAATGTTTGTTCACCCTTCAATAACAAGCTACCGGGAAGATAGTTGTGGGGGCGGAAGATTGCTTTTGGGTTGCCGGCGGCAACGTTCACTGCAGTAGATCACTCGATCCCAGTCCCTTTCCCATTTTTTCCGCCAGGCAAAGGGGCGTTGGCAGACGGGGCAGGTCTTTTGGGGCAGTTGATTTTTGGGGATGGCTTTCATGCATCCAGCTTTTTTAGGAACTGCTCTGCTTGGTGCAGGTGTGCTTTTTTCTTGGCAGGATCCATGTTATCCCAGCTGCGGATCAACATGCCCAGCCGGGGATTTTGGGTAAAGAAGGCCCGGTGTTTGGACATGAATCTCCAAAACAGTCCATCCCAGATCGCTTGCCATTCGCCTTTTTCCCATTTGCCCATTTTCAGTACATAATTGCTGCCGCTGATGTAGGGTTTGGTGGTCATCAAGCCACCGTCCGCAAATTGGGTCATGCCATAAACGTTGGGCACCATCACCCAATCGTACGCATCGATGTAAAGAGTCATAAACCATCGGTACACTTCATCGGGATCGAATTCGCAGAGGAGCATGAAATTACCGAGGATCATCAGTCGCTCAATGTGGTGCGAATATCCCGTACGCAATAATTTTTGAATGACCCGGTCTACCGGAACGATGCCTGTCTCTCCGAGCCAAAATGATTCCGGGATCTTTCGGGTGAATTTCCAATAGTTCGTGGTGCGCTGCCGGTTTCCCGCTTGCACATACACCAAACGGATGAATTCCCGCCAGCCGGTCACCTGTCTCAAAAAGCCCTCTGTGGAGGCAAGCGGTATGTCGTGCTTTTGGGCATAGGTCAGGGCTCGTTCAATGACTTCCTGGGGGCTGATCAATCCCACATTCAGCATCGGGGTGAGTCCGCTGTGAAACAACATCACCTCATCCGGGTGCATGGCATCTTCATACTCTCCAAACGACGCGAAACGGGTTTCTAAAAAATCATCCAGCCAGCGAAGCGTTTCTTTTCTTGTAAATGGAAAAAGCGGCATATGGCCCTCTCCGTAGTTATTAGGAAAGTTCTTCTCCACATATTGCATGGCCTCCGGGAGGTGGGTGGAGGCGGGTATTTTTTTTAGGGCCGGGATGGAAACCCCCTTAGGGAGGGGTTTTCGGTTGTCGGCATCGAAGGACCATTGTCCGCCTACCGGCTTTCCATTTTTATCCATCAGCCATCCGAACTGCTTTCGCTGTCGAACGTAAAAATCCGTTTGAAAATACATCGGCTGTTTTCGGCCGGCGATGATCTCTTCGGGTGAGCAGAGAAAATTGGGAGAGGGAAGGAGTGTCTGCGCTATGCGTGATTTGGCAGCGGCACTATTTAGTCGGCGCAACAACCATTCATCCGTCGGATCACAGTACCGGATCTCGGTAATGCCTTGTTTTTTCAACAGCGGAATGAGCTTCCGAATATCTGCCTCTGCTTGCTTGGCCTCCACGTACTGTACTCGGTATCCTTGCTGGCTAAGCTCGGCCTGATAGGCACGCATGCTGGCGCGGTGAAAGACCAATTTAGCTTTATGAAAAGAGTACTGGCGGAAGTAGAGGAATTCTTCGATCAAATAGACCGGACAGCCCTTTTCCAAGCCGGGATGCGACGGATATAACTGGTGGGGAAATATCAAACAGGCGGTGGACACAGCTACAGAACAAATGCCCTCCAGGATTGTTGCTTAAAAAACGAATTATGGAATCTGTAAAAGGGAAAAAAGTATTGCTGGTGGGTGCCACGGGTGGAATTGGTCGGCGTACGGCAGCACTGCTCCGGCAAAGCGGGGCCGATCTGTTTTTGACCGGAAGAAATCCCGAAACGCTTTTGGGGTTGGCCTCGGAGTTGGGTTTGCCGGCGAGCCAGACGGCCGTGGTGGACCTGCAAGACGCGGCCAGTCTGGAGCAACTTGCCGTTTCCTTTTTCGCCGTTTTTCCACAGATCGATGTGATGGTTAATGCTTCCGGCATTGGGATCATCAAACCTCTGGAGCAATTGGAGGAAGAGGATTTTCGTCGCACGCTGGAAATAAACCTGACGGCCCCTTTTCGGCTGATGAAGAAATTTCTGCCGGCCATGAAACAGGCAGGTAAGGGATTGGTCATCCACATACCCGGCGTGTTGGGCAAAGTTCCCATGGCGGGTGCAGCTGCCTACAGTGCCAGTAAATACGGCTTAGTGGGCATGATGCAAAGTCTGCGTGAAGAATGCAAGCGTACGCAGGTTCGTTTTACCTTGATCTATCTGGGGGGCGTAGATTCTCCTTTCTGGGATGGGATCGATCTGCGGGTGCAGCGCGATAAGATGATCGTTGCGGAGGAGGCTGCCAAGGCCATCTGGTTTCTTTGTCAGCAGCCGGCTTCGGGTGTCGTCAGCGAAATGGTATTGCAGCCCTTCAATCATCAGGCGATTTAGAGGGTTCGTGGCACATTGACTATTTTTGCCGGGAACGACTCGCTGCTCATGCCCATGCCCACTCCTGAGATCCGATTTGACAATACGGAAATTGCCTTTGCCCACCGATCGGATTCGGAGCTTAAAAATTCCCTCTTACTTTTTCGGTTGATGTCGTTCGCCCCGCTGGTGAAGTTGGGTACGCACCTAACCCCCTGGGCCGTTCGCAACCGGTTGCCGGTGTTATCCCTTCTGCGAAAGACCATTTTTCGTCAATTTGTGGGGGGTGAAACCCTGCCGCAGACTCGTGCGGTATCGAACGCGTTGCACGGATTCGGGGTGGATGTCATCCTGGATTATGGCGTGGAGGGAAAAGAAGGCGAGGAAAATTTTGAGGCGGCCAGAGAGGAATTCATCCGGGTCATTGAACATGCCGCTACATGTCCCAATATCCCATTCATCAGCATAAAAGTAACCGGGCTGGCCCGCTTTGCTTTATTGGAAAAAATTCATGAACTACTTGCTTTGCAAACGGGTGATTTCATCACGCGTTACCAGGCAGCCGTCGAAAAATTGAGTGGGGAGGAATCCGACGAATGGAAGCGGGTGCTGTCCAGGGTGGAAGCGATCGTTGCCGTTGGGTCGCGCAGCGGGGTAGGCGTGTTGATCGATGCGGAGGAGTCGTGGATACAAGACCCGATCGATGCACTGACCTTGGAGTTGATGCAACGATTTAACCGCGAGCGGGCCGTTGTTTTCAATACCTATCAACTGTATCGACACGATCGGCTGAATTTCCTGATGGATAATCATGCCCGAAGTCGGCAAAGCGGTTTTATATTAGGAGCCAAGTTGGTCAGAGGCGCTTACATGGAAAAGGAGCGTGCCCGTGCTCGGAAGATGGGTTATCGATCTCCGATCCAGCCAGACAAGCAATCCTCCGACCGCGATTATGATGCGGGGCTGGCCTTTTGTGTGGAACATTTAGATGATATCTTTCTGTTGGTGGCAACGCACAACGAACAGAGCAGCCTTTATGCCGTCAACCTGCTGCGCGAATTGAACCGCCCCATCGATCACCCGCACATCCATTGGAGTCAGTTATACGGCATGAGTGATAACATTACTTTCAACCTGGCGCGGGCTGGTTGCTCGGTCAGTAAGTATCTTCCTTTTGGCCCGATCACTGATGTGGTGCCTTATCTCATGCGTCGGGCTCAGGAAAATACCTCGGTGCAGGGCCAGACCGGACGGGAATTGAGCCTGCTGCTGCAAGAAAAAGCTCGTCGTACCCGGTTGCCTCGTTAGTATCCACAGTTTCCCAACATTGTAAGCACTATCCGAATCTTTCGGGGCGAGGATTGGTTATCTTGCCCGCATGGAGGCCTATCACGAACTACTCCGACATATCCTGAAGAACGGCATGGATAAGTCCGACCGAACCGGCACGGGTACCCGCAGCGTTTTTGGTTACCAGATGCGGTTTGACCTGCAAGCGGGATTTCCGCTGGTTACCACCAAAAAGCTTCATCTTAAAAGCATCATTTACGAGTTGTTGTGGTTTCTCCGTGGAGAGACCAATATTGCCTATTTGAAAGCGCACGGCGTTTCGATCTGGGATGAGTGGGCCAGTGAATCGGGTGAGTTGGGCCCTGTGTACGGAAAACAATGGAGAAGCTGGGAAGGAAAGGACGGAAAAATAGTGGATCAGATCAAAGATCTGATCGAGCAGATCAAAAAAACACCCGACAGCCGCCGGCTCATCGTCAGCGCCTGGAACGTAGCCGACCTGCCGCAGATGGCCTTGATGCCTTGTCACACCCTCTTTCAATTTTACGTGGCCAACGGAAAACTAAGTTGCCAACTTTATCAACGCAGTGCCGATGTATTTTTAGGGGTGCCGTTCAACATCGCTTCCTATGCTTTGCTGACACTTATGATCGCACAGGTTTGTGACCTGCAGCCAGGCGATTTCATTCACACGTTTGGCGATGCGCACATTTACAACAACCACTTCGAGCAGGTGAACACCCAACTGGCCAGGGAGCACTACCCGTTACCCACGCTGCGGCTGAATCCTGCCGTGAAAGACATCTTCTCTTTTCAGTTCGAGGATTTTACATTGGAAAACTATCAATGTCACCCGGGCATAAAAGCGCCGGTGGCCGTATAAATGGATCGAATGCGCATATCCTTGGTCGTGGCAGCCGCCCGCAACGGCGTGATCGGTTCCAACGGAAAGATGCCCTGGCATTTACCCGCTGATCTGAAACATTTTAAGAATGTGACCTGGGGACTGCCCATTGTCATGGGCAGAAAGACATTTGAATCGCTCGGAAAGCCCTTGCCGGGACGACAGAATATTGTCATCACCCGTCAGCCCGATTTTCATCCCGAAGGCGTTTTCATCGCCGCTTCGCCGGAGCAGGCACTGCTCGTTGCCCGGTCTGCCGAGGCAAAAGAGGTCTGTATCATCGGCGGGGGAGAGATCTACAACCTTTTTCTTCCAATGGCCGATCGTCTTTACCTGACCCGCGTACAGGCAGACGTGGCAGGGGATACCTATTTTTCCGCATTCGATCCCGCACAGTGGGTACTCACATCCCAACTACATCAACCGGCCGATGAAAAAAACAATGTGGATCTGGTCTACGAGCAATGGGACCGCATCGGAACCTCGCCTTCATGATAAATATCCTTCGAACGGCAGCGGCCTACCTGAACCATCGAATGCATTGTGCCAACCGACAGGGTCATGGTGTTCACTCTCCTTTTTTATTTGATTTCATCACCCGCGTATTGCCGGATACCACCGCACGGGAGGTGTTTGAAAAACCCGAGCGCTATCGACACGACTTGTTGTACGATCGAACAACTTTTTCCCGAATCGATCTGGGAAGCGGCAGCCGAAATCCGAGGCCATTGATTACCATTCGCTCCCTGGCCCGGCGTGCCTTGCAACCTCCAAGAGGGGCACGGTTATTGTATCGGTTGGTCAAGCACTACCATCCCCAAAACATTTTGGAGCTGGGTACTTGTTTGGGCGTGACCACTGAGTACTTGGCCAGTGCGGGTCCTGATTTACCTGTCTATACGATGGAGGGAGATCCTTTTTTGGCCCAGCGAGCGGCTGAAAGGTTTCGGCAGGACGGATTCAATCATATTGAAACCATCGTTGGAAATTTTGACGAGAAACTTTCAGAGGTTTTGTCAAAAATAAATTCGGTCGGTTTGGTTTGGCTGGATGGAAATCATCGCCAAGAGCCCACGCTCCGCTATTTCGAGCAGTTATTGCCTTATACGTCCAACGCCAGCATCCTGGTGTTCGATGATATCTACTGGAGTGCGGAAATGGAAGCAGCCTGGCGGATCATTCAGCGACATCCCCGGGTGAGGGCAACCCTTGATCTGTTTCGATTCGGAATTGTTTTTTTCCGATCGGAATTTCGGGAGCCCGTGCACCTTCGGCTGCATTATTAATTTCGTACCTTCATCCCACAAACCAATTGCATGTTCACCCTCGGTGTATTGAAAGAACCAGCTGCTGAATCCCGCGTATCCTTGCTTCCGGAGACGGTCGCTGCCCTGATCAAAAAAGGACTGACGATTTGGGTGGAATCGGGTGCAGGGAACAAGGCCTTTGCCTCAGATGAATCCTACCAACAAGCCGGTGCGCGTGTCGTTAACCGGGCGCAAGTACTTCAGGAATCCCAACTCATCCTTTCCATCCACACGCCTGCCGAACTGGATGGCGGTACTTTTTCCGGTAAAGCCCTGATCGGTGTATACCAACCCTTATTTGTGCGCGATCGGGTGCAATCCTGGGCCCAGCAAGGGGTCACTTGCTTTTCACTGGACATGCTTCCCCGAACCACTCGTGCCCAATCGATGGACGTGCTAAGCTCTCAAGCCAACATTGCCGGATATAAAGCCGTGCTGCTGGCAGCCACTGAATACGGACGATATTTTCCCATGTTCATGACCGCAGCCGGAAGCATTGCCCCGGCCAAGATGCTGATCCTGGGTGCCGGGGTAGCGGGATTACAAGCCATTGCCACCGCTCGCCGTTTGGGGGCAGTCGTGGAAGTATTTGACACTCGTCCCGCCGTCAAAGAAGAGGTCATGAGCTTGGGCGGTAAATTCATTGAAGTGGAAGGTGCCGCCGATGCCAGTCAGGCCGGTGGATATGCCGTAGAGCAATCCGAAGATTTCAAACAACGTCAACGGGCCCGGATCGCTGAATCGGCCATCAAATCAGATATCATCATTACAACCGCACAAATTCCCGGGATGAAAGCGCCTTTGCTGATCACGGAGGATATGATCGACGCCATGCGTTCGGGTTCGATCATTGTGGACCTGGCCGCAGCCACGGGCGGAAATACACCTTTTACCGAAAACGATCAGACGGTGGAAAGACGCGGCGTTCGAATCATCGGAAATTCCAACCTGGCAGCCACCATGCCGGCCGATGCCTCGAAGCTCTATGGAAAAAACATACAGAACTTCCTTCAGCTGCTGATCGGTGCAGACGGAGGAATGCACCTTAATTGGAACGACGAACTGGTCAGTGGCGCCTGCATCACCCACGAAGGGAAAGTGGTGCATCCGCGACTGATCGCTTAATCACAGATCTATGCAAACCATTCTGAACTGGATCGAATCCAATCAATCGATCCTCTACATTGTGATCCTGATGATCTTCGTCGGGATCGAAGTGATCGGCCGAGTACCGGCCGTACTCCACACACCCCTCATGAGCGGTGCCAATGCCATTCACGGCGTGGTGATCATCGGAGCGATCATTGTGATGGGGCAGGCCGAGGCAGATAACTACTTGGCCCTGGCTCTCGGTTTTTTGGCCGTGGTACTGGGGACCCTGAATGTGGTGGGTGGATTTGTGGTGACAGACCGCATGTTGGAAATGTTCAAAAAGAAAAAATAATTCACCGATGTACTCATCCTTGCTTACATTTTGCTATCTGATCGCGTCGGTGACCTTCATCGTCGGATTAAAAATGCTTTCTCATCCGGCCACGGCCCGCAAAGGCAACCTGGTGGCCGCGGTTGGAATGACCCTGGCGGTGCTCGGTACCATTTTCTTGTATGAGAAGGACGGACAGCCCCTGGGCAACTACGGATGGATCTTCGCGGGCATCGCCCTCGGCACCATCTTGGGTACCGTCTCCGCCAAAAAAGTCAAGATGACCGCCATGCCCGAAATGGTGAGCCTGTTCAACGGAATGGGAGGGGCTTGCGCCGCCCTGATCAGCCTAGTGGAATTCGATCACTTGATGCACATGGACCTGCTGATGATGATGATGCTCGCTACGGATGCCGGTGGACTAGCTGCCCTGCAGGGCTTTTTGGTGATCATCGTACTCGGACTCATCATTGGTTCTATTTCCTTTGCTGGAAGTGTGATCGCTTGGGGAAAACTCAATGGATCCATTAAAGATTTTTCGTTTCCCGGCCAGCATATTTTTAATCTCTTGGTACTAGCGGTCATCATCGGTTTGGCTACCTACCTGATAGCTTACCTCCCCGCCAATCCCCATTGGTTCTTCTATGGTATTTTCGGCCTTTCCATTTTATACGGACTCTTTTTTGTGTTCCCCATCGGCGGCGCCGATATGCCGGTAGTCATCTCCCTGCTCAACTCTTTTACCGGCGTAGCCGCTGCTTGCGGCGGATTTTTGTACGATAATAAAGTGATGCTCACCGGGGGTATTCTGGTCGGTGCAGCCGGAACCTTGCTCACCATCTTGATGTGCAAGGCCATGAACCGTTCGCTGGCCACTGTACTTATCGGTTCCTTCGGTGGTGGTGCCAAAGCTGCTGCCACGGCTGGTGCGCAGGGGGCTTACAAAGAGATCACGCTCTCCGATACGGCTGTATTGATGAGCTATGCCAATAAAGTGTATATCGTACCCGGTTATGGACTGGCCGTTGCCCAGGCCCAACACATCTGTCACGAACTGGAAAAATTATTGGAGAGTAAAGGAGTGGAGGTGAATTATGCGATCCATCCGGTTGCGGGAAGAATGCCCGGACACATGAACGTACTCTTGGCAGAGGCGGATGTTCCATACGACAAATTAAAGGAGATGGAACAGGCCAACGATGAGTTTGCGACCACCGATGTGGTGTTGGTACTCGGAGCCAATGATGTGGTGAACCCGGCAGCTAAGACAGATCCAGCTTCACCGATCTATGGCATGCCTATCCTGGATGTGGAATTGTCCAAGCACGTGATCGTTAACAAACGAAGCATGAAGCCGGGTTATGCCGGTATTGAGAACGAGCTGTTCTTCCGTCCTAAGACTTCCATGCTATTTGGGGATGCCAAGAAAGTATTACAGGATCTGGTAGCTGAGATCAAATCGCTCTGATCGCCGTGTCTTTTCCCGATACTTTTCTGGATCATCTGGAGGGGTTGCCCGGGTTCTCATCTCCGGCTTTTCAGGAGGCACATCGGTCCGCGCTCCCTACGTCCATCCGACTCAATCCGTTTAAACCCGCATCGCTTTCGTTTGTACATGCGTCTATTCCCTGGAGTAAGCAAGGTTATTATCTGGCTGAGCGGCCCTCTTTTACATTCGATCCGTTATTTCATGCGGGGACATATTACGTGCAGGAAGCCAGCAGTCAGCTATTAGAACCGATCCTCTCGGCCTGTACGGATTTGACCCAATCGCTTCGTGTCTTGGATCTTTGTGCAGCCCCCGGCGGTAAGTCGACCCATTTGCTCTCCCTGCTTTCCGAAAACAGTTTATTGGTCTCCAATGAAGTGATCCGCTCCCGCGCCGGCATATTGCAGGATAATCTCGACAAATGGGGTTGTGCGAATGTGGTCGTTACGCAAGAGGACCCCGCTGTATTGGGAAAATTGAGAGGGTTTTTTGATGTGATCGTCGTGGATGCACCTTGTAGTGGCAGCGGGTTGTTTCGAAAAGATCCGGATGCGATGTTGCACTGGAGTCCGGGGGCCGTCGAGCATTGCTCCGGCCGCCAACAACGAATTCTAAAAGACATCTGGCCTGCCTTGAAAGAAGGTGGATCGCTGATATATAGTACCTGTTCCTATTCCCGGCAGGAGGATGAGGACATGGTGCAATGGATCTTATCAACGTTCGATGCATCCTTGCGATTACCCGAATTTCCTACGGCGTGGGGGATCACCCCCTCGGATATGGGCTATCGTTGTTGGCCACATCTCATGAAAGGAGAAGGATTTTTCGTGTCGGCCATCCAAAAAAAATCTTCCGAAGCCCCGTTGTCGGTACGTAGCCGAGTGGCGACCGGAAAACTTTCCGTTGCGCAGCGCCAAGAACTGGCTGCTTGGTGGCAACTGGAAGGATGTGAGTGGTTGGAGGGAAAAGATGGTTGCTGGGCTTTTCCAGGCGATCGGTTGACGGATTTGTCTATGCTTTCCACTGTCTGCCAGCCGATACGATCCGGTACCCGCTTGGGCTCTTGGTCTCGCACCGATTTCATCCCCGATCATGCCCTGGCCCTGAGTCGGTACCGACATCCTACGCTTCCGCGATTGGAATTGGATCGGGCGGAATCGATTCGCTATTTGCAGCGAGGAACACTGGAGCGCTCCGGTCTGGAAAAGGGGTGGCAGTTGGCAACCTATCAAGGTCACGTGATGGGCTGGATAAAAAGTTTAGGCAATCGTCTTAATAATTACTACCCCACGCACTTGCGAATCTTGAAGCAATCAATTGGGTAGTCGGAGTCCCCGTAGCCAGGTAGCGATGTCCATTCTTTTTTTGCCGGCTGGTTGAAGTTCTTGTACGTGTATCCAGCCATCGCGGGTAGCAAAGGAGAAAGTCGATTTTCCATCCGATCTCCAGGTGCCCGGCTCGAGTCCGTTTGTGGCTATCTCCATGTTAGCCGCAAAGATCTTCAGGGTGGTTTGATTCCACTCTGTGAAGGCACCGGGGTAGGGACTTAATCCCCGTATCAAATCATAGATGCGTTTTGTGGGGTTGTTCCAGTCGATTCGACAGGTCTCTGTAAATATTTTGGGAGCGGTGGGTAGTGTTTCTCCCGGTTGGTCTTCTTGTGGGTATTCGGTCAGTGATCCGTCCGCTATCCCTTTTACCGTTTTCACCACCACGGTTGCGCCTATTTCCATGAGTTTGTCATGCAGTTCGCCTGCATTCATGGCTGGGGGGATGTTTATTCTCTCCTGCAGCAGGATGCCGCCGGTATCGATCTCGTGTTTGAGCCGAAAGGTGGTTACGCCGGTTTCTGTTTCGCCGTGAAGGATCGCCCAATTGATGGGGGCCGCTCCTCTGTACTTGGGAAGCAAACTGGCATGGAGGTTGATGGATCCCAACGGTGGAAGATTCCACACCGATTCGGGTAACATGCGGAAAGCGACCACCACTTGCAAATCTGGTTTCCAGGCACGCAGCTTCTCTTGGAACTGCGGGTCTTTTAATTTCTCCGGTTGCAGCAGGGGTAAGTGGTGGCGTATGGCTGCTTTTTTGACTTCGGAAGATTGTAACTGGAGACCGCGGCCCGCCGGGCGATCCGGTGCCGTGACCACACCCACGATTTGCACTCCGGCAGATAACAACGCTTCCAGGCTGGCCACCGCGAACGCGGGGGTGCCCATGAAAACGATCCGCAGGTCGGATAAACTTCGGTTCACGCTATTCGAAGTCGGGGTAAAGAAGATATTTTTTTCGAATGGCTTTGTATTCGGATAGTTTGGGTTCCCAAGTAGCACGGATCTGTTCTTCGGTCATTCCCTTTTTGATCTGTTGCCAGAGATCGTTGTTGCCAGATAATTTGGTGAAAAAAGATTCCTCCATATTTCCCGATTTAGGCATCAGGAAGAAGCTGTCTTTCTGCGGGAATAATTTATAGGCTTCGAGCAGCCATTTAAGTTGGATGCGGTTATTGACCAGTTTCGAAACCTTTTCCGGAGTTCCGCTCAGATCCCACCCGTAGCATTTCTTTCCGTAGTGTTTGGAGTTTTTCGCTCCATCGTTCGGGTTGGGTGTGAACGCAAAAAGGGTTTTGGGGAGGGAGGGGTGGCCAAAGACCTGAAAAGGTTTATCGGTGCCGCGGCCTTCGCTGAGGGCCGTGCCCTCGAAAAGGCAAGTGAACGGATAGAGGTAGATCGATTGAATGTTGGGCAGGTTGGGGGAGGGTTTTACCGGCAGAACGTATGGCGTGCGATGGTCGTATCCCTCACAGCGGATCACGACCAGTTGAAATCCTTTTTCCAGCATTTTTATCTCATCTGATTCCATTTCAATTTTATGTTGAGCCAGTTCATCCTCGCTGAGGGCTGTTGGTATGGCTAACTGCATCGGGGCGATAGCGGCGGCCTCATCGTCTTCCCGGCGGGCTTTTATTTTACGAACGCTGATCCATTCTTCACCCAGGAGCATCTGGGCATATTCGCCCACAGTGAGTCCGTACACGATGGGGACGGGTTGTCGGCCCACAAAGGAACGGTAGCGGGTATCTAGCACCGGACCATCTACATAATGTCCGTTCGGATTGGGTCGATCCAATACGATCAGCGGTTTTTGATATTCAATGGCCGAGATGATGTATTCTTCCAGCGAGGAGATGAAGGTGTAAAAGCGGGTACCCACATCTTGGATGTCGAAAAGCATGACATCCACTTCGGCGAGGTCTTTTTCATCCGGGCGACGTTTGGCGCCGTACAATGAAATGACCGGGATGCCCGTTTTTTCATCGACGGCGTTGCCTACTTTTTCACCGGCATCGGCCTTGCCCCGAAAACCATGTTCGGGACCAAAGATCACCGAGACCTTAACACCACTGGCGATCAGGGTATCCACCAGATGTGTTTTGCCTACCATGGAGGTTTGGTTGGCAAAAACACCGACACGTTTACCTTCCAGCAGGGGTAAGTAACGCTTGAGTCGTTCGGCACCGGGGATTACTTGAGCGGCGGCCGGAAGGGTCAGCCAACCAAGAAGGGCAACCACCAGCCCGTTTCGAAGAGAGGAGAAGTTGATCATGCTTCAAAATTGAGAAAAAAAGCCCGTTCCACCCGCTGTAATTCAGCTACCTTGTGAAAAATTTGATACAATGTCAACAGCTCAAACCGGTGATACCGTACGCGTACATTACCATGGCCGGCTTCCTTCCGGTGAAACTTTTGATAGCTCGGCCGAACGCGAACCGCTGGAGTTCGAGTTGGGAAGCGGACAAGTCATTGCCGGATTCGATACCGGTGTCACGGGCATGGCAGTCGGCGATAAAAAGACCATTGAAATCCCTTTTGCGGAGGCCTATGGCCCCCGCAACGAATCCATGATCATCGAAATGTCCAAAGAGCGTTTTCCGAAGGATATGGAGATCGAATTGGGCATGCCACTCATGATGTCGGATGGACAGGGACAGCAACTACAAGTGGCCGTTACGTCCATTCAGGAAACCAGCGTCACCCTGGATGCCAATCATCCATTGGCAGGCAAGGATTTGATCTTCGACCTGGAGCTTGTGGAGATTAAAGGAGCTTCCCGCATCATCTTATCTGAATGATTCAATAGCATGTTCGAAACATATTCTTTCTCGGCCGCCGAGCGGTTTTGTCGCTATGTTCAATACGATACCCAAAGCGATCCGCACGCAACCGGTTTTCCCTCCACCGACAAGCAAAAAGAATTAAGCCGGCTGCTCGTGGAAGAGTTGCAACAGATGGGCATCACCGATGCGCACCTGGATGCCTTCGGTTATGTTTATGCCACCATTCCGGCGACCATCAGTCGACCGGCCCCCGTCATCTGTTTTTGTGCACACGTCGATACCGCGCCCGATTGTAGCGGCGCCGGTGTCAGGCCCATCATTCATTCAAATTATCAGGGATCGGATATCCAGCTGCCCGATGATCCATCACAGGTGATCCGGTTGACCGATTATCCGTATTTGAAAAATTGCCTCGGAAAGGACATCATCACCGCTTCCGGAAACACCTTGCTGGGTTCGGATGATAAAGCCGGCGTGGCGGAGATTATGGACTTGGCCAAGTTTTTGTTGGAGCATCCCGAGGTGGAACATGGTCCGGTGAAGATCCTTTTCACCCCCGATGAGGAAGTGGGACGAGGGGTGAATCACGTTGACCTGGACAAATTGGGCGCCGACTTTGGATACACACTTGATGGGGGAGACCCCGGGATGATCGAGGATGAAAATTTCAGTGCCGATGGGGTAACTATTACGATCCATGGGGTGAGTGCCCATCCGGGAGCCGCCAAAGGAAAATTGATCAATGCGCTCAAACTGGCGGGTGAAGTGTTGGCCGCTTTGCCCCGGGAGTTGTCGCCTGAAGCCACCAGCGGTCAGGAGGGATTTCTGCATCCGGTACAAGTTTCCGGGATCGCTGAAAAGTGTACCATCGATTTTATCATTCGGGATTTTGTAACCTCGAAACTCGCTGAGAAGGAAGCACTCCTGCAATCGATGGTAGCATCGATCGTTTCAAAATACCCAGGTGCTCATTTCGACTTTGAGGTGCGGGAGCAATACCGAAATATGAAAGAGGTTTTAGTGAAGCATCCTGCAGTTGTTTCTTTTGCTTTGGAGGCGATAAAGCGGGCAGGACTAACGCCGCTTCCAGGCTCGATCCGGGGCGGAACGGATGGCAGTCGTCTTTCCTTCATGGGACTTCCCTGTCCCAATCTATTTGCCGGACAGCAAGCCATCCACTCCAAGCACGAATTCATCTGTGTGCAGGATATGAACAAGGCCGTAGAGACCTTGGTTCACCTGGTTCAGATTGCTGCCGAGAATCCGTAACTTTCGAAAAATCTGTATCTATGTTTGAATATCTCTTTTCCACCTGGTGGGTGTGGGTGCTGCTCATCCTCTTTTTTACCTCGCTGTATACCGTGAATCAGGGGTATATCGCCGTGATCGTCATGTTTGGGAAATATCGGCGTATTGCCCGACCAGGATTGAACATGAAGATTCCGATTCTGGAGACGGTTTTCAAAAAAGTCTCCATCCAAAACCGATCGGTCGAATTGGAGTTTCAGGCGGTAACGGCTGACCAGGCGAACGTTTATTTTAAGAGCATGTTGCTCTATTCGGTTCAAAACTCCGAGGAGGAGACCATCAAGAAGGTAGCCTTCAAATTCATCACCGATAAAGACCTGATGCAGGCCTTGGTTCGCACCATCGAAGGGAACATCCGTTCCTTCGTAGCCACTAAGAAGCAAGCGGAGGTATTGGGACTGCGTCGGGAGATCGTGCAGTATGTGAAAGTAGAGGTAGATCACTCCCTCGAAGAGTGGGGTTACCATTTGCAAGATCTGCAGATCAATGACATCACCTTCGATAAGGTCATTTTGGATTCCATGAGTAAAGTCGTGGCCTCCAACAACCTCAAGGCGGCAGCTGAGAATGAAGGCCAGGCCCTGTTGATCACCAAGACCAAAGGAGCCGAGGCCGATGGAAACGCCATCAAGATCGCTGCAGAGGCGGAACGCGAAGCGGCTCGCCTACGCGGGCAAGGCGTGGCCTTATTCCGCAAAGAGGTGGCTGCCGGCATGACCGAGGCGGCCGAACAAATGAAACAAGCCAACCTGGATACCAACGTGATCTTGTTCAGTATGTGGACTGAGGCAGTGAAAAACTTTGCCGAGTACGGCAAAGGCAACATTATCTTCTTGGATGGAAGTCCCGATGGCATGGAAAACACCATGAAGCAGATCATGGCATTAATGGTGAAGCAGGCGGGTGATACGGGATTGAAAAAGCCTGTTTGAGGGTAGCGACTGTTAAGGTTACTATAAATCCGTTGTCCGATTCCAATTCGGGCGACGGATTTTTCGTTATTAAGGTCTGTTGAAAAACACAGCGTCGGAGCCAGCCCCGGCCGACTTATTTTTACGCCATAAAGCTTATCCAGATGATCGATTTGTTACAGATTTCAGATGCGTTACCCAAGCCGATGAATGCTATTCCGGGCGATAGCAACGGGGATGGCTACATTGGTTTTGGCGAGTTGCTGATGACCGGTGGTTGGATCATGATTCCCCTGGGCATCATGTTGCTGCTGGCCGTTTATTTTTATTTTGAACGCAGCTTGGCCATCCGACAGGCATCTCGGCTGGATCCAAATTTTATGAACATCATCCGAGATCAGATCATGACCGGAAATCTGACGGCGGCCCGTAACCTGGCCAAGAATACCGACAATCCGGTGGCCCGGGTTATCGATAAAGGATTGCAACGTATCGGAAAACCCATCGACAGCATCGAAAAAAGTATGAACAACATCGGTGCCTTGGAGATGTACAACCTGGAAAAGAATTTGGGTGTACTGGCCGTCGTCTCCAAAGCAGCTCCCATTTTTGGGTTCGTGGGAACGTTGGTCGGAATGATGCAATTGTTTTCCGGCATCACTACCTCAGCTGAATTCACCCCTGCCTCGATCGCCGGAGGCATCTATACCAAACTCATTACGTCCATTGCCGGTTTGCTGATCGGTTTGGGTGCCTACCTGGCCTATCAGTATCTCAATACACAGATCGATAAGGCAGCCAATCGGATCGAATCGGCCACGGCCGACTTTTTAGATATCCTTCAAGAACCTACCCGCTGATGCTTATGTCCCGTCTGCGAAAAAAGAGCCGGACCGAATCGGAGGTTTTCACCGACACCTTGGTGGATATCCTTTTCATCGTTCTGATGTTTTTCCTGATCGTATCCACCATCGCCAATCCCAATGTGGTCAGCGTAAACAACCCTTCTGGCAGCAAGGACACGAAAGCCAAGCAGCACATCATGGTGTCGATCGACCGAAACCAACAATTTTACCTTGGTACCACCCCGATGGCCGGGGCTACGTTCGATTCGGCCTTGGTAGGGGAGATCCGGAAATATCAAGCGCTGGTCGATACCCCTACGGTTGTCATCAATGCCGATACGGCCGCGCAATACGGAGAGGTCTTTCGCGTGATGCGATTGGCTAAAAAAGAAAAGGCCCGTGTCGTAGC
This sequence comes from Chitinophagaceae bacterium, assembly GCA_964229195.1. Lineage (GTDB taxonomy): Bacteria > Bacteroidota > Bacteroidia > Chitinophagales > Chitinophagaceae > JJ008. The sequence goes on along the minus strand of CAXRAX010000007.1, from coordinate 52,752 downwards.
CCGGGTAGATTGATCAGTTATCGTACACCGCCCGAAGCATTCTCTTTTTTCCTTGCATGTCGAGTTGAATGGTTGCCTGATATCCCATTTGCTCAAATAGGTTCTTGGTCGCTTCGGCTCTGTCCTCGTGCATTTCCAAAAAGATCCGCCCCGCCGACATCAATTTATCTCTTCCCAATTCCGCTATCAAACGATAGAAAAGAAGTGGATCCTCGGCAGGCACAAATAGTGCCCGGTGGGGTTCATGAGACAAGACATGGTCCGACAACGTATGTCGCTCGCTCCAGGGGATATATGGTGGGTTGCTCACGATCAGATCGGCCATGGAAAGTCGATGCCAGGAATTTTTATCCGTGAAATCCATTTGTTCGAATTGCACGGTTTCCTGAAACGTGTGGGCATTTTTTCGAGCGACGTTCAGGGCTTTTTCCTCTATATCGATCGCCGTAACGGTAGTTGTCGGGAAGGCTTTTTTCAGGGAGATGGCCAAGATGCCACTGCCGGTTCCGATTTCCAGGATGTTATTGGGTAGGGGATGTGCTGCTGTGTCCTTTTTGATCCAGTCCAACAACTCTTCTGTTTCCGGTCGGGGGATCAATACCGATTCATCAACATAAAAAGCCCGGCCGTCGAACCAGGATTCCTGTAAAACATATTGGATGGGTACGCCCGTGCAAAGTTTCGAGCGGATCCATTCGGCCAGCATCTCTATGTCCGGTGTCCACGCGTGATGAGGATCGGCCGGCGCGGAAGCTTTTCGGTGCAGAAAATCTGACACCATTCTTTGCATAACATCCGATTCGGATTCGCCGTAACGGGGAATCAACGCGTTCTTTAGCTCCGAGAGGAAAGTGCTTGCATTCACAGGAAGTATCAGCCGTTGAAGCGTGGATTGGCGGTGAGCTCCTTGCTCCCGGGAGTGTAGAGATAGAATCCCTCGCCTGATTTAACTCCCAGTTTTCCTTGGCTTACCAATTCCACCAGGGTTTTAGCAGGCGCATATTTCGGGTTGTTGAATCCGTCTTCCAATACGCGTAAAATGGACAAGCATACATCCAGTCCGATCAGGTCGGCCAGTTGCAGCGGACCCATCGGGTGGGCCATGCCCAATTTCATGATCGTATCGATCGATGTTACACCGGCCACGCCCTCTTCCAGGCTCAGGATCGCCTCATTGATCATTGGCATGAGAATGCGGTTGGAGATAAAGCCGGGGAAATCATTCACCACACAGGGTACCTTCCCCAATTGCTGGCTCAGTGAAACGATCGTATCGGTCACGTTCCGATCTGTCTGGGGACCTTGAATGACTTCCACCAGTTTCATGACGGGAACGGGGTTCATGAAATGCATCCCGATCACCTGAGCGGGTCGTTGGGTGGATTTCGCCAGCAAATCGATGGAGATGGAGGATGTGTTGGTGGCGAGGATAGTGCCGGGATCTGACGCCTGGTCCATTTGGGCGAAAATTTTTTTCTTCAACTTAATGTTTTCCGTGGCAGCCTCGATGACCAACATGACACCGGATACACCTCTCTCGACCGAGGTTTGTGTGGTGATCCGATCCAGGGTTTCTTGTTTCAATTCGGGACGAATGATCTCTTTTTTGACCAATCGATCCAGGTTGTTACCGATCGTCTGTAACGCTTTGGTCAGCGCATTCTCCGATACATCGATCAGGGTAACGGGGTGGCCGTGTTGGGCAAATACGTGGGCGATGCCATTACCCATCGTGCCGGCACCGATGACGGCAACTTTAGAATTGGTGTCCATTCCTTGATTTTTGGCAAAGTTACCCGAAAATGGGCTTAGCGTTTCCGCTTGAAATCACCGCGTTTCCAGGCTTGAATGAATTCACCCCAAGCGGCGGGATTAAAGATGTTCATCGGCGGCATTTGTCCCTGGTACACCGCCCGGTTGGCGATCTTGTTGAGTTGCATGCGCGTAGCTTCTCCGCCATCGGCGGGGGTGGATTGCATCCAGGCCCTTCGTTTGGCTTCGCTCATATTTTTTCGAGCGATCTCGTAGTCGTCGTCCGGCACGGGATTATTCACGAAATCCCGAAAAAATTGTTCCGGTGTAGGGCGCGGCTTGATGATGGTGGCTGGCAAGTACACGGTATCGGCTACCATCAGTTGTACGATGCTGTATTGATTGCCCACCAGGTTGAGGGGGACTTTCACGGTTTTACTTTGGTAGGAGACGTGGGTGAATTCTACTTCATCGCCTTTCAGTACAACGATCGAAAAGACACCTTGATTATTAGTGAGTGTACCTCGGTTTTGCCCCTTGACCAGAATGCTCACCGCCGGTATTCCCACCAAACTATCAGCGGTCATTACAATTCCATACAACTGCACGATCGAGTCTCGGGTGGTCTCGAATTGAGCCTGAACCGGGGAGATCCCCAGCGAAAGCCACAGGCCCAGCAAGTATAGAATTTTTCGCACGGCCCAAAATTAGTCGCTGCCCGCCTATTTTATCCAACAAAATGAGGGCCACAGCGGTTAATTTTGCAGCGACTTCCTCTTTTAACATTTTACCATGACCCGCGAACAAGTTTTTGATGCCTTGCGTCACGTACAGGAACCCGATCTGGGAAAAGACCTGGTTACCCTGAACATGATCCAGGACGTCCAGATCGAGGGCAGCCACGTATCCTTCACACTGGTGCTCACGACCCCGGCTTGTCCGATGAAAGAGCACATGCGACAGGCCTGTGTGAATGCGATCCGGCTGATGGTAGATCCCCAAGCGGAGGTTCAGGTAAATTTTACTGCCAATACCACCTCCAAACGACAGGATCCCGGTAGCCTGCTTCCGGGCGTCAAGAATATCATTGCCGTGGTCAGTGGAAAAGGCGGCGTGGGAAAATCGACCGTATCCTCCAACTTGGCCATTGCCCTGGCACAAGGCGGTGCCCGTGTCGGACTCATGGATGCTGACATCTACGGCCCCAGCGTACCCATCATGTTTGGCGTACGGGGTGAAAGACCGTTGATGAAAGAGGTGAATGGCAAGGGTATGATCGTGCCGCTCGAGCGATTTGGTATTCGATTGATGAGTATCGGGCTGTTGGTGGATGAGAAAAACGCAGTGGTATGGCGTGGACCAATGGCCAGCAGTGCCATCCGTCAATTCGTATCGGATGTGGAATGGGGCGAGTTGGATTATCTGGTCATTGACATGCCCCCCGGTACGGGCGATATTCACCTGACCCTGATGCAAACCGTACCGGTGACCGGTGCCGTGATCGTCAGTACGCCACAAGACGTGGCCCTGGCCGATGCTAAAAAAGGCATTGCCATGTTTGGTCAGGCTCAGCTTAACGTGCCGATCATCGGACTGGTGGAGAACATGAGCTATTTCACGCCGGCCGAGCTGCCCGATAATCGCTACTATATTTTCGGAAAAGAAGGTGGAAGAAGACTCGCCAGTGAATACGATCTGCCTTTCCTGGGTGAAATTCCAATCGTGCAATCGATTCGGGAAGGGGGCGATCAAGGCATACCGGTGATGATGGGCGACGATGTGATTACGCAAAAAGCCTTCATCCAATTTTCCGCACAGGTCGTACGCAGCATCGCCATGCGCAATGCCAACTTGAATTCAGAGGCGATCGCCCAGCAGCTTTAATGTTTTGATCCGTACAGCCAGCGAAGGGCGTTACCAGAGCGAATCTTCTCGATCACGTCTTGAGGTAGAAGGGCGGGATCCAGTGTCGATAGCGGATTTTCCTCCCCCAGTGGAAACGGATAATCGCTTCCCAAACAAACCGCGTCGGTTCCGACCGTTTCGAGTAAAAAGGAAAAGGCCTTAGGATCATGGACTAAATTATCTACCCAAAATTTACCCAGGTATTTCTCAGGAGAAATGGAATTGTCTTTGGCGACCAGGTCGGGCCTGGCTGCAAAGCCATGCCGGATCCTGCCTAATGTATAGGCAAACGAACCCCCGCCGTGTGCGAAGGCAACGCGCAGATTTGGGAAGGCTTCCCAAACGCCACCAAAGATCAATGAGCATATCGCACGGGTGGTTTCGGCCGGCATCCCAACCAACCAAGGCAACCAATATTCCTGCATTTGATTTTCTCCCATCATCTCCCAGGGGTGAATAAAAAGCGCGGCACCCAAGCGTTCAGCTTCCGCAAAAAAAGGACGAAAGCGTGGGTCGGAAAGATTCAGTCCATTCACATTGGTTCCGATCTCGACCCCGGCCAGCCCTAATTCCTTCACGCATCGCTGCAATTCCCCGATCGAGCGCTCCGGATCTTGGAGAGGAACGGTACCCAGTCCAATAAACCGCTCGGGGTTTTCTAGCACGGTCTGGGCAATATGGTCGTTGAAAAAGCGGGCCGTCTCCAGAGCATCGGTTGGTTTGGCCCAATAGTTGAACAGGACGGGGATGGTCGACAATACTTGTTTGTCTATTCCCATTCGCTCCATATCCCGAAACCGATCCTCGGCCCGAAAACAATTTGAATCAATTTTACGGAATACCCGATCGCCCTTCATCATACAGGCTTGGCATCCCTGATGTTCCAGATGAATAAAATCTCCGTAGCCAAAACGCTTGGCCCAGTGGGGCATGTGCTCCGGAAGGATGTGGGTGTGAATGTCGAGCGTCAAAACTTAAGCTTTACGCACGGGCGGCTGCATCACCGATCCGCATTTTTCGCAGGTGCGCTGTTCCGTTGAGTTGTAAAATGCTTCCATTACCGGCGGGAGCTGCTTGACGATATCACTCACGACCAATTTGGATTCGTGCAACAGGTGGCCGCATTTCTCACAGAACCATAAAAAGCCATCTTCCTCGTCCTTTCGAACTCTTTCAATCACCAATCCCACCGTGTTGGGACCGCGTTGTGGCGAATGCGGGGTGCGCGGGGGCAACAAAAACATATCGCCCTCCTTCAGGTGTATGTCTTTGGGAATACCCTCATCAATGATCTTGACGGTGATGTCACCTTCGACCTGATAATATAATTCCTCGGTCTCGTTGAAATGATAATCCTTCCGGGCATTGGGTCCGCCAACCACCATCACGATAAAATCCTCCGCTTCTTTATAGATGCATTGATTGCCAACAGGGGGTTTGAGCAGATCCCGGTGCTCGTCGATCCATTTTTTCAAATTGAAGGGGGCGGTGACTGGCATAGCTAGTATCGTTTTAGGTTCGTCTTTCGGTCGAAAAATTACAACATTTTGGCGTAGGTTTGGCACCATGAATCTTTCGCTTGCCGGCAAAAGCGCCCTGATCGGAGGCAGTACGCAGGGAATCGGACTCGCCATCGCCCGAGAATTATCTCAGTTAGGGGCCACTTGCATCTTACTGGGGCGTTCGCAGACCGCATTGGAGTCGGCCCTGCAACAATTGGATCGCTCAGCCGGACAATCCCACCTGCTTTGCCTGGCCGATCAAACCGATCCTGCACAACTCCGGCAATCGGTACAAAACATTTTAGCGAACGGACCCATTCATATTTTGATCAACAACAGTGGCGGCCCCGCCTCTGGTCCCATTCTCCCCGCCACACCCGACGCTTTCTTGCAAACATTCCAGCAGCATTTACTGGCCAATCATCAATTAGCGCAGCTACTGGTACCGGGTATGCGCCAATCGGGATATGGTCGGATCATCAATGTCATTTCCACTTCGGTTCGCATCCCGCTGAAGAATCTGGGTGTATCCAATACGATCCGTGGAGCCGTGGCTTCCTGGGCCAAGACACTCTCTAATGAACTGGGGCCGGACCAGATAACCGTTAATAATATTTTACCGGGCTTTACGCGTACGCAGCGCCTCTCTTCGCTGCTGGAGGAGAAATCCCAAAAGGAGAATAAATCGCCTCAGCAGATCGAAGAAGAATGGAAAGCGGAAGTACCCCTTCGACGCATCGGTGAGCCGGAGGAAGTTGCCGCGTTGGCTGCTTTTCTCGCATCGCCTGCGGCCTCTTACATCAACGGCGTTAGTATTCCCGTCGATGGTGGTCGAACCGGCAGCATCTAAAACATGTCAACCTTACAGACACCATATCGACTGGCCCATTGGATCGATGGCGTGTCTGTTGTAGCGGATACCTCCGCCTATCTTACCAATATCAATCCCGCAACCGGCAAACCCGTGGGAGAGGTGCCGATCGCCTCTGCGCACATGGTTGATAAAGCCGTACAAGCGGCCCAACAGGCTTTTTTTTCCTGGTCGACCTTGCCGGCAGATGACCGGGCACATTGGTTGAACCGTCTGGCCGATGCGATCGAGTCTGAGTTGGATGCATTGGCGCTGGCCGAAACGATCGATAACGGTAAACCTCTTTGGCTCAGCAAGAAAATGGATATTCCGCGTGCTGCCTCGAATTTTCGATTCTTTGCCGCCGCAGCTACGCAGTTTGCTTCCGAATCGCACAGCGGTCCCTCCAGCATTGATTATACCCTCCGTCAACCCTTAGGCGTGGTGGGTTGTATTTCTCCCTGGAACTTGCCGCTTTATCTTTTTACCTGGAAGATCGCTCCGGCACTGGCCGCCGGGAATACGGTGGTGGCCAAACCCAGCGAGATAACCCCCAGCACCGCATACCTATTGGGTGTATTGATGGAGCGGATCGGTTTTCCCAAGGGCGTGTTGAATATTGTGCAGGGCGACGGACCTACCACCGGTGAATCCATTGTTACCCATCCGCAGGTCAAAGCCATTTCCTTTACGGGAAGCACCCGGGCGGGACAACGAATTGCTTCCCTGTTAGCCCCCGGATTAAAGAAATATTCGCTCGAGCTCGGTGGAAAAAATGCAGCTGTCATTTTTGCGGATACGGATTTTGATAATGCCGTTAAGGAGACCATTCGTTCCTCCTTTACCAACCAAGGTGAGATCTGTTTGTGTACCTCGCGGATCCTGATCGAGCAATCGATCTACGACCGCTTTCGGACGGCCTTGGTTGAGCGGGTGAAACAACTCACGATGGGCGATCCGCTGGATGATTCCAATAAACAAGGAGCCTTGGTCAGTCAATCCCATTTTGAAAAAGTTCAGCAATGTGTGGAGACGGCAAGGCAAGAGGGTGGAACTATTTTGACCGGAGGCGAGCGTTATGTGGCTGGCGGTTCCTGTACCGCCGGATATTTTTTTAAACCTACCGTGATCGAGGGATTGGGTCCCGATACCCAAACCAATCAAGAAGAGATCTTTGGTCCCGTTATTACCCTTCAGCCCTTTCAACATGAATCGGAAGCCATCGAACTGGCCAATCGCTCGGGGTACGGACTGGCCGCTACAGTATGGACCACCGATCTGCAAAAAGCCCATCGAGTGGCCGCCTCCCTGCAAACCGGCATCGTGTGGGTGAACAGTTGGCTGCACCGTGATCTGCGCACGCCATTTGGCGGAATGAAGAACAGCGGTCTGGGAAGGGAAGGCGGTTGGGAAGCCATGCGTTTTTTTACCGAACCGAAAAACATCTCCATTCGTTTCTAAGCCATGTCAGACCCCATCATACACACCGATCAGGCTGCCAAACCACTGGGCGCCTATCCCCATGCACGCCGCGTGGGAAATCTTTTGTTTTTGTCGGGGATCGGTCCGCGTAACCCCCTCGACAACTCCATTCCGGGATTGGTGATCAACGAAGACGGCACTATTCACAGCTATGACATCGAGGCCGAGTGCCGGGCTACGTTTGCCAATGTCAAAGCCGTGTTGGAGGCCAGTGGTTCGTCCTGGGACCGCATCGTGGACGTAACCGTTTTCCTGACCAACATGAAAAAGGACTTTCCCGTCTACAACCGTGTCTACGCTGAATTTTTTACCTCGGTACAAGCCTGTCGCACTACTGTAGAAGTGAAGAGTTTACCCACGCCAATCGCAGTAGAATTAAAAGTCATAGCTACAATTGATTGATATGACGCTGGCCTCCTTATCTGAACGGGCAAAACAGTTGGATCTAATGGATCCGTTGATCGGATTTAGAGATCGTTTTCACTTGCCGCGTCAGCAGGGGCGAGAGGTGATATACTTCACCGGAAATTCCCTGGGGTTGATGCCCAGAAACGTATCGGAGTATGTGAACCAGGAATTGAACGACTGGGCTCAGTGGGGAGTGGAGGGTCATTTCCAGGCCAAACATCCCTGGGTATCTTATCACGAATTATTTCCCGCCTTGTTGTCGCCGATCTTGGGTGCCTTGGAGCCGGAGATCGTAGTGATGAACCAACTAACGGTCAACCTGCACTTGTTGATGGTGAGTTTCTATCGCCCAACCGCCAAACGATTCAAGATCCTCTGCGAAGGAAGGGCTTTCTCCTCCGATCAGTACGCAATGGAGTCGCAGGTGCGCTTTCACGGATTGGATCCCGAACAGAGCATCATAGAGGTCTTTCCGCGCCCGGGCGAGTCGTTCATCCGTAAGCAAGACCTGATCGATGCCAACAACCAAGAGGGAGAGCAGCTGGCCTTGGTGTTATTGGGTGGGGTGAATTATTATACGGGACAACTTTTCGATATGCAGGAGATCACCCGTGCGGGACAAGCCGTGGGGGCGGTGGTGGGATTCGACTTGGCACACGCAGCTGGAAATGTATCCTTGAAATTGCATGATTGGGGGGTAGATTTTGCCACCTGGTGTTCTTATAAATATTTAAATAGCGGTCCCGGTGGCGTCAGCGGAGTCTTCATTCACGAAAGACATCATCGAGCGGAATTGCCCCGTTTTCAGGGTTGGTGGGGATATCGAAAAGAGGATCGTTTTCAAATGACTAAAGGATTTGTGCCAATTCCGACCGCAGAGGCCTGGCAACTCAGCAACGCACCGGTCCTTAGCATGGCCGCGCATCACGCCGCTCTTCGGGTCTTTCAGGAAGCCGAAATGGAGCGTTTACATACAAAGCGAGCGCAATTGTCCGATCTGATGATCGACGGATTGAATGAGTTGCAGTGCCTGCATCCCGGGAAATTTGAAGTGCTGACACCCCTGGAGCGAACGGAGCGGGGTTGTCAGACTTCCCTTTATTTCTCTAAGGGAGGACGCGAGGTGTACCATGAATTGGAAAAAGCAGGATTTGTGTGTGACTGGCGGGAACCCGGCGTGATCCGGGTGGCGCCAGTGCCCCTATATAATCTTTTTTCAGAAGTGGCTGATTTCATTTGTTGCCTGGATAAAATCCTAAAAGCATAATTCATCATGGGGAAGCGTGTGGTTATTGTTGGGGCGGGATTGGTCGGTTCACTGCTGGCGATCTATTTGCGAAGAAGAGGCTATGAAGTGAATATCTATGAACGGCGTGGTGATATGCGCCTCCAATCGGTGGCAGCCGGTCGGTCGATCAACCTCGCACTCAGCGATCGGGGTATTCGCGCGCTCGAGGAAGTAGGAGCGATGGAGCATATCCGTCCGATCGCCATTCCCATGCACGGCAGACAGATCCACCAGCCCGACGGACAGGAAGTGTATCAGCCTTATGGGAAAAGCGGACAATACATCAACTCGGTTTCCCGGGGCGAGCTCAATAAAACATTGATGACGCTGGCGGAACAACATGGGGCACACCTCCATTTTCAACACCGTTGTCAGCAGGTCGATTGGTCCGCCAATCAATTCGTTTTTGAGAAAGCGGATGGATCGGAGGTGCGGGTGAAGGGAGAGCTGGTGTTTGCTGCGGATGGTGCTTTTTCTGCGGCCCGACTTCAATATCAACTGCAACACGATCGCTTTCAGTATCAGCAATCTTACATTGATTTTGGATACAAGGAATTGACGATCCCGGCCGGGGCCGATGGCAGTTTTCAGATGGAGCCTAATGCGTTGCATATCTGGCCCCGGAAGAATTATATGCTCATCGCCTTACCCAATCCCGATGGCAGCTTTACGTGCACGCTTTTCTTTCCATACGAGGGTGATCCATCCTTTGCCAGTTTACAAACGGATGAGCAGATTTTGACATTTTTCCGATCCCATTTTACCGATGCCACGGCCCTCATGCCAGATATTCTCACGCAATACCGTAACAACCCGACTTCATCATTGGTGACCGTCAAATGTTTTCCCTGGGTGCTGGGCGATCGGTTTGCTTTGATCGGGGATGCGGCCCATGCCATTGTTCCGTTCTTCGGACAGGGTATGAACTGCGGCTTTGAGGATTGTTTTGTGCTAAACTCGTTGATGGATAAGCACGGGGAGAATTGGGAGGCGTTGTTGCAGGAATATCAGGCCTTGCGCAAGCCTGATGGAGATGCGATCGCAGAATTGGCACTGAATAATTTTCTGGAAATGCGCGACCGGGTGGCCGATCCCCGGTTTTTGCTCCAAAAAAAGATCGAGGCAAAGATCCACAGCCAATACCCCGATCAATGGGTTCCAGCTTATGCACAGGTTACGTTCAGTCCGCATATACGCTATTCTGAGGCTCTCATCAGCTCGATGCGGCAGGAAGCCATCATGCAGCAGCTGATGGCCCGTCCCGATATTGAAAGCGCTTGGGAAAGCCCCGAGATAGAGGCTTGGGTGATCGATAAGCTGCACAAACGATAATTTTGTCAAATGAACCGGATCCAACTCGTCGAACAGATCAAGGCCAGGCGGTCTTTCTTGTGTATTGGATTGGATACGGATCGATCCAAGATCCCTGCACATTTGTTAGCGGAATCCGATCCGATCTTCGCTTTCAATCGAGCCATCATTGACGCTACCCGCGATCTATGTGTGTCCTACAAGATCAATACAGCTTTTTATGAGGCTGAGGGGGAGTCGGGGTGGATTTCAATGCGCAAGACCCTGGCGTATATCGGTTCCGATCACCTGGTGATCGCGGATGCCAAGCGGGGAGACATTGGAAATACCTCCGATCAGTATGCTCGTGCTTTTTTTGAGACACTCACCTTTGATGCCATTACGGTTGCGCCTTATATGGGATCTGACAGCGTAAAGCCTTTCTTGAAGTGGAAGGATAAATGGGCGATCGTGCTGGGACTTACCTCCAACGAGGGGGCCGCTGATTTTGAGCTGCAGCCCTCAGGCGATCAACTTTTGTATGAGCGGGTGCTCCACACCGCCGCCGGATGGGGCACAAAGGATAATATGATGTTTGTGATCGGTGCTACCCGCGCAGAGGCCTTTGCCAACGTGCGGCGGATACTGCCCGATCATTTTTTACTGGTGCCCGGGGTGGGTGCCCAGGGAGGAAGTCTGAAGGAAGTTTATCAGCAGGGAAAGAACCAGGAGGTGGGTCTCTTGGTCAATGTAAGCCGTGCGGTGATCTATGCTTCCGATCAAGCGGATTTTGCCACGAAAGCCCGTGAAGCTGCATCGGTTTATCAGCAGGAAATGGCTGTTTTACTCGGGTAGTGCAGACTCCCCCGATATCCTGTACTTTTGTGCCAATAAAATCGATTGCATGGCAGCTCGTACCGACCTATTTGTCAGTCCCGATTATTTCGCCGTAGATGAATTGCTCACGGAAGAGCAGAAGCTGATCCGGGAGACCGTTCGCGCCTACGTGAAAAAGGAGATCTCTCCGATCATTGAGGACTACGCACAGCGCGCCGAATTTCCGGAGCAGATCGTTTCCCAGTTGGGCGAATTAGGTTGTTTTGGTCCCACCGTTCCGGCCGAATACGGCGGAGGCGGATTGGACTACATTTCCTACGGTCTGATGATGCAGGAGTTGGAGCGGGGCGACAGTGGCGTACGTTCCACAGCTTCCGTACAGGGGTCGTTGGTGATGTTTCCGATCTATGCTTATGGGAGCGAGGCACAGCGAAAGAAATTTTTGCCGAAGCTGGCCAGCGGAGAATGGTTGGGTTGCTTTGGGTTGACGGAGCCCGATCATGGCTCAGACCCCAGTAGTATGCTCACCAATATTCGAGACGCCGGAGACCATGTGATCCTAAATGGTGCGAAAATGTGGATCAGCAATGCCCCGTTTGCGCAAGTGGCGGTGGTTTGGGCCAAAGATGAGTCAGGCGAGGTAAGAGGCGTCATCGTCGAAAGAGGCATGGACGGTTTTACAACACCTACTACGCATGGAAAATGGAGCTTGCGGGCTTCCGCTACGGGGGAATTGGTTTTTGATAACGTAAAAGTTCCGAAAGAGAATATTCTTCCCAATATCAAGGGACTGAAAGGCCCCTTAAGTTGCCTGACCAAAGCCCGCTTCGGCATTGCCTGGGGCGTGGTGGGGGCTGCGATGGATTGTTACGATACGGCCCTGCGGTATTCGCAGGAACGCCAGCAATTCGGTAAACCGATCGGCGCGTTTCAATTGCAACAAAAAAAGCTGGCCGAGATGATCACGGAGATCACCAAAGCACAACTCCTGAATTGGCGATTGGGCGTTTTGATGAATGAGGGGAAGGTGACGCCTCAGCAGGTAAGTCTGGCAAAGCGAAATTCCTGTGAGATGGCTACACAGATCTGTCGGGATGCCCGACAAATACTGGGGGGCATGGGCATCACAGGCGAATATCCGGTGATGCGGCACATGATGAATCTGGAAAGTGTGATCACCTACGAGGGAACACATGATATTCACCTGCTGATCACGGGTATGGACATCACCGGTTTCAATGCATTTAAATAAATCATGCTCGGGTATCCCGACAAGATATTTCTGATCGGTTTTATGGGGGTGGGAAAATCCCACTGGGGACGCCACCTGGCCATTCAATTGGGTCATGCCTTCATCGATTTGGATGAAGAGATCTCCCGGGCGGCGGGCGACAGGTCCATCACACAAATTTTTGAAGAGGAAGGGGAGGAGTACTTCCGTCGGCTGGAGTCGGATTGTCTGGAGAAATTCACGGCTGCCGATCAACGCCTGGTGATGGCTTGTGGTGGGGGCACACCTTGTTTCCTGAACAACCTGGAGCGGATGAAAAAAGTGGGAAAGGTGATCTGGTTGCAGGCATCCGTAACAGCGTTATTGCCGCGCTTGCTGGCAGAGCGGGAAAAAAGACCCTTGATCCGTGACCTTTCCGAAGCCGACCTTCGGCATTACATCACTAAAAAAATGGGGGATCGCCAACTGTTCTATCGGGAGGCAAACCTAACAGTAGCTGAATCCGAATTGACTGAAAAGAATCTGACAGAAATCCTTTTCCATGAATAAACGACTGGTATACGGCGCTTGTTTTTCCATTGCACTGGCCATTATCCTGGGAGCTTTTGGTGCGCATGCCTTGCGAAAGCTGACTACCGCTGAAGACATCCTGCGCGGTTTTCAGACCGGAGTCGATTATCACTTGTTTCATTCCGGGGCTTTTTTGGTACTGGGACTTTGGGGAACTCGCTGGATCGATCATCCTAAGGCGCGCATCGCCCTGCTGTTTTTGTTGTTTGGTGTTTGTTTGTTCTCCGGTTCCTTGTATGTGTTAACCGCATGCCGGGTGTGGGGATGGTCGTACGGATGGGTTGGGCCCATCACACCCATAGGCGGAACCCTGCTCATCTTGGGTTGGACCTGGTTGGGCTACTCGCTGGTGAAAGGAGAACGGGCAAACTGATTATCTTTGTTTGAATGGCCAAATCCTCGAAAAGCAAGACGAAAAAGTCTACTGCCACCAGTCAACCTAAATCTGGTTTTGCGCAGGAGAAAGAGGAGTCGATCGATCTGAAAGCCTTGGTGCGCGATGAACGAACCTGGAAGATCGTGGGGGTTTCGATGGTATTTTTTTCACTGTTTTTATTGGTTTCTTTTTTCTCTTATTTGTCCAATTGGAAGAATGATTCCTCCGTGGTCAGTTTGGGTACGGATGCATTCTTTGGAGATCATACCGTACAAAATGCCGCCGGGATCCTGGGGGCACTAACGGCTGCCTTTTTCTTTGAGGATTGTTTTGGATTTGCCTCCTTTTTGATCTGTACGTTCTTCTTCGTGGTCGGGGTGAACCTGCTTTTTCGCCGTCGGGTCTTCTCCATTTGGCGCAACGTTAAGTACGTGACCATCGGGATGCTGGTTGCCTCGGTCGTTCTATCCTTCTTATTTCCGGAGAGCAAGCCATTTGGCGGTGGGGCGGTAGGCCTTCTCATCAATCAAAAAATGGACCAATCGATCGGTAAGATCGGAACCGGTGCATTGATTTTTCTTTCCTTGATCGGATACTTGATCTGGCAATTCAATCCGAAACTCAACTGGCCTTCCCGCAAAGAGGCAACGGTTGAAGAAGAGACCGAAGAGCAAGCAGATGGCCTTGATGCCGCGGATACAGCTGAGGATTCCCAATCTCAAACGGCCGCTGCGGCCCTTGCTGCGTCAACGGCCGGCATGACCGTCAATGAGCTTTATGCCAACCGTCCGGGTGCCGAACCCGTGGAGGAGCAAGCCGGACCGGTCGTGGTACAATTTCCAATCGAGCCCGACCCGGAGCCAACGCTGGAGTTGATCGAAAAAGAACCCGAGCCCGTTGAAGTCCCCCCGGTAGAAGAACCGACTCCTCCTCCCGCTCCCCAAAGCCCGCATGTGGCGGTAACCATGCCCTCTACAGGAGCTATGGGTATGCAAAGTATTTTAACCACCGGTCAGGAGTTGCCGGTCGATCCCGCTCCCGACAAGACGGAGAACGCAGATGATTTGGCCCTGGAGATCAAGACCGGTCCCGAGCCGATCGAAGAACCGGAATTGATCTCGAAAGATGACCTCACGCCTTATGAGCCCACCCTGGACCTGCGCGATTATAAGTATCCCACGCTCGATCTGTTGGAGCAACATGGTAGTGAGAAGATCATTCAAGACAACAACGAGCTTGAGAATAACAAGAATCAGATCATTGCCACCCTGCGTAATTATTCCATCGAGATCCAAAAGATCAGTGCAACGGTGGGTCCTACCGTAACGCTCTACGAAATCGTTCCGGCCGCCGGGGTGCGCATCTCCAAAATTAAAAATCTGGAAGACGATATTGCCTTGAGCCTGGCGGCCTTGGGCATCCGTATCATAGCCCCCATTCCCGGGAAAGGGACCATCGGTATTGAAGTGCCCAACGTGAAAAAGACCGTGGTGAGCATGAAGACACTACTGAGCAGCGATCGCTTCCAGAATAGCCCGCACAGCCTGCCCATTGCGATCGGTAAGCGGATCGATAATGAGAACTTCATTGTGGATCTGGCTTCGATGCCGCATTTGTTGATGGCGGGTGCTACGGGACAGGGTAAGTCGGTCGGACTAAACGCCATCCTGGTTTCCTTACTTTATAAAAAGCATCCTTCACAGCTTAAGTTCGTGCTGATCGACCCCAAAAAGGTTGAATTGAGCATCTACCGCCACATCGAACGTCATTTTCTGGCCAAGTTGCCCGGGGAGGAGGATGCCATCATCACGGATACAAAGAAGGTTGTCTACACCTTGAATGCCTTGTGTATTGAAATGGACAACCGCTATGACCTGCTCAAAGAGGCAGGTGCTCGAAACATCAAGGAATACAACGAGAAATTTGTCAAGCGTAAGCTCAATCCGCAGAAAGGTCATCAATACCTGCCGTTCATCGTATTGGTGATCGATGAGTTTGCCGATCTGATCATGACCGCCGGCAAGGAGGTGGAAATGCCCATTGCCCGACTTGCTCAGTTGGCCCGTGCCATCGGTATTCATTTGATCATTGCTACCCAACGTCCTTCGGTAAACATCATTACGGGTACGATCAAAGCGAACTTCCCGGCCCGTATTGCATTCAAGGTTTCCAGTAAGATCGATTCCCGTACCATTTTGGATACCGGTGGGGCCGAACAATTGATCGGGAAAGGAGACATGCTGATCTCCTATAATGGGGAGTTGACTCGCTTGCAGTGTGCTTTTGTCGACACCCCGGAGGTTGAGCAGGTGGTTGAGTGCATCGGCGATCAACGCGGGTATCCACAGGCCTTTCTCCTGCCCGAGTACATCGACGAGAAAGATGCGGAGGGCCGGGATTTTGATGCAGCCGAGAAAGATCCTTTGTTCGAGGATGCCGCTCGTCTGATCGTCCAGAATCAGATGGGTTCCACCTCGTTGTTGCAGCGACGGATGAAGCTAGGATATAACCGGGCGGGCCGTTTAATGGATCAATTGGAAGCCGCCGGCGTGGTGGGTCCCAGTTTGGGAAGCAAGGCCCGGGATGTACTGATCAAAACCGAGGCCGACCTGCAGCAGTTCCTCGACCAAATGGGTTAGCGTTATCTTCTTGTTAATAACCGAGAAGGTAATCATCCGACCGGTTCAATCTTTCGTCTTACCCTTGCCTCACCTATCTTTGCGCCATGAAGAAATGCCTTCTGATCTCCGGAGCCTTGCTCACCAGCCTGCTTTCCCTGGCACAGGGAAATACAACCAAGAACGACCCGGCTGCCATCAAGGTGCTCAACAACGTGAGTGCAAAATTCAAATCTTACAAAACCGTCCAAGCCAATTTCGCCTATAAGGTCGAAAACGCTGCCGGTAAGGTTTTGTCCAACAAGACGGGTACGATCCTCATGAAGGGGACCAGCTATAAATTGAGCTTTAACGGACTGGAAGTATACTGCAACGGGAAGACAGTGTGGAGCTACGATAAAGCAGCGAAAGAAGTGACCGTCAACAATCTTGATGTTTCTGCCGGAACGATCACGCCTCAAAAATTATTTTCTGATTTCTACGACAAGGATTTTTATTCCTTGTTAAAAGGGGAGAGTAAGGTAGGTGCCAAAACCTTGCAGGAGATACAAATGACTCCTCTGGATAAATCCAAAAGCTTCCACTCGGTGATCTTGCTGATCGATAAATCGGCGCAGTCGATTTACAGCACAAAAGTGATGGAGAAAGACGGCAACCGTTTTTCGTATACTGTCAGCTCCATGAAAGCAAACGTAGCGGCCACGGACGAGGCATTTGTTTTTGATCCCAAAAAATTTCCTGGGGTGACCGTCGAGGATCTTCGGTGATCTTACGACTGACAGGCCATGCGCACGGCCAGGGCTTTTTTCAGCAAATCCTTGAGTTGACTTAATGGGAGCATATTCGCTCCGTCACTTTTTGCCTGAGCCGGGTTCGGATGGGTTTCAATGAAAAGTCCATCAGCACCTGCAGCCATAGCAGCCAAGGCGATGGTCTCGATCATTTCGGGCTGACCACCCGTAACACCGGCCGCCTGGTTCGGTTGTTGCAAAGAATGCGTTACATCCATCACGACGGGCGCACCTGTTTTTTTCATCCAGGGGATATTGCGCATATCCACCACCAGGTCCTGATAACCGAAGGTGGTGCCTCGTTCCGTGAGCATGACTTGTTGGTTTCCGGCCTGATTGACCTTGTCGACAGCAAATTGCATGGCCGGTCCGCTGAGAAATTGTCCTTTTTTGATATTGATGATCTTGCCCGTTTTTGCGGCGGCCACCAACAGATCGGTCTGCCGGCATAAAAAAGCAGGTATTTGCAAGATATCGGCATAGGCTGCCGCCCGGCCAGCTTCTTCCGGGGCGTGGATATCGGTGACCACCGGGAGATTCAATTCTTGTCGGACCGATTGAAGAATTTCACCCGCAACCTCATCTCCCAGTCCGGTGAAAGAGGTGCCGCTGCTGCGGTTGGCCTTTCGGTAGGAGGACTTGAACACATAGGGAATGCCCAGTTCCTCGCAGGTCTGCTTTACGGAGCAAGCTACTTCAAATACCCCTTCGCGGCTTTCGACCACACAAGGACCCGCCAACAAAAAAAAGGAGGAGGGGTGGTAAGACTGAGCGGCGAACAGCGACTTTAAAAAAGTGTTCATAGCTCAAAAATAACCCGAAATTCCGCCTCAATCCACATCTTTGCAAAGAAACAAGTCATCATGCCCAGAGACAGAATCTTAGTGATCGGCGCCTCCGGTCAGATCGGGGTGGAGCTGACCCTGGCCTTACGAAGTATCTATGGGAATCAACAGGTAGTGGCTTCCGACCTTCGGGAGATGAGTCCCTTGTTGGAGGGCACCGGGCCATACGTGTCGCTGGATGTCATGAACAAGGAAATGCTTCATGTTCAGGTCATCCGACAAAATATTACTCAGATCTATCACTTGGCTGCTATCCTTTCCGCTACCGGAGAAAAGAATCCGGCCCTGGCCTGGAACTTGAATATGCAGGGGTTGTTGAATGTGTTGGAGATCGCCAAGGAGGAAAAGCTAAAAAAAGTTTATTGGCCCTCCTCCATAGCGGTTTTTGGTCCTACCTCCCCCAAACAGAACTGTCCACAGCACACCATCATCGAACCCACCACGGTTTATGGTATCAGTAAATACGCGGGCGAATTCTGGTGTCAGTATTATCACCAGAAATATGGGGTGGATGTCAGAAGTCTTCGGTATCCGGGCTTGATCTCCTATAAATCAGCTCCGGGTGGTGGCACCACGGATTATGCGGTGGAGATCTACCACCAGGCCCTTCAGAAAAATCGATACACTTGTTTTCTAGGAAAGGATACGTTTCTGCCCATGATGTATATGCCGGACGCCATACGGGCTACATTGGAGCTGATGGAAGCACCTGCTGAGAAAATACAGGTTCGCACCTCCTATAATGTCTCAGGGATGAGTTTTTCGCCGGCTACCATCGCGGCCGCCATACAAAAACACCTGCCTGATTTTACGATCGACTATCGGCCCGATTTTCGACAGGCCATTGCCGACAGTTGGCCGCAAAGCATCGATGATTCCAGCGCGCGAAGTGATTGGGGGTGGAAAGAGGAGTTCGACCTGGATATGATGACCCGCGACATGCTTGAGAAACTCAAGGGGTAAGCCACCCAACGATCTCTTCCAGATATTTTTGATCGGTAGCATCGAATTGATCGAGCTCCTCACTGTCTACATCCAGCACCCCCCAGATTTTTTCGTGGTATTGTAGGGGGATCACGATCTCCGACCTGGACAATGAACTGCAGGCGATATGTCCGGGAAATTTTTCAACATCCGGTACGATCAAGGTTTTTCCTTCTTTCCAGGCGGTGCCACAAACTCCCTTTCCGTACCGAATGCGTGTACAGGCGACCGGCCCTTGAAATGGTCCCAGAACCAACTCATCCGCGCCGGCCGTATTTTTTTTGATCAGATAGAATCCCACCCAAAGCCAGCCAAACTGTTCTTTCAGGGCGGCACAAACATTGGCCAGATTGGCAATGGAGTCGGATTCACCACTCAACAATCCCTGTAGCTGGGGCATCAAGGCTTGGTATTTTTCTTCTTTGCTGCCGGTGACGATATGTAGGTCTTCTGCCATGGGAAATGTATTAGTATTGATAGGCCAATTGCTTCTTGGATGGTTTTTTTGTTCCGGTGGCTCGGATCCATTTCTCTGCTTTCTGGGTGGCCCAGGCACTGGCTGAGCCCAGAAGGGCTCCGGCGATCACATCGCTTGGGTAATGTACCCCCAAATAACAACGAGAATACCCGACCAGTGAGGCATAGAGATAGGCCGGTGCGATCACAAACCATTTTGGATGATCGAGGCTGACGGAGGTGGCCAAGGCGAATGCGGAAGAGGTGTGACCCGACGGGAAGGCGGGGGTGGGGGATTTTTCCAGCGCAATCAGGGTTGGATCGCTTTCCGCCGGACGAGGTCGGTTCACGATCGCTTTCAGAAAATAGGTCGATCCGCCATTCACGAGTTGCGCCGCCACCCATCGGATCCCGGCTTGTGTTTGTTTGCTATCCTTTCGGATCAATCCCACCGCCAACCACCCCGCAGGGATCCCCAACGTCATGGGCGCATTCATATCCGACCAGGTGTGGTAAAATCGATTTTTCGCAATGGTTCGGTTATCGGCTACCCGATGCAGCCAATCACGCTCCCAACTGGCTTGCCCCACAGCCAGCAAAGGCCAAACGCCCCAAATCAATAGTATTATCTTTCGCATCAACACCCAAACTAATCAAACTTCTCAAACTTACATACTGCGTAACGACTCCTCGATCAACCGGATCTTCGACTCCGCATCGGCTTTTTTCTTACGCTCTGCCTCGATCACATCCGGTTTGGCATTTTGTACGAATCGCTCGTTACCTAACTTTTTCTCGACCGTGGCCAAGAAGCCTTTGTAATACTCCAGGTCTTTGAGGAGTTGGGTTTTTTGCGTTTCAGTGTGCGCGGCATTTTGTGTGAGCAGGTAGAAGCGGTCTTGGTCAACTACCAGGTTGATGGACTTCGGTACGGCTTCATTGACAAACTCAACGGACTCGGCATTGACCTGTTTTTGCAACAAGGCCAGGGCGGGTTGGTAAACGGCTGCCTGCGCGGACTGTATAAAGAGTTGTACAGGATCTTTAGGTTTCAGTTGGTTGCGGGTGCGGGCATCGCGAATGGCCGTGATGGCTGATTTCATACGCTGACCGGCTTGCAACAGAGCGGCCTCGGTCTTTTGTGCGCTGGGATAACGGGTGTTGGTCAGATCATTGTCCCGGCTCCGCAACTGATGATAGATCTCTTCCGTAATGAACGGCATGAAGGGATGAAGCAGTTGCATCAATTGATCATAAAAATCAACGGTATCGTTATAGACATCCGGATGGATGGGTTGCTCGAAGCCGGGTTTCACCCACTCGAGGTACCAGCTGCAGAAATCATCCCAGATCAGCGAGTACAGGGTTTTCAGTGCTTCGCTCAACCGAAATTCCTTGAACTGGACGTCGAGTTCGTTTCGGGCTTCCTGAAGTCGGTTGCGGAACCAATCACGGGCAAACACCGATTTTTCACTGGCATCTTCACGGACGCGCGGCTCCCACATCTTTACCAGGCGCATGGCGTTCCAAAGCTTGTTGTTGAAATGGGCGCCTTGCTCGTTTGTCGACTCATCCCATAGCAGGTCGTTCCCGGCGGGGGAGGAGATCAGGATGCCAAAACGAACGGCATCGGCTCCATATTGATCGATCAGGGCCAACAGGTCGGGGGAATTGCCTAAGCTTTTGCTCATTTTTCTTCCCAGCTTATCACGAACGATGCCGGTAAAATAGACTTGTTCAAAGGGTTTGGCTTTCTGATACTCGAACCCGGCCATGATCATTCGCGCCACCCAGAAGAAAATGATCTCGGGAGCGGTGACCAGTGTTTGAGTAGGGTAGTAGTACTGGATCTCCGGGTTGCCGGGGTTGCTGTAGCCTTTGAATACTTCGATGGGCCACAACCAGCTGGAGAACCAGGTATCGAGACAATCCTCATCCTGCTTCAAAACTGTGGTCCTTCCGAATTGCTTTTCGTATTTCTGTTTGGCCTCTGATTCATCTTGTGCCACTATTACATTTCCCTCAGCATCGTACCAAGCCGGGATGCGGTGGCCCCACCAGAGTTGACGGGAGATGCACCAGTCCTTGATGTTCTCCATCCAATGCCGATAAAGGTTTTTGAATTTACCGGGATAGAATTGGATCTCCTCTTCCAGGACGGCGCGCAGGGCTGGGTCGGCGATTTTTTTCATGTCCACCCACCACTGTAACGAAAGACGAGGTTCTACCACCGCATCGGTTCGCTCACTGTATCCAACTTCGCTGGTGTATTCTTCAGTTTGGACAATATGTCCGGCGGCTTCGAGTTCGGCAGCGATCGTCTTACGGGCCTCGAATCGATCCATGCCCACATGGATCTGGGCATCGGTGCTCAGGGTACCATCGTCGTTGAAAACATCGACGATCTCGAGCCGGTGTTTTTGTCCGAGTTGATAATCATTCGGGTCATGTGCCGGCGTTACTTTCAAGCAACCTGTCCCGAAATCCATCGCCACGTATTCATCGGCGATGATGGGGATGCGTCGACCGATCAGGGGAACGAAGGCGTGGGTGCCGTGCAAGTGTAGGTAGCGCGCATCTGCCGGATTGACGCAGATGGCCGTATCGCCCATGATGGTCTCGGGGCGAACGGTGGCAACGGTAATGTATTCCTCTCCGGGTAGATCCAGCCGGTAACGGATGTGATAAAGTTTTTGGTTGGTCTGTTTGCGGATGACCTCTTCGTCGCTCAGGGCTGTCTTGGCTTTGGGATCCCAGTGGATCATGCGCTTACCACGGTAGATGCATCCTTTTTCATAGAGGTCATTGAAAACGCCGATCACGGAACGGTAATAGTCCGGGTCCATGGTGAAATGCGTTCTCGACCAGTCGAGGCTACAGCCTAATTTCTTGAGTTGCTGTAAAATGATACCCCCGTATTTTTCTTTCCATTCCCAGGCGTATTGCAGGAATTCTTCTCGCGATAACGATGATTTCTGGATGCCCCGTTCGCGAAGCATTTGCACAACTTTGGCTTCGGTGGCGATGGAGGCATGGTCGGTACCGGGTACCCAGCAGGCGTTGAATCCCTGCCCACGGGCCCGACGTATGAGTACATCCTGAATGGTATTATTCAGGCAATGGCCCATGTGCAGCACGCCGGTCACATTGGGAGGCGGGATGACGATGGTGTAGGGTTCCCGTTCATCGGGTTTGCTTTCAAAATAGCCGCGTGCCAGCCAGTGGGTGTACCAGCGCGATTCGGCAGCAGCGTGTTCAAAGTATTTTCCAGCCTCCATGAGGGGGCAAATTTACCTTATTTTCGTTCAAACGCCCGAATGGAAAGAACCCTGACTGGCTGGTACAGTCCTTCATTGCACCGTGAGATGCCGATTGCGGTTTACGGGCACTACGGGTTTGCCCTTTTATTGATTCCCACCGCTGCGGCCGACTACCTGGAATATGAGCGATTTCAGCTTATCGAAGCCATCAAACCGCATATTGAGGGCGGACAACTCAAGGTGTTTTCAATAGATAGCATCAACGCCGACAGCTGGATGAACGACCACATGGATCCCCGGCATAAATCCATTCGTCATCAACAATGGAATGATTATGTTTTTCAGGAGGTGGTGCCCTTTATTCGGACCCATACCAGTCCCGAGACGCCCATCATCGTATGCGGTGCTTCCTTCGGAGCCTTGCACAGCATGAATTTGTTTTTAAAACGGCCCGATCTGGTTCAGGGGGTGATAGCCATGAGCGGCGTGTATGACCTGACCGAATACACCAAAGGATATTTTGATGAGGATGTGTATTTTAATAGTCCCCTGCATTTTATGGCGAACCTGACCGACCATTCCATTTTGGAAAAGATCCGTGAGAGCCGGCATATACACATCCTGAGTGGGCGAGGGGCGTATGAAGATCCGGGTGCTGCCGGTCGGTTTGCCCGACTGCTCTACGATAAGGGGATCCAGTATGAATTGGACCTGTGGGGACCGGAATGGCGGCACGATTGGGATACCTGGCGACACATGCTGCCACAGTATTTGTCGACCCGCTTTTAAGAATTTATTCAACTACTACCTCAATGGTGGCTTGTATGCCGCGGTCATTGATGGCCTCGCAGGCGGGCTTCAGGTCCTCAAAAAATCCCTTTTTGACGGCGTGTTTGCCTCCGTAATGGATCAGGTAGGCACATTGTTCTGCTTGCTCCGGGGTGTGTTGGCAGATCTCGACCAGGGTCTGAATGACCCAGTCAAACGTATTCACATGGTCATTCCAGACGATCAGCTGGCAGGGAGGTTGTTCGGTCACCTCCGTCACAACCTCGAATTGCTCTTGGATTTTAGGATCCCACCACGGATTCATACCCTCAAAATTACCCAACCTGCCTGAAAATTTGCAAAAGAACCCGCCCGGCCCTATCTTTGCCCTCCCCAAAAGGGAGCTTAGCTCAGCTGGTTCAGAGCATCTGCCTTACAAGCAGAGGGTCGGCGGTTCGAACCCGTCAGCTCCCACCCTTAAAGCAGAAAAGCCCAGGAAACTGGGCTTTTCGCTTTTTTAATTCGGATTCACCTCTGGCAATCGATACTGCTGACCGTCCAGCACAAACAATTCATCGATCTCCAGGATCCAAAATGGGAAAAGTGGCGATTGGGAAAGCAGTTTTCGGGCCGACTCTCGGTCCTCGGCATTCAACGTGATCCAGGCGCGTTGCGATTCCATGCTCACGGCATAATGCTCTACCACGCCCTTCTTGATGAGAAAATTGATATAGGTGCGATGCGGCGGTACGCGCTGCATGAATTCATCGCTCATCTCAAATTTTATCGTAGCCTGGAAGGATTTCATGGTGTGGGACAAATATAAATGCCACCAAAATCCATTCATTCGTTGTGGAAAACGATCCGGCGATAAAATATCCCCAGCGAAGTTTTGGCTCGTACCAGATACACTCCCGAAACCGGTGCCCGGAGGGTTATGGAGTTTCCCGAAACCGAACGTTGTGTCTGTATCATCGATCCCTGCGCATCAAATACGCTGATTTCTTCAAACCGTCCCCGTTGTAGGGCCAACGTAGCTCCGTTAAGTCCCGAAGCCGGGTTGGGGTATGACCGTAGTGGCGACGCATCCGACGTGGTAGGCACTGCCGTTACCACACAGCCCAGGGGATCACTGCTGCAAGTACGAAGGGTCGTGGCGCCGGTCAACTGCGTGAGGGTTGTTTCAAACTGACTGGCCGCACTGCAATCTGCTTTTAAATAATGTTGAAGAAACGGTCGTAACAAACTGATGATCTTGGTAAAAACAATCGAGGTATTGATGGATGAATTGTTGCAGCCGGAGGATACTTGACCAAAAACACAGGTGGCATCGTTGTTTCCAAAATGGCAATGAAGTCCACCGGTGATGTTTACGTATGACTTACAGGAGTAGGGGATATTCGTATACATCACCTGCTGCTCGGAAGGTGCTACGATGCAATCTGCACTGCCGGAAAAGATCAGGGCAGGCTTCTGGATACTGCTGGCAGCAGCTTTGGCGGAAGGGTTGGTTTCTGCCGCGGCAAAATTGAACAGGGCCTGCACTTGGGTATTATAGGTCATTCCCAAAAAGCTACATCCGCCACCCATGGAATGTCCGCCCAGTGCAGACCTATTCGCTACCCGTCCGAAAAGAAAATTACCAGACGAGTCGTTCAGCGAACAAATCCGCTGTGCCAAAAAAGCCAGGTCGCGGCCCAGCTGCTCATGGCTGGGCGAAAAGCCGCTTTCTGTAGCGGGCAGCGCCACGATAAAACCATATTTCACCAGTGAGTCGGCCAGCCAAACATAGGCCGCCGGCGTCATCACAAATCCGTGTCCGAATACTACAACCGGATATTTTTCCGTTCCACCCGCCAGCGGAGTGTTGTTACCGGCAGCTGAGGCCGGATAATACAGTTCAGTGGGCACCGGGCGGTTCGAACGGCTGCCGTCAATAAAAGCAATGGTGCGTTTGCCCACCGGTAGGTTCTGTGCACGTGCCGGTAGGCACAGCAGGGCCATCAAAGCCAGTAGCGGAATCCGGATAAGCATGCTGCAAAGGTATAGCGGTGCCGGGAGGTGAAAATCGCTTATTTTTGTCGCCCCTTTTGGAACGTTAGCTCAGTTGGTTCAGAGCACTACTTTGACAGAGTAGGGGTCACTGGTTCGAGTCCAGTACGTTCCACAGGCCCGAACACTTCGTGTTCGGGCAGTTTGAAAAGTTTGAAAAGTTTGGATAGTTTGTTCAGAGTTTCCAGTTGATGATTTGGTTGACTTGCTGGGGTTGGAAGGGGGCGGTGACCCGGATATAATTATCGGTGTAGCCCTCCATCATTTCACCTTTTTCCGTTTTTTCAAAGAGTACGGGACGGGTAGTTCCTTCAAAGCGTCTGGAAAATTCCTGCATTTTCTGGTAGGAGAGTTGGCGGAGGATCTTATTCCTTTCTTGTCTAACCACAACAGGCACCACCGGTTTGATGTTCAAGGCATGCGTATGCGCCCGCTCACTGTACGTGAACACATGCAAATAGGATACGTCCAGTTCGGTCAGAAATTCGACCGTGTCGCGAAAATCCGCTTCCGTTTCACCTGGCGATCCCACGATCACATCCACTCCGATACAGGCATGTGGCATGCATTGTTTGATCCGGCTCACCCGCTCCGCATACAGCTCGCGACGGTACCTCCGTCGCATGAGCGCCAACACCCGGTCGCTTCCGCTCTGCAACGGTATATGAAAATGTGGCATGAAGCACTTGCTCCCCGCTACCCAATCGATGATCTCGTTGGTAAGCAGATTGGGTTCGATCGAAGAGATCCGAAACCGTTCAATTCCGGGTGTTCCATCCAATGCCTGTACCAACTCAAAGAAAGTTTCCTTGCGGACAGCCTTTCCCGTCGTATCCATGTCCGATATGCCAAAATCACCCAAATTCACCCCGGTTAGTACGATTTCCTTCACCCCGCTGGCACCTAACTCTAACGCATTGGCCAAAACATTTTGAATGCTGTCGCTTCGACTCCTTCCCCGGGCCAACGGAATGGTACAAAAAGAGCAGCTGTAATCACATCCGTCCTGCACTTTTAAAAACGTTCGAGTTCGGTCGTTCACCGACCACGACGCATGAAACCGATCCACCTCCTCGATGTCGCAACTCGATATTTTAGCAGAATCTCCTTTGCTCAACTCTCGCAAATGGCCCGCCAGATTAAATTTTTCGGCCGCCCCCAACACCAGGTCCACACCCGGGATCTCCGAAATCTCTTTGGGTTTCAATTGTGCATAACACCCCGTGATCACGACCAAGCTTTCCGGCGCTCTACGCTGGATGCGACGAACCAATTGCCGGCATTCCTTGTCGGCATTCTCGGTCACTGAACACGTATTGATTACGTAAACATCCGCCGTCTGCTCAAAATCCTTTTTTTCAAATCCCTCCGACTCCAACATCCTCGATAGCGTAGACGTTTCCGAGAAATTCAACTTGCACCCTAGTGTGTGAAAGGCAACGGACTTGGTAGAAGTTTCAATCATCCAAGGCAAAGTTAGTTCGGAGTTCGGAGTTCAGGGTTCAAAGTTTTGTTTTTAGTTTTTGAGGGCAGTTTCGGCGGCGTGCCGGGACTGAATCTGAGCGGTTTGGGGTAACTTGCACCGGTGAAATTTCTGACCTCGATCTTCCGATTTTTCTTCTCGCTTTACGCCTTGGTGGTGTTTGTGGCACTGATGCTATTGCTTTTCCCCATCTTCCTACTGGCGGCGCTCGGGGGCAACATAAAAGGTGGCAATGCCATTATGCGGCTTTGTCGATTTTGGGGCGACTGCTGGCTGTTCCTTGTCGGCATCCAGCACCAAGTGAGTGCGGAGAATCGTCCCGACCCTAAGAAGTCCTACATTTTCGTTGGCAACCACATCTCCTATATCGACGCGGCCTTCATCATCACCAGCGTTCGCCAACCCTTTCGGGCCTTGGGTGCCGCCGAATACGGCCGATACCCAATTTTTGGTTACATATATCAGCTGGTGGTGATCTGCGTGCACCGAAAGGATCCGGCAAGCCGGGCCGAGAGCGTAGAGGTCCTGCGTAGTTTTTTACGAAAAGGGATCTCCGTCTTGATCTATCCGGAGGGAAGTTTCAACATGGGCACCACCGCTTTATCTAATTTTTACAATGGAGCCTTTCGGCTGGCCATTGAGACCCAAACGCCGATCAAGCCGTTGTTGTTCCTGGATGGTTACGACCGCATGCATTACCGATCGTTGTTCACCGTAAACCCGGGCCGAAGCCGGGCTGTTTTTTTGGAAGAGGTACCGGTCAATGGCTACACGCTGGATGACCTGGAGGCCCTGAAACAAAAGGTGTATGGGATGATGGAGTCCCAATTGCTTCAGCGAAAAGCCTCCTGGGTAAAATCCTAAGGAGATCCTTCGAATGAATCCTGGAAGGGTTGTTTAGATTTGCTGCCCATGCCGGCCCAACCCAAAATCCCCTCCCTGCTGCTACCACCGCAAGAGAGTCTGCTGTTTGCGGAGGTGATCGTTCCAATCGCCACGCCCCAAAATTTTACCTGGTCGATACCGGTCAACCTGCAGGATCAGGCATCCATCGGCAAACGCGTGGAAGTGAATTTGGGAAATCGTCGTCGTTACGCCGGGCTGATCAAACGCCTCCATACGGATAAACCGCAAGGCTTTCATTCCAAGCCGATCCTTCAGGTATTGGATACAACACCCATCGTTACCCCGGCACAACTTTCCTTTTGGACCTGGATCGCCGATTATTACTGCTGCACCGAAGGGGAGGTGATGGCCGCCGCCTTGCCTGCTCATTTTAAATTGTCGAGTGAAACCTGGCTTCGCGTCATACCTGGACAACCCATCGAACAATTCGAGTTGGATGACAATGAATACATATTGGCAGAGGCCCTGTCTATCAAAAAACAACTCCGCATCGCCGAGGTGCAACAACTTCTTCAGAACCGGAAGGTTTTCGCCACCATTGATCGGCTAACAGAACTTGGTTTGGCGGAACTGGTCGATTCGCTTCATGAGAAATACATCAGTCGGGAAAAGATATTTATTGAGTGGACGACCTCTTACCATAACGAGGAAGCCCTTGCTGCACTATTGAACGGAAAATGGCGATCGGCCAAGCAACTCGACCTGCTCCTGGCTTTTTTACGTATTCATCCAACCCAAGCTCCCATCGAGCGGTCGGTATTGATACAGGAAGCCGACTCGTCCCCCGCCGTACTGCAAGCACTGATCGAAAAAAATATCCTTCAAGCCGTTAAGCGAAAAGTGGATCGCATCGAGCGATCTGCCTCGTTTCTAGACGTTGATTTTTCCTTGAATGAGCAACAGCTGCTGGCCATCGATTCCATCCGTTCGCAATGGGAGGAAAAAGATGTATGTCTCCTGCGCGGTGTAACCGGCAGCGGGAAAACGCATGTGTATATACAGTGTATTGCGGAAGCGTTGAAAAGTGGCAAGCAGGTTTTATATCTGCTGCCGGAGATCGCCCTTACGAGCCAGATCATTCGTCGGCTACAGAAACATTTTGGAGGGGCGGTGGGCGTTTATCATTCCCGGTTTTCTCCCAACGAACGGGTAGAGATCTGGAAGGATGTATTGTCGGGAAAGATCCGTGTGCTGTTGGGTGCTCGGTCTGCTTTATTCCTGCCCTTCACCGATTTGAGTCTGATCATTTGCGATGAGGAACATGACCCCTCTTTTAAGCAACAGGACCCTGCTCCCCGATACAACGCCCGCGATGCAGCGATTTACCTGGCTACGCTCCAAGGGGCCAAGGTACTTTTGGGCAGTGCCACTCCTTCGCTGGAGTCTTTCTACCTGGCCCGTCAGGGAAAATATGGTTATGTGGAACTGACCGAGCGGTATGGTGCCGGCGAGCTGCCGGCCCTGCGCTTCATCGATCTGCGGGCGATCTTGAAAGAAGACCGTACTCGGGTATCTCTCTCTCCGTTGTTGCTGAAGAAAATGAAGGAGGTGTTGAGCAGGAAAAGACAAGTCATTCTCTTTCAGAATCGACGCGGCTATTCGCCTTATCAGATCTGTACGGTCTGTGGGTGGATACCCCGTTGCAAGCATTGCGATGTTTCGTTGACATATCATAAAAAAAACAACCAGTTGCGTTGTCATTATTGCGGCACTCAATATCCGCCTGTACCCCGTTGTCAAGCCTGCGGCAATCCTCGATTCGGGCAGCGCAGTTTTGGAACGGAACGGATCGAGGAACAGATCCGAACGCATTTTCCGCAGGCGCGCGTCGCGCGGATGGATGTAGATACCGTGAAGGGGAAGGATGCGCATGACCAATTGATCCGACAGTTCGAGGAAGGGTTGGTGGATATATTGGTCGGTACCCAGATGGTGGTGAAGGGATTGGATTTTGATCGAGTCGATCTGGTCGGTATCCTGGACGCCGATGGGTTATTGCATTTTGCCGATTTTCGGGCCAATGAGCGGGCCTTCCAATTGATGGAACAGGTCAGTGGCCGTGCCGGTCGAAAAGATGCACAAGGGGAGGTGATCGTGCAAACGACCGATCCGACCCACCCGGTGCTCCAACTGGTCGAGCGTCACGATTACTTATCCTTCTATGAGTCGGAACAAAAGAAACGCGCCGAATTTGGCTATCCGCCACATGTGCGATTGATACGTATCCTGTTTCGACATAAACAAGCGGATTTGACCGCCTTGGCTGCTCAGGAATGGGTGTCGTGCATGGGACCAGCCTGGCGTTCGTATTTGGTAGGACCAGCCGAACCGGTCGTTGCCCGCATACGGGATCAGTATCGCATGGAAGTTTGGTTGCGATTGCCCCGTCGGTCCTCACAGTGGAAATTGGCCAAGCAACAGATCCTGCACGCAGTAGGCCAATTGCACCAGATCAAATCATTCGCCCGAGTAGACGTTGTGATCGATGTGGATCCCGTGAATTAAAAAAACCCGGAAATCAATTCCGGGTTTTCAATTAGTTGGGATTCTCCGTGCTGACGGGAGGCGTCTGTTCTATTTTGGGCGCTTTGTATTTGGCCTCGATGTTGTTCAGGGCTTGGAGCATGACCTCGTTGACAACGCCCTCGCGATCGAATTCCACGATCATGCCGGTAAACTCCTGATTGTATCTATTGTAAGCTTTTTGCTGTTCCAGGTCGGTACGCAGGGCTTTGCCGATCCGCTCCGCCAATGCCATCTTCTTAGCCTTATAAGCGGCTTCCAGCAACAGCAAACCGGTTTGATTGTGTTGATTGTCGCGGCTGGTCATGGCATAGGGCACATTGGCGTCCTTCATTCCCTGATCGATCCGATCCAGCAGCTTGCCTGCTTCTTCGATTTTTCCTGCATCGGCCAGGTTTCCGGCAGTTTCTGCGTAGATCGCCCGGATGTGCAATAAGTGACGACGATTTTCTTCATCGTAATACACATCCGATTTTTCGGCTCCTCCCAGCCTGAATTGCTGGTTCAGGATCTTATCGGTGAAAGGAAGATTCATATTGCCGACGCCGCTGCCCCAGATACGGCCAGCCCGCATGGTATTCTCCAACTCCCAGGCCGCGGTGTTAAATCGGTTCTCAACGGGTGTCAGTTGATACACCAATCCATTTTTTCGGAAATAGGGTCCCCATCCAAATTTCCCATAGGGGGAAGTGAAGCAGATGGGACGTTTCCAATGGGAGGTGGCTACCACGCTGAGGATCGTCAGATCGCTTCGGCTCAGGGCCACCCGCTCACCGGGAATGGAAAATTTCACTTCGTTCAGAATACTGTCCCCCGGATTGATCCAACCGGCCTGGCGAACCTGCTCCTTATCGACGGGTATCGACAGGTTGCGGGTCGGCAACACGGGTTGCGGGTTGCCACGGCTGTTATCCATTTTAGCCGGATCATCCGTACCTACATAGACGCGAAGGATGTCTTCCAGAAAATAATATTGAGAAGGGGAGATCTCCGGGCGAGGGGCATAATCGACCATGTAGAGTTTCATGCCCGCGATCTGGTCGGGCCGGAAGATCACATCCATCGAATCGGATTCGTTGACCTTGTAGCGAAGTTGATTGATGTAATAATCACTCTGTAATAAACTCGTGTTGATCACGCGAACATCCGGACGAACACCTTCCACTTCCTGGGCATACCAAAGCGAATACGTATCGTTGTCGCCAAAGGTGAAGAGGATGGTGTTGGGCGGACAACTCTCCAGGTAATTTCTACCCAGATCGGGCCCGGTGGTTTTTTGACTGCGATCATGGTCATTCCATTCTTCCTGTGCCATCAGTCCCGTTACGGCCAGTCCCATTACCGTCGCCATCACGGCGGCCGGAATGGTTTTGGAGCCGCTGGCAGACACGAATCGGCTGATCAATACGCCTGCGGTTGTAACTAGTACAAACAAACCTGCCGCCATGGCTCCTGTGAGCAGGGCGGTGGCACCCGGACCCGGGAAACAACTCATGAATATGATCAGAAAACTCAGCATGGCCCCATTGACCAGTACCGGTTTAAGCGAAGTACTCCATTGTTGACTTCGGGCGATCTGTACAAGGGCTACGATCGACAGTCCGATCCAGATCGCAAATGCATAGAAGTTGCCCACATAGGCGTAATCACGTTCACGGGGTTGGTTACCGGGCTGATTCAAGTAAAGCACGATGGCCACTCCAGTGAAGAAAAACAGCAGGAAACTGACGATCCAGTCCTTTTTACTTCTTAGGTATTGATAGATGCATCCCAACATACCCAATAAAAAAGGCAGCAAATACAATTTATTGTTGGCCTGATTTTGCTGAATGCTTTGAGGAAGTTTGGCCTGATCGCCCAGACGTTTGTTATCGATGAAGGACAAGCCGGTGATCCAGTTTCCGTCGCGATAATTTCCCAACCCCTGGTTATCGTTTTGCTTGCCTCCGAAATTCCACAAGAAATATCTCCAGTACATGAAACTCATCTGATAGCTGAAAAACCAATTCAGGTTATCTCCGAATTTGGGGGCCTCGAAATTGCCCGATTGGGGATCGCGCCCCAAGCCCAGCCAATCGGCGTAAAAATCGGCATGTCCTTGGTCGTTGTTGCTATCCCATACGCGGGGAAAGAGCATCTTGGCTTCCGATTTGAAATTGTATTCCATCCCGCCATCGTACTCGATGTATTGATTGCCCTGACGAGTATAACGGATGGGATTCTTGATGTAAGGATCATTCTCGTCGATGTCTTCCTGGGTTACGGCAAAATGCGGGCCATACAGCAACGGTGCGCTGCCGTATTGTTCCCGGCTCAGGTATTCGACCAGGCTGATGGGATTGTCGACATTGTTCATGTCGATCGGGGGATTGGCATTGGAGCGGATCAGTGTGGTGAAGTACATGAAATACCCCAGCAGCATGAAGGCGAAACACCAAAGACCCAGTTTCAAGGAGGCCAACGCGCCGGGTCGGATCTTGATGCCGACAAATACGGCCAATCCGATCACCAGCAACAGAGAAAGAAAATTCAATCCTTCTCCCGGTACGATGATGAACGGCAGTAAGGTGAGGAATAAAAAGCCCAGGAACCAGCCGATCATTTTATTACGTGTAAACGAGGCTTGTTCAAAGCCGAGGGCCCAGACGATCAGTCCGGTCAACAATAGAAAATAAATGGCGAAGCCGCTGAAGAAAGGAAGTTTAAAGGAATTGACGAAAAACACATCGAACAATCCGGCCGCCTTCATGGAGTATTGGATCACGCCAACTTGAACGATACCGGTGATGGCACAGCCGATCAGGAAAGCGTAGATCGCTCCGCGGGTGGTGAATTTGAACCGACGGTAATAGTATACCATCACAATGGCCGGAATGGTGAGCAGGTTCAACAGGTGAACGCCGATGGATAGTCCCATCATGAAAAAAAGCAGAACGATCCATCGGTCGCTTTGCAGGCGAGCGGCAGCGTCTTGTCCGGCCCGCTCATCAGCTTGTTCCCATTTTAAGATCGCCCAAAACACCAAAGCCGTGAAGAAGGAGGAAAGTGCATAAACTTCGCCTTCAACGGCACTGTACCAGAACGAGTCGCTGAAGGTGTACGCCAGGGCACCTACGGCACCGGCGCCGAGGACGGTCCACCATTGCTCCGGCTCGATCTCCAGTCGATCGTTGCGCAGCAAGCGGGCGGCAAAGTGGGTGATGGTCCAAAACAGGAAGAGTATGGTGGCGGCACTCGCGAGCGCACTCATGAAGTTTACGGCACTGGCGATGGTATCCGGCTTGTCGCCAAAAAGTATGATGAAGAAACGACCCAGCAAGGTGAACAGCGGGGCTCCGGGTGGGTGGGGCAGTTCCAGTTTGGCGGCCGTGGAAACGAATTCCCCGCAATCCCATAAACTGCCGCGGGCCTCCCGGGTCAGGTAGTAGGTAGTGAGGGCGATGGCAAAGACGATCCATCCGGTAATGTTGTTCGCTTTTTTGAAAGTCATACGGTTCTGAGTTGGTGACGCTGCTCCCATGGAGAAGCATACAAAAATAGTAGGCTTAGGCGACAACTTCGGGGGGAAAATAGGCCGGGGCGGATTTAACCGAAGAGGATCCGAACCGTTTGGTAGGCCAGCTGACTCTGCTGGCTGTTTTCGACGTATCCTTTTAATCCGAATAAGCCTGCTGCGTTGGCTTTGTTCAGGGCGATCTCCAAGTAGCCGGCACTGTTGAAGAGTGCCAATTTACCGGTGGGACCCACATCGGCATAGCTCTCGCTGATGCGGTCGATGGTCTCATCGCGCCGAAACTGTATCCGAAACGGCCGACCCTGCCGCTGTTCTTCGAAAAGTTCTTTTCGAACATTGACCACGATGTTCTCAAAACTGTCGATGAAGATGATCTGTGCATCGATGTAATCTGCCTGGATGATGGGCCGAAGCGGTCGCTTTTCCAGGTAGGGAACATCCGGGATACCGATGGACAAGATCGACCGCCCTTCCACCAGCTGTTGCACGGCTCGTCCCATCAGGGTGGCGATCTCCAGCGTATTGGGGGTATGATCGGTCGGGAAAGGAATGCCCATGACGATCTCCGGCTTTTCACCCAGCATCATGGTCAGTAGCCCGTTGTCGGCACTCAGATAGTATTGTTCCTGATGATAGGCCAGTAAGAGCTGGGCGGATTTTTGCTCGTACAGACTGATCAGCAGCAGGTGATACGTGAATGCCGGGAACTGGCTGGTGGCCGTGCCGCAGACGTAGGCGGCTTGAGAGAAGTGAAAAGGAGGGATCTGGTGAGTGATATCGACCAAATGAAAATCGGGATTGATCCGAAGCAGATGCGCTTTGATGGCTCCAACCAGAAAATCGGGCTGACCAATGTCGGACGAAAGAGTGATCAGGGGCGCACGCATGGGACTGTTCCGTTACTTGACCAATTTACCATCCTGAAAGAAAAAGCGGTGAACGAGCCGATCGGCCCATCCCGCAAAAAATTTATTGAGAAAAACCGTTCGTTTGCCATTGAACGTTAACACCAGGGTGCGTTTCTTTTTTTCCATCGCTTGCAAAATGTGCCGGGCACAAACATCTGCAGGCATCATCTTCGATTCGTCCATTGGTGTTTCACCTTGCTGTTGCCCCTCTCTGTTCAAGGCTACCTGCCGGATGTTGGAGGTGGTAAAACCGGGACATACCCACATCACATGCACGCCTTTGTCCAACATTTCAGTCCGCAGCGCCTCCAGCCATCCCTGCAAAGCAAACTTGCTGGCCGAATAACCACTTCTGCCCGGTAAGCCGCGGTAGCCGGCAATGGACGACACGCCTACCACCATGCCCTTGGATTGGATCAGGGCATCCATCGCATAGCGCGTACAGTAAACGCTACCAAAAAAGTTGATGTCCATGACTTGCCGGATCACCTCCAAACTGGTTTCTTGAAAAAGTGCACGCATGGAAATACCCGCATTGTTGATCAATACATCGATCCGGCCGAACGACTCCAAGCTGCGCTGGACGAATAACCGGCAGTCATTTTCCTTGCTGACATCGGCCACCTGTGTCAGGAGTGCTGCGGTCGGGTAGGACTGTTGCAGCTGATATAACTTGTCCGCATTGCGTCCGCAAGTGGCTACCCGGGCACCCAGTGCCAGACACTCCTCCACCAGGGCCCTTCCGATGCCATCGGTACCCCCGGTGATGAGGATCACTTTATCTTTCCAGACAGACATGTTTCTTTTTTACAAACCTACCTCAAAATACGCAGGCCTGTTGATAGTTTTCTGGCTCAACGGGGGCAAAAACTTTTGGGACATACCCGGGGGCATACTATTTTTGCACTCCCTAACGAAAACGGTCGATCTCGTAGCTCAGTTGGTAGAGCAATACACTTTTAATGTATGGGCCCTGGGTTCGAGTCCCAGCGGGATCACAGAAAAACCAAACCCCTCGCATGAGGGGTTTTTTTATTGAAATTGCTTTAGGATTTTGGGGCGAGTTCGGTCGCCATGTTGCCCAGGATGTCTGTTTTCAACATTTGTTCAGCCAGGCGGATCATGTTCGTAAAGGCCAGCGATCCGGAAATGCCATGTCCCACGATCACGGGTTTTCGAACGCCCAGCACCGGGGTGCCTCCATAATTTTCAAAATGAAAGCGGTCCAGAAACGGGTGCTCGATACCGGTATGTTTCGCCATGTCGTAGAGCGACTCGGCCATTTTCAGCAGGATGTTTCCGGTGAATCCCTCGCACACCATCACATCGGCTTTGTCTCCCATCAGGTCGCGCCCCTCGATGTTCCCTACGAATTTTATGGAGGAATTCTCTCGAAGCAGGGGATACGTGGCTTGGGCCAACAGATTTCCTTTTCCTTCTTCCTCACCCACGTTCAGCAGTCCCACGCGCGGCTCTTTGATCCCCAGGATATGTTTGGCATAGACAGTGCCCATCACCGCAAACTGGTTCAGGTGTTCGGGTTTGCAATCCGCATTGAGTCCAACGTCCAGGATAAGTCCCGTGCCCCCGTTCAATTTAGGCATAATGGTGCCCATGGTGGGACGGATCACACCTTCCAGCGGCTGTATGCTGAACAGCGAACCAACCAGCATGGCGCCAGTATTACCGGCACTCAGAAACGCATCGATTTTCCCGGTGGCTAGCAGTTGAAATCCCTTGGCCAGCGATGAGTCGGGTTTTTCCTTCAGTGCCCGGGTCGGATGCTCGTGCATGCCGATCACCTCGGTCGTGGCATGAAAAGCGTATGCCGACGTTGCGATCTTTTCTTCTTCTAAAAGGGGGTTGGCGAGTGTAGCGTCGCCGATCAGGTGCAAGGAAGCGGGCGAGTCAGTTTGATCGAGGTATCCACGAATGCCCCGGATCACTTCGGCAGGGGCCTTGTCGCCCCCCATCAGGTCTATACCAATACGAAAGCTCATACATGCAAAAATCCCGTCGCAGCGAAAGGCCGAGGGCGGGATTTTGAAGTAAGGGTGTGGTTAGAGGGCACGCAGGGGTGCTTTCTCGGCGACCAGCTTTCCTTTGTAATAAAGTTTGCCTTCGCTCACATGCGCACGGTGACGACGGTGCAAGTCACCGGTACTGCCATCGGTACTCAAGGTTACCTCACTGGCTTTATAATGTGTGCGGCGTTTGGCACTGCGCTGCTGACTGTGGCGTCGTTTGGGATTTGGCATATAATGGGTATTACCAGGTTATAAATTCAATCATTCAGATCTTTTCCTTTGAAACGTTCCAATCCTTTCCAGATAGGGTTCTCGGTGGGCGGGGGCGTGCTTTGTTCCCGGTTCAACCATTCGCGGGCCTGGGGGTTGCAAAAAGGACCATCCATATTTTCGTATGAACAGGTTTTTTGCATCGGCAGGCTCAGGTTAATGAACTCGTAGATCCAGGCAGCAACATCGAGGTGACTTTCGGTGCGACTGATGTAGTACACATCGGGATCCTCTTCTTGCTCATTCATGGTCTGCGGGTCCTCCACCATTTTGACGGTGATCGGAAACTCATCCCATAATTCAAGTGGGAGGTTACTGTTACACCGGTCGCAGGTAACTTCCAGTTGTCCCCCCAACTCAAACTTGAGACGAAGGAAACCATTCTGTTTGTCTAGCGACAGATTGACCCGGGCCCGGCACTTCCGGAAATCGGGTGTTTGGAATGCTTCAAAGAACGAGTCGTCAATCTCATATTCGAACACATGAATACCGGGTTTCAGGCCCACAAAAGCGATCTGGAAATCTCTCCGACGGCTCATGGCTCACAAATGAGTGTGCAAAGGTAGTGAATAGTTTCAAAAGAAACACCTTCATTTTCGGTTATTTTTGAGATCAGAATACTTGTATCTTGTTGATAATGAATCGATTTCACCTGTGAAGACCTGGCTCGCCCTTTTCTATTCCCACCTGATGCGTCAGTGGAGTTGGTGGCTGCTGATCCTACTGACGCTGCTGATCCGTTTATTGGTGTATTTCCCGGATTGGGTGGAGCAGTACTACAGTCAGGGTTTTTTTCCCAGATTGGCGCAGCTGCAACGACTGATGCTGGGTTGGGTTCCTTTTAGTTTTGGCGATCTGCTCTACGGTTTTTTGCTGTTGGCCTTTCTTTACCAGCTGTTTCAACTGCTGTATGGACTGATCCGGAAACGGTTTACGCGCGGTAGCTTGGCCGAATTACTCAAGCGCATCTTTTTTCTCTTGTTGCTGGGTTATGTGGGATTTAATTTGCTATGGGGACTGAATTACAATCGTCCCCCCTTAGCCGATCGCCTCCGCATGCAGCTCACCACACCTGCTCCGGCGGAGTTGGATACGCTGGCCCTTGATTTACTGCGCGGACTTGATCGGTACGCGCCGCTTGTCTCACCCGCCCAGCGCGACTCCTTCAACAGAAAAAAACGACTTTTCAATGGAGCTGTGGAGGCTTATGGTTATTTGCCCACGGAATCTAACCCGCTTCGTTATTCCTTCCCGTCCATCAAGCCCTCGATCTTCAGTTACCCTGGCAACTACCTCGGATTTCAGGGGTATTATAACCCGTTCACGGGGGAGGCACAGGTGAATACGACCATTCCATCCTTTCTGGAACCTTTTGTCACCGCCCACGAGATCGCCCATCAATTGGGTTATGCCCGCGAACAAGAAGCAAACTTTATGGCCGTACTGGCCTGTGATCGCTCGCCCGAACCCGCGTTTCGCTACTCGATGTATTTTGATCTTTTTCTGTATACCCTGGGGGAGATCTCCTTGCAGGATACGACACGGGCCAAGCAATATCTCGAGGCTGCCCCGGCGCAGGTGAAAACCGACATCGCCACGTATCGGCATTTCATGCGCCTGCACCGAAATCCCCTGGAGCGAGTGATCATGTGGCTGTACGATGAATTTTTGCGTGCCAACAATCAGCCCAATGGTAAATACACATACAGTGAGGTGGTGTCTTGGGTGATCGCCTATCGTCGTACATTCGGGAGAACATCATTGTTATGACCACTTCGCAAAAACTCGGTGCCTTTCTGCTCTCCCTGATCATCCCGTTGGCGGTTGGCGGGGTCAGCGGATTTTTTACGGTATCGGCCATACCCGGATGGTACCAGACCATACAAAAGCCCACTTGGAATCCGCCGAACTGGGTTTTTGGACCCGTATGGACTACCCTCTACGTGCTAATGGGCATTGCGATGTACCTGGTGTGGAGCCGTCCGCGTACACCGGAGCGGCAACGCGCATTGTACCTGAACGCGCTTCAATTGGTCTTTAATTTTTTTTGGTCATTGATCTTTTTCAACCTTCATGCCATTGGAGGGGCGTTGATCGAGATCGGGGTGTTGTGGGCACTGATCGTGGCCACGATGTTCGCCTACGATAAAGTATACAAGCCCGCGGCTTGGTTGCTGTTGCCCTACATCGTTTGGGTGACGTTTGCCACGATCCTGAATTTCACGATCTGGCGCTTGAACTGATCAGAATGTATTCTTCCACATCATAGATTCGATGGGCCGGTCGGGTTGATTGCTGTACTTGGCGTTGCTTTTGCTTTGATAGGCGGTGAGTATCTCTCCTTCAACCGGAAAATAGATCAGCTGACCGATCGGCATGCCTTTGTATACCCGTACCGGTTGTTTGACGGAGATCTCCAACGTCCAGTTGCCACAGAACCCCACATCCCCTTTTCCCGCGGTGGCATGGATGTCGATCCCCAGTCGGCCCGTCGAAGATTTTCCCTCAAGAAAAGGAACATGTGCATGGGTTTCGGTGTATTCTTCGGTGACACCCAGGTAGAAAACATCGGGCATCAGCAAATAACCTTCTTCCGGGATCTCAAAATACTGTATGGTGTTGTGCTTTTTGGCATCCAGCTGCGCATCGACGTAGGTAGCCAGGGTTTTGCCCAGGTGCACATCGTAGGAATTGGAGCCCAGGCAATGGGCACGGTAGGGACGGATCAGGATGGTGCCTTTTTCAATCTCCTGAAGGATGCGGGAATCGGATAGGATCATGGGGATTTTCCGTTAATTCGTGGTGCCGAATATCCGAAGGGAAAAAGGATTTGGCCCGTTCTATGCCGGTTTTTTTTCAACATTGTTTATTCGGATCGTCGCTTCTGGTATGGAAAATTGAAGAGGAAGAGGTATTCTTTCACTCGTCACTTCCGGCGGATACGCTTCGGGTACGACCGACACATCCGGCTCGACGCCTGCAATCGCTGGCTGGCAGATTTCTGTTGAAAGCATTATCCCCCGATTTTCCGTTCGATCGCTGGCAGGTGGACGAGTCCGGTCGCCCTTTTCTGGAAAACGACCCGATGTATTTCTCCTTGTCGCACACAAATTCTTACGCGGCGGCCATTCTGCATGCGAAGGCTCCGGTAGGGATCGATGTGGAACAAATCTCCGAGCGAGTGATGCGCATCCAAAAAAAATTTATTGACGAATCTGAAGCCTTGGTATTGCAAGCCCTCGGCGAACAGTTTCCTGATTTATCCCAATCGGTTTTTTATACGTTGGCCTGGTCGGTTAAGGAAGCCGCTTACAAGGCCCTGCACCAGCGCGGTGTCGATTTCATTAACGACCTGCCCATTCTATCGATCGACGCCAACAGACAAGAATATGTTGTACAGATGGGCGGAAAGGGGAGTGGGCTACACCTGCAGGCTTGGGTAATGGAAAATGTTTGCCTTGCCGCAGCCGTAGCGCTTTAAGCTCATCCCACATCTTTTCATTCTCCCAACTCTTCTTCTCCGTCTTCCAATAAATTTAAATTCACATCACTGCCGGAGATCCCTTCGATGGACCCGCGAATATGGGCGGCGTTGAGCAGTACTTTCTCCAATTGTTTTTCGCGTTGTTTCCAGAGTTTTTCCATGGCATCCCGTTCGCGTTGGATGGAGTTGCGCATGGAGAGGAATCCTTCTCGGATGGCCTGCCATTGTTCGGCGAATTCCCGGCTGTTCAGGTAATCGTAGAGCAGGTGCATTTTATCGCCTTTGTTCTCTTGGCTTTTGGTGGCGTTGTAGATGCGGATCATGGCCTCGCGCAGGAGTTGGACAACGGCTTTGACGTCTTGGAACGTGCAGATCCAGACGCCCTCTTTTTGGCCGAAGCTGCTCATGTCTTTGGGCAGAGCTTGGGTCACGATCACGGCTACATCTGCGCCTTGGTTTCGCATGTCGTTCTTGATCTTTTCGATCCAGTCGGCTGAGAAGTCCTTGGTTCGCTTGCTCTCGAAGATGATCTTGCCGCAGTCCTGGGCAAAGGGATTGCGAACGATTTGGATGCAATCGGCCCCGCGCACGCCTTTTCCGACTTCTTCCACCGCGTCGAAGGGGAAGGTTGTTCTCAGCAGTTCTTCCAGCAGTAGTTCCTGTGCTTCGCCTTGCGATTGCATGCTGCCTTGTTCCGCTTTACGCTTCATCTCTTCGGCCAATTTGCGTTGGGCTTCCAGCTGCTCTTTCATTTCCTTCATTTTCAGCTGAAATTCCGTCTCCAGGGTGGATACGCGTTGATCCTCTTGTTTCCGGATCTCCGCAGCCAGTGCTTCCCGGCCTTCCAGGAGTTTTTTCTGTAGGTCTATTTCTAGTTCTTCCTCTTTGGCTTTGAGGGCTTGTTCTTTCCGTAAGTATTCCAGTTGTTGGTCGCGCGCGGCTTTTAGTTTTTCTTCATTTTGCTGGTTGGCGGCCGCCAGTGATTGTAATTGTACCTCGTAATCCTGTTTGAGTTGGTCTCGCAGGTTGGATTCCAGTTGTTCCCGTAACGAGGCCTTTTCCTTCTCCAATTGTGATTCGAATTCAGCGGTCTTCTGCTTTTGCCATTCGATCACCTTTGCCCGGGTTTCTTTTTCTACTTCTTCCCGGATGGCATCTCCGGGAGCAAAGGTGTGCTGGCAGTTCGGACAACGAATCTCAGTCGACATAAAACGGATTTGGACAAATGTAAAAAACTATAACCCCAAACTCTCCAAACTCCTCAAACTCCTCAAACTTCTCAAACTAAAACCCCGAATCATATCCGCTAAGCGGATCGATTCGGGGTTTTCCGTGCCCCGGATCGGAGTTGAACCGATACGGCCCTTGCGGGCCACAGGATTTTAAGTCCTGCGTGTCTACCAATTTCACCACCAGGGCTGGGGTAGAAAAAAAAATCCTCCGCCGTAGGCAAGAGGATCGTGAGCGGAAGACCGGGCTCGAACCGGCCACCCCGACCTTGGCAAGGTCGTGCTCTACCAAATGAGCTACTTCCGCTTGTAAAGAACGATCCGATTTTGGTCGGGCGACAAAAATACTGCCACTGGCCAAATCAAAAAAATTTTAGCGATCCTATTTGTATTCCGGGGTATATAGGCTGCTTCCCTGAACCGGCGCTTCAATCTTCTCATACCGTTTGGAGGTGAGCATGAGGATCGCACCGGCTAAAAAAGCCACTAAGCATCCTACTTGCAGGTAGAAAAGGAAACCGGAGCTGGAAACCCAGTTGTGCGTGAAATCGCGTTTTTCGGATTTGGCCAGTTCCTGTTGATATTCTTGCTCGAGATTCATGGGTTTCGTTTGTGCGGCAAAGATAGGTTGCCGCAGATTTTTTACGCAGCAGAACCCGAAAAAATCTCTCGGAATTCCTTTTTTCCATTGATAAAATGTTCCCAGATCAGGTTTCCCCGGTATAACCCTTTCAGCGACCGGGTGTTTTCGCCCGTAAACCAATAAGGACCGCTTCGGGTGAGTAGCCAACCGATAAAGGCCCAATGAGCTCGCAGGATGGCCAGAAAATACCCTGGATCCCCGCCGAGAAGTCCCTTCCAGGCCGATAATGCGTCTAGTGCAAACCGAAGGGGCAACAGCAATAGTTTGCGTCCCAGCTGCAGGTTTTTAAAGAGCATGATATGGTTGTTACGAAAATTCAGGAAGGTTTTCAGCGAATTGCCCCGCGGCAGGGTTCCGCCTCCCAGGTGGTGTACCACGGCACGGGGACAGGAATAGATCCCATATCCTTTTCGTTGAATCCGCCAGCAGAGGTCGATCTCTTCTTGGTGGGCAAAGAAATAGGGATCGAATCCACCTACTTCGTGAAACACGGATGCCCGGATGAACAAGGCGGCCCCGCTGGCCCAGAATATCGGGGATGAATCGTTGTACTGTCCCTGGTCGGTTTCACAAAAATCAAAAATGCGTCCTTTGGCAAAGGGGTATCCGTATGGATCCAGCCATCCGCCGGCAGCCCCGGCATAATCGAACCGATCGGGTTGTTGCAGGGAGAGGATCTTGGGTTGACAGGCCGCGATGGAAAGGTCCGATTCCAATAGCTCCACCAACGGACCCATCCAATCCGGCTCCACCCATACATCCGAATTCAGGATCATGTAATAGTCGGCCTGCACCTCTGCCAGGGCCAGATTATACCCCTTTGCAAATCCATGGTTTTCGGGGAAGCGGATCAGTCGCACCGCAGGATAGGTACGTTCGAGCCATTGCACGGATTCGTCGGTCGACCCATTATCCGCTACCACCACCTCGAGGTTCCCGTAATTCGTCTTCAGAACATTGGGTAGAAAGCGCTGCAGATGATGCAGGCCATTCCAATTGAGGATGACGATGGAAATGCGGGGGAGGGGATTCACTTGTTAAAATATGCTTCAA
Organism: Chitinophagaceae bacterium; assembly: GCA_964229195.1. Classification (GTDB taxonomy): domain Bacteria; phylum Bacteroidota; class Bacteroidia; order Chitinophagales; family Chitinophagaceae; genus JJ008. The sequence goes on along the minus strand of CAXRAX010000007.1, from coordinate 9,447 downwards.
AAATAAGTCTCCTGCCCGAGGTTCCTTAATTTGTAGGCATGATTCCCGCTTGGTTAAATTGGAGGACCGGGGTGGCCATACTCTTCATGGCCATCGCCCTGGGTACGATCTTTTATTCGCAGTACCTGGCCCAAAAGATAGCGGAGGAGGAGAAATCATATGTCGAGCTTTGGAAAGAGGCCGTGAACTATAATATACAAACGAAGGGTGAGGACCGCGCCCTCGAACTCACCAGCAGAATCACCAACCAGAATAATCGCATCCCCATCATTCAAACCGATGAAAGGGGGCGTCCGACCGGCCTTCCCATCAATATGGGCGAACTCGACCTGCAAGCTGATTCACTTTTCATTCAACAAAAGATCGCTGAGTTCAAGAAGCAACGAGATCCCATCCGGCTGGTCATTGAATCCGATCCACCCCAAGTGATATTATTTTATTACGGCGATTCACAGTTGCTGAATCAGGTGCGCTATTATCCGTTGATACAGCTGGCCATCGTGGGCTTGTTCATTTTTATCACCCTGAATGCCCTGAGTACACGCCACCGTTCGCAGCAAAATCAGGTCTGGGCCGGGATGGCAAAGGAAACTGCCCATCAATTGGGCACGCCGGTCTCCTCGCTGGAGGCTTGGGTGGAAATGCTGCGGGAAGACCCGCAACAGCAAAAATTGGCCGGCGAACTGGGAAAAGACGTGGCCCGGCTGCGACTGGTATCGGATCGCTTCGGCAAAATCGGCAGTAAACCGCAATTGGAGAAGCTGAACCCGGCTCCGTTGATCGAGGGGGTGATTGAATACATGCGGGGGCGCTCCTCTGATAAGGTGCAACTGCGTTTTGAGGACCATCTCATGTCACCCGCCACGGTGAAAGTATCGGCCACCCTTTTCGATTGGGTGATCGAGAACCTGATCCGCAATGCCCTGGATGCATTGGAAGGATCTGGCAGCATCGAGATCACGCTGGACCGCCTGGGCGAAAAATTATTCATAGACGTCGCCGACACCGGGAAAGGCATCGCGGCCGCCCATCATAAAAAAATATTTGAGCCCGGTTTCAGTACCAAGAAGAGAGGGTGGGGGCTGGGACTTTCCCTGGCCAAACGGATCGTGGAGCAATATCACGGCGGGCAGCTCCAACTGATCTACTCCGAACCCGGCAAAGGCACCCGCTTTCGGATTGTCCTGAATGCCAAAACCGCTTAATTTTGCTGCGCATACCGAAATCCGTAGGACGAAGGTTGGCATCCCCCCTGCCCAGGTGGCGAAATTGGTAGACGCACTACCTTGAGGTGGTAGCGCTGGAAACGGCGTGCTGGTTCGAATCCAGTCTTGGGCACAACCCTGTATCAGATCCGCTAGGCGGATAGATACAGGGTTTTCCGTTTTGATCTGCCCCTGTATCGATCAGTTTTGCTGATCTGGTGCAGGGGAGTTTGAAGAGGTTTTTTTTAAGCGCTTATTTTATTACTTGTCCTTCTTTACATATTTCTCCAACCACTGGTGCTGTTCCCACAGCATATGCAATAAGTTTTCTTTTCCTCGATACCCATGCGCCTCATAAGGAAGTACGACGTATCGAGTGGTTCCGCCGTGACCTTTGATGGCGTTATAATAGCGCTCGCTTTGAATGGGGAAGGTGCCCTGATTATCATCCATCTCGCCATGAATCAAAAGGATCGGTGTTTTGAGTTGGTTGGCATAGCTGAAGGGACTCATATCAAAATAAAGATTAGGAGCCTGCCAATAGGTTCTGTCCTCATTTTGAAATCCAAAGGGAGTGAGGCTTCGGTTATAGGCTCCGCTGCGGGCAATACCTGCTTTGAATAAGTTTGTGTGAGATAATAGATGTGCCGTCATGAATGCACCATAACTATGTCCACCAACCGCCACGCGATTTTTATCTCCAACACCCATTTCGGAGAGTTTTTGGATCGCTGATTCGGCGTTCATTTTCAGTTGTTTAATAAAATCGTCGTTGGGTTTTTTATCGGCACTGGTTGCGACGATTGGCATCTCCGCATTGTCCAGCACCGCATATCCTTGCGTGACCCAGAACACCGGTCCGCCCCAACTAATTGTGGTGAAGCGGTCATTTGACCCGCGTACCTGTGCCGCATCTGCCGCGGAGTTGAACTCGCGTGGATAGGCCCACATCAATACGGGCAACGGGCCATCTTTTGATTTATCATATCCTTTGGGTAGATACAGATTTCCGGTCAAATCCACGCCATCGGCCCGCTTGTACTTGATCTTCTCCTTAGAGGTCCCTTCAAGTGCGGGATATGGATTTTTGAATTGAGTAATTGGACGATCTGCCACCCTTGCTTTCAGGTCCTTAATGAAGTAATTGGGCACATCCGTCTGTGATTCTTTTCGGGTAATCAGCGTGAGCCGTTCGATGTTCAGTATGTCAACGATCGATTCAAAACTTCCCTCCGAGCATCGCCATAGCATCTCGCGTTGTCCGGTAGATAAGTCATATTTCGCCAGAAAGGGAAGGTCTCCTTTTGGAGATGAACCGGTATTGTTGATCATCAGCAGCTTGCTGCCATTTTCGATCGTAGCCAATACGGAACGGCCCCATGTATTTTTTTTGGTGTAGGGCTGACCCGGATCGTTGTAGGCATCGTTGGTGGATCGTTCCGCTAATAACTTCACTTCACGGGTCGTCGGATTATATAAATACGTTCGAACTTTCTGACTGGCACTCAACCCTTCGTTGATCAGTGAAAGCGTGTCATTTCCCCAAGTCACGCCCCGATAGCGCCATTGGGTTTTGAAAAGTTCGATGGCTTCTCCGTTGAAAGGGGCGCTTAGGGCATAGACGGCATCATGGAATTCCGTTTTGTTCTTTATCAATCCACTGTCCAGCGCCTTACACCAGATCACGGTCGCCGAAGCATCGTCGCGCCAATCAAATGACCTGGGTACATCTTGTACATTGTCAAATCCGGATGGGGCACCCTCCCCTGAAGGGAGTTCGGCCAATACTTTTACCAGTTTCCCATTCATGTCAGTCAGGCTTACGGTCGATGGGAATAACTGTGCAGGCACCAAGTAGGAGAAAGGTTTTCGTATCGTGCGCTGCATCAGATAACTTTTGTCCGGCGAAACGCTGACCGATGTATAGATCGCCGGTTTGCCTACGGGAAGCTCTTTCCCATTTATATTTCTTACCAATTGTGCCGTTGCCAGAAATTCAAAAAGCTGGGCGTCATACGGACTCTTGATGAGGTCTTGATAGGTGCGAATGGGTGCCGCTTTCCCGTAATTCTCCTGCATGGCCGGACCCGGCGGGGTTACAGGCCGTTTGGGGGCGGCAGTGGCATCCTTCAAGGACGTTTTATAGAGAAGAGTATTGTCATCAATCCATGTAAACGCGCTCCCCAGCACCGTGTTCAGGGGTTTTTGATTGATCTTTTTGGCCGATTGTGTCTTTACATCGATCACATAAAGGTCGATCCGATTTCCCGCATCCTGCGTGAAGGCGATTTTTGTCTGGGACGGATTCCATACAGGTTGTCCGGCCAACATTTTCACGGGTAGTCCTTTGACTTGAATCTCTATTTCAGATTTGATTTCTTTCAGTATGAAATTATTGATGTAGTTCTGCCGGCTGGGAGAAAAATTAGCCGGATTGATGCGTAGTCCGGCGATCCGTGCTTCGGGTTGTCCCAGTTCCTCCACGGAAGGATAACTGTTTCGCTCGATCAGCAGCATCCAATTGGCTTTTTCATCAATGCTGACACCGGGAGTTGGCTTGGCCAGCAGCAGTTCGGCGAGGACGGTTGGCGGTGTTTGATAAAGGATCGGATCCTGGGCATTGAGACAGCTTACGGAAAGTAAGAGGATGAATAGGTTGGCCAGACGTAAGATTATTTTCATGGAATCAATATTTTCAAAGTGAAGATAGGAATGGTATCGGCATTTAAAAACAAAGGACAGCCAGTTGCTGAACAGGACTCATTGTGCCGAATCGGTGGGGAAGGATGTTATTTTCGGGATTTAACCGCTTTTTGCCCCCGGCTGAAAAACCCATGCATCACCTGCATGTGGGGGATGGCCAAGATGGAAAGACCAATGAAGAAGATGAATAGACCGTTGCTATAATCAAAATACCGGTCGATCAAAAAGTAAAGGCCGATCATAATGACGAAAGCTAACCCGGCAAAAACCATCGTCTGCGGGGTAATGTACCGGCGCATATAGTCGAGGGTAGAGAATTGGGCCTCCTGACGAATGGCTTGGATCGACAAGAGTGAATGCCACAACCCGAAATAAAAGGCAAAACCGATTAAGAACGGGAGGTTGGCTACCAGGTATTGCACCAACACCAACACCATTACCCGAAAGAAAAGATTTTCGTCCTTTTTCGAAAAGATCAGCAGCAAGATCAACGAACTGAACAGGGTGCCTTGATAGATGGCATCAAAATGCCGGATCGACCAGCCGATGAAATCATAGCGTTGAATAAATGCTCCGATCTCCGGGATGTAACCGATCAGTTCTTCATGATGCCCTAGCAACAGTAATACAAAGGTGGAAGCCCCGTAGAGGAATACCGCGATCGTTTTGATCAGCGGCTGTAGTTGGAACTCCTGCAGATCGGTTTCCCCGAAATGCAGGGCCGAAAAAATCAGGAATAAGGTCAGTGCGATCGGTGGCCAGATCCAGAGCATCAGGAAGAGAATGGACTGCCCTACGTAGAAAAACAAAAACCGATTCAGGGAATAAGCCCCTTTTTGCTGCTCGGCATTGTGCCGGGCGACGATAAAGTCCAACGCCCCATGCGGAATACCTAATCCCACGATGGTCAATATAAAAAATCCCCATTGCCAGGGCAGGGGCAGGGAGGTTTGACCGCAAAGGATGATCAGCGACCAACCAAAGGCCAGCAGATAAAGCTGTGTCCGAAAGGGGATAGACATAAATAAAAAAACCGGGGAACTTGAATGCCCCCGGTTTCTTTTTCAAAAGTTGAATTAAGAATTCGAACGGCTCAGGCTATAGATAACCAGGCCAAATCCGATCTTGTTGATGGCGTCAGCGATGTTATAATATACATCGATGTTTCCGAGGGCAGCGAAGGAAGCATACCACTGACCATCAGCAGTACCAGCCAGGTAACCCAGCGGATAGATCGCCCATCCTACGAGTACGAACCATCCGAGAACGGAGTTCGCTCTAGCTACAGCCGGACCAGCCGCAGTAGCCAGCTTCTTCACATCACCGGCCCAGATCAGGTACACGATGTAGAAGTAAGCGATCGCAGAAACGGTACCCCACAACGTAGCATTAGTGTTGTCGGCAGAAGCGCCCACCTCACCGAGGTAACCAGTCACCAACATCACGACAGCCGCGAAGATCAATTTCCAGAGCAGATCGCTCTTCGCGCCAGCCTTTTTGGTGATGAGATAAAACTCCACGCACATCAGGGGAACGGTCAACAACCAGTCCACATAACGGAAGAACGTGGGGGATTCTTGATTCGCCATGTAATAGTCGCGCATGTAGTAATAATGCACGGCGGCGATGAACGTGATCAATCCTGAAACCAGGAGTGATGTTTTCCAGGCCTTGTCTGTGTTGCTGATCTCAAAGAAGAAGAACACAGAGGCAGCCATCATGGCCATACAGCCAACGAAGAAGGTAAACGAGACGTAGTCGGTTGGGTCGATCTTCGACACATCCGCTAGCAACGTGATGTCCAGTAATGCTGACATACAAATTGGGTTTGGTTAAAGAAAATGGTTGACAAGCTTAAACAAGTTACTTAAAACGAAAGCGGTTTCATAATGTTCAGAAATCTACGATGGCAAGTAATAACACGTAGTTAAAAGAAGTATTTACTTGAATATCAGCTATCTATACCTAAATTTTTTCCATTCCTCTTTTTATGGTTAAACAGAGTGTTTCCGTCTTCATTGTGTAGTAAGTACATGTAATTGAGTCATTTAGAAACGCTGCATGGGGCTGACGATCATTCCTGCTTTGTGGATAATTAGCCTGGATATGTTAAAATCATTCTTGCAAAGATTTCCCAGTTCATTCCGGACGAGGAGTGCTGGGTTGACGGTCTCCTTTACACCGCCCACTTTTCCTTCTGTTGAAAGGCCAGTAAGACCTGCAGAATGCCCAGCAGGAAGGCCGTCACATGGATCAAATAGAGTTCCCGGCTAAGTAATAGTTCCACGATGATCCAGATCGTAAGGCAATAGCCCCCCAGCATGGCCCGGTCGTATTGCCGTGGGTGGTCGTTCAGTAGATTCCAGACACCCCAACCGTTCGATACGCCTACGGCGATCAAAAGCATTATCCCTGGTAACCGCAAATCAGCAAATGGCGTTCCGTTCAACCACTGCTGCGGCCACAGGATCCAGTCCTCTCCGGGCATGAGAATCAAAAACAGGCCGGTGGTCACTGCGTACATACATATAAATAAACATAATAATATAAGTGTGCCGTGTCTCATAAATGCCCCCTTTCCCGTTCATAGGTGCCGATCAATTCTCCAAAGGCCAGAATATGTCCGCCCATGGCCCGTTCCAGATCGGCTTGTCTGGTTTGACCGCCCAGCGATAGAACACAATCCAGCGCATACACCTTAAAATGATAATGATGGCGGCCTTGATGTGGGCAAGGCCCATCGTACCTGTTCCGCTGAAAATCATTTTTCCCCTCCTCCCCATAGGGATGATCGGAGCGGATATGCGAGGTAACAGGGATATTCCAAATGACCCAATGCGACCAAGTGCCCACCGGTGCATCCGGATCATCCACCAGGATGGCCAGTGAAATCGCCTCGGCCGGACAATCCCCGATATCGAGCGGGGGATTGATGTTTGCACCGTCACACGTATAGGTATTGGGAATGGATCCACCCGCTGTAAAAGCGGGACTACTCACCACGAGGTTTTCATAAAATACCGTTTTCGCTATCCCTTTTTTTAATATCGTTTTTTGCATGTCATATTATTTATAGGGACGTAGGAGCATCCGGATCTTCCCATTCAGGCCGCAAATCCCGTTCGTCTTCATTTTCCCACAGCAATTGATCCCCTTCAATACTTTCCTCCACTAGCGGATCTTCCGGATCGGCCGGTGGAGAAACAGCGGGCATTTGTTTTTTTTCATATTTCGGATGTGCCCCATGTTTGGGTATGGGTGGCTGATCTGTTTTTTGTTTGGAGGAACGCTTCGGCATCGGTTTACAGGACTGTCTACAAAGCAACGCGTTGGTTGAGCCAAAAGAAATAACCTGAATCAATCCATTGCCGAGCAACCATCAGGCCACCATGCATCAATAGGCTGATTGCCGATGGTCATCTCGTTCCGCTTCCCACCGAAATACATTTGAGTTCGTTATGACCGGTCAACTTACCCCAACAGAAATGGAAAATTTATTGCACAGTCAATTGATCGGACGCTTGGCTTGTACCGATGGTGACGAACCATACATCGTACCCATGGCCTATGCGTATACGGGTACGCATCTTGTGGGACAAACCTCACCCGGACTCAAGCTTCGCATCCTCCGCCAACACCCCAAGGTCTGCTTTGAGGTCGATCAGCTCATCGATCTCCGAAATTGGAAAAGCGTAATCGTATACGGTACGTTTCAGGAAACACCCGAGGCCTCGATGCCACAAGCCAGGCAGTGGCTGTTCAATCGAATTTATCCGCTCAGCACGCCCGCACAGCTGCACGGGTATGGCCACTCGGTCGAAACCCAGACTGCAGACGATACTCGCTTGAAACCGGTGTTGTTCTCGATCGATATTGACCGCATGACCGGACGGTACGAACGACAATGAATCATCGTCAGAGCCGGCACTGATTGGCGTCTTTGTATTCCGCGATCGGTTTCGGTTGATTTGTGACAGCTTTCATCAATTCAATTAACCCAATAAAAAAATGCACATGAAAACAGATGCACAACTTCAAAAAGATGTGATGGATGAACTCAAGTGGGAACCGCTGTTGTCGGCTTCCGAGGTAGGCGTATCCGTAAAGAATGGAATCGTGACCTTGTCGGGTACGGTCGACACGTATTCCAAAAAATTGGCCGCCGAAAAAGCCGTCAAACGAGTGCAAGGTGTAAAAGCAGTGGCAGAAGACATCCAGGTAGGAGTATCTACCGGTTTTCGCAAATCAGATGCCGAGGTAGCAGAAGCTTGCCTCAGTGCACTTAAATGGCATACCGCCGTACAAGAGGAAAAGATCAAGCTGAAAGTGGAAGATGGTAACGTGAAACTGGAAGGGGAAGTAGAATGGGATTATCAACGTATCAATGCCCGTAAGGCGGTAGAGAATCTGACCGGCGTTCGCTCCGTGATCAACCTCATCACCCTGAAGCCCAAAGTAACGCCCTTTGATGTGCAACAAAAGATCAGTGCTGCCTTTCACCGCAGTGCTACCGTGGATTCAGAGAGTATAAAAGTGGAAGTGAACGGGCATCAAGTGATCCTGCGTGGCAAGGTTCGGTCGTTCGCCGAAAAAGAAGATGCCGAAAATGCCGCCTGGAATGCTCCGGGTGTGAATTTGGTCGACAGCAAACTGGAGATCGAAGAGCCGGCCTATGCCTTTGAAGAATGAACCCTAAACGGACCCCGCCATGCCACCCGCACACCAACCGTTGAAAAAAGAAACTTTATTGGGTGAAGGACTCATGGAGTTGATGCAGCAGTCGGGACAGGTTTGTCTCACCATTCTCTGTCCCCTGCATCCCTCCAATCCGGATCGGTACACGGATCGCTTGTCCCTCAAACACCTGGCCCAACAGGCCGGCGTGCAGATCCAAAAACACTGGGAACCCGCCGTGGCTGAGCGATTGCTCCATCAGTTGGAGATCATCCTGGATCAGATCGATCTGGTGCACCCGCCCCAGGGATTGGGGATCTACCTGAATGAACGGTTTCAACGCGTCGAATCATATCCCTTTGCTGTGCCACCGGAGGTTTATGTCGACAAACGGTTTCCCATCCGCGAGTGCCTTTGGTATCTTCAACTTAGCCGACCGGTTTATTTGCTGTCGCTCTCTGAGCATCAACTTCGGTTAGAGGAGATCCGAAACGGCAATTGGACCGAGATCAAAGATCATTTTTTCCCCAGTAAGATCCACGATGAGTATGAGTATTCCAAACCGGCGCGCTCGAGCTCTTATGCCGGACATTCTCACGTAAAGATCTTCGAGCGCGACAAATTGGAAATGCAACATACCCGACTTCGCAGTGCATTTCGGGATTCCAATACTCCGCTACGGCCTTACTTGATGAACGATGAACCTTTGATCCTGGCCGGACCCGAACGGGATATATCCCTTTTTCGACAAGTCAGCGATCATGGCTCCCGTGTGATTGCCCAATTGAGCGGAAACTATCAGGTGGGTCATCAGGAGTTATTCCGTGACAAGGTCAGCCACGCCATCCGCGAACACCGGCAAATC
>CAXRAX010000006.1:0-66430 GCA_964229195.1 Chitinophagaceae bacterium | reverse complement strand
TATTGTTCGGGCTGCCTGTCTGGTCCGATATATAAAGTAATCCTATCAATAGAGATTCCGTCCTATTCCTTCCAGTCGGTATGAATGATCACGTCCCCCACTTTTCCGGTACGCGTTCCCAGTGCCAGCACCGGGTGCTCGGCCGCCCGCAGCCGCTCGATGGCCAAATAGCTGTAGCGCGACGGATTCGTGGAGGCGCCCAGCACGAGGGTATGACCGATCGTTGGATTCATATGCACAAGGTAACAATCCATACACTAAATTGTGTGCATGCATCGTATACTTCTTTATCTCATGGCCGGATGGACACTGGGAACCCTCCACGCACAACCATCCTCTTTTCGGTTTGCTTTTGTAAGCGATACGCATATTGCTGCCCCGAATGGTACCCAAGAGGAAGATCTCAGAAGAACCGTGAAAGATATCAATGAGCAGCACGATCTGGACTTTGTGTTGGTCACCGGCGACATTACAGAAATGGGAACCGATGCCGAGATCCGGCTGGCCAAAGCGATTTTGGACGAACTACGCATTCCTTGGTATCCCATCCCCGGCAATCACGATACGGGCTGGAGTGAGTCGGGCGGACAATCCTTCATCCGTCTCTTCGGAAGCGATAAATTTCATTTCCTACACAAAGGAATTCATTTTATTGGATGTGCATCGGGCCCTTATGTGCGCATGAGCGATGGGCATATACCGCGCGATGCGGTGAATTGGTTAGACAAAGTACTTGACTCCATCCCCGCGGCCGAGCCGTTGGTATTCGTCAACCATTATCCGATCGACAGCAGCCTCGATAACTGGTACGAAGCCACCGATCGCTTGCGCGCCCGCAACACGCTGCTGGCACTCTGTGGTCACGGGCACGCCAACCGGAAATTTGATTTTGAAGGTATCCCCGGCGTGATGGGGCGCTCCAACCTGCGCGCCAAAGCCCCGGGAGGCGGATACAATTGGGTAGAGATGCGAACCGACAGTGTTTTTTTCACGGAGCGTAAGCCCCTGGAGGGAACTACGCGTCTGTGGGCTTCGGTGAAAACCGGCGTGCGTCAAACATCAACGGTTTTTCGTCGGCCTGATTTTTCGATCAATCAGCAATATCCACAGGCAACATCTCAATGGGTGGTTCAGTCCGCCGCAAATATCCTTTCCGCGCCGTTGGTAACGGGGAAGTGCGTCGTCGTAGGCAATCACACCGGATCTTTCGCGGCCTATCAGGTGAAAACGGGGAAGCATCAATGGACCTATCAGGCCGCCGGTGCGATCTACTCGGCACCCGCCGCAGCAGGTGATCGCCTTGTTTTTGGATCGGCCGACGGTGTGGTGCATTGTGTCAACACCAAAAACGGAAAATTGGTTTGGCGGGTGAATATGCCCGGACCTGTTTTGGGTTGCCCGTTGGTCCAAGATAATATTTTGTATATCGGCGGCAGTGCCGGGGAGATCTATGCGATGCGGATGGAGGATGGCAGTCGGGTCTGGACCTATCGTGGTTTAGAGGGGCCGGTTGTCAGCACCCCCGTGATCGCCGATGGAAAGTTGATACTGGGCGCCTGGGACCGCCATCTCTATGCATTGGATCTTCGTACAGGCGAGTTGATCTGGAAATGGAACAACGGCACCACGGTCCGAAATTTCTCGCCGGCTTCTTGCACGCCCTTGGTTCGCGACTCCGTGGTGTACGTCGTGGCACCGGATCGATATCTTTCGGCCATACACCTGAAAGACGGTAGAACCTTATGGCGTACGAAAGAAGGGGGCTTGCGTGAATCGATCGGACTTTCCGCAGACGGTGAAACGATCTACGGCAAAAGCATGCAGGATACTATAGTGGCCTATGCCGCACGTGCCGATCATCCGAAAGTATTATGGAAAATGTCGGTTGGGTATGGCTATGATCACGTGCCTTCCATGTTGGTGGAGCAGGCGGGGTTGGTTTATTTCGGTACCCGTAACGGCGTGGTGTATGCGATCGATCCGAAAAAACAATCGGTTCAGTGGGCGCACAAGGTCGATCATTCGATGGTCAACACGGTACGCGTCAGAAGCAGGAAAGAATTATTCGCGACCACCATGGATGGTCGGCTGGTTCGATTGCGGATCGATTGATGCGGCTGTTCTCAGAGGAATAGCTGAATCGGACTCTCCAGGTATTTCTTGACCGTTTGGAGGAAGGCGGCGCCGCTGGCCCCGTCGACGCTGCGGTGATCACAGCTCAAGGTTACTTTCATCACGTTGGTAACGCCGAATCCGTTTTCTTTTCGGACGACGACCTCTTTGATCCGTCCCACTGCCAGGATGCAACTGTCGGGCGGGTTGATGATGGCAGTGAATTCCTCTATGTCCATCATGCCCAGGTTGGAGATGGTGAATGTATTTCCGGAAAATTCCTGTGGTTGAAGTTTTTTACTCTTGGCTTTACCGGCCAGCTCTTTGGCTTCGGCAGCGATCTGGGGAAGTGTTTTCTGATCGGCAAAACGGATCACGGGCACGATGAGTCCGTCTTCAATGGCCACCGCTACGCCGATGTGCACATGCGAATAGCGACGGATCTTATCGCCCATCCAGGAAGCATTGATGGCCGGGTGTTTTTTCAGCGAGAGGGCCACGGCTTTCACGACCATGTCGTTGAAGCTCACTTTCGCCGGACTCACCTCATTCAACTGCGTGCGCGCAGAAATGGCTTGGTCCATACCAATCTCCATGGTCAGATAGAAATGCGGCGCACTGAATTTGCTTTCTCCCAAACGCTTGGCGATCACGTTGCGCATCTGCGAGTTGGGAATATCCGTAAATCCTTCCGTAAGCTGAGCAGTCGGGGCAGACGTAAAGGAGACGGCACCTGAGCTGGGTTGATAATTATCAATATCGGCTTTGGTGATTCGACCGCCATCACCCGAACCTTGTAAGGCACGCAGATCCACTCCTTTTTCCTGGGCGATTTTTTTTGCCAGCGGAGAGGCTTTGATGCGCTCGTTGCCGGAATCGATCGAAGGGACAGACGTTGTGACGGAGGGTGTAGGTGCGGTAGCAAATGGTGTGGCAGGAGCCGGCGTGGAGGCCGACGTGGAGGAGGTGGGGGGAGCAGTGGCACCGACCTGTGCGGCCTGAACCAATGCGGATACATCTACTTTACCCGGTTCGCCGATGATACAAAGCAGGGCATTGACGGCGATCTTCTCGCCGGCTTGTGCGCCGATATGCAGCAGGGTTCCGGTCTTATAGCTTTCCAACTCCATCGTAGCCTTATCGGTTTCGATGTCGGCCAGGATCTCTCCTTTTTTTACGAGGTCACCTACATTCTTGTGCCAAGAAGCGATCACGCCGGATTCCATCGTATCGCTGAGGCGCGGCATGAGCACTACTTCTTCCACTTTGGATAGATCGATGGAGGGAGTGGCGGCACTAGCGGCTACAGGTGCTGCAGGGGTTGGTTGGGGCGTGGGGGCAGCTGGTACTGTATTGGATGTATTCGTGAGCAGCGAGCTGATGTCTTCTCCGGCTTGTCCGATGATGGCCAGCAGATCATTCACTTGGAGCTTGCCGCCTTTTTCAACGCCGATGTGGAGCAGGGTGCCATCCTTATAGCTTTCCAATTCCATGGTGGCCTTGTCGGTTTCCACTTCGGCCAGCAATTCTCCTTTGCGGACGGGATCGCCCACGTTTTTGTGCCAGGCGGCAATCACGCCTTCTGTCATCGTATCGCTCAATCGGGGCATCAAGATCACCTCAGCCATCGGTCAAAAAAAATTTTGCTCGAAATTAAGGCAAAACATCAGAATACAGGGAGGTGGGGCGGTCAATAGTCCAGGTCCAACCCCAGCTTCTCCTTCAGGGCTTCCACCAAGGGATATTGGGCCACCATGGCCTGGTATTGATCCCGGCTGGACAGCGGTGCCGGTTCGGTGGATGCGGCTGCGGGGTCGGGCTCACCCATGACCACCTGGAATTGCAGGCCATTCACCGGTATGTGTCGGGTAAGGAATTCGTAGAGGGCATTCCGCTCCTGTTCGATGAATCGTTGTTCGATGTTGTTGTGGACGACCACTTGGAATTCGGACGGACCTACAACCTCCAGCCTGGCTCGTTCAAAGGAGGGCAGGGCCGGATCCTTTTGCGTGCGCAACTGTTCGGTGTATTGTTTCCAGGTATTGAGCAGCTCTTCGCTCGAGAGAGTTTTGTGATGGTTGGCGGTGTTCTCTTTTACTTGTTGGGCGAACTGATCCCGAATCTTGCTCAGGGCACTGATCTTGGGAGAAGGAGTGATGAGCCCAGGGTTGGAGGGAGTGGCCGTAGGAGTAGCCGTGGGAGTGGCGGGTTTTGGCTCCTTTTTTACGGGGGTTTCGAGGATGAGTTTCGCCTCGGGTTTGGTCACCTGCACTTGTGTAGAGGAATCGGGGCGAGCGGTAGCGATGCGGATGGGTCGGATGCGAAAAGCCAGCGGGCTATCCGTCATTTTTTTTTTACTCCCGCCATCGGACGAGCTCAGGTCAAGGGCCTGGTTGAGATAGGCCAACTTGATCAGGGCCATCTCCACTTGCAGGCGTTTGTTCCGAGCGCTACGGAATTGTATTTCGGCCTGGTTGATCAGGTTTAGGGCACTGACCAGATACCCGGCGGTGAATCGGGGGGCGGTTTGGCGGTATCGCTCCTTAAATCCTTCTGCCACATCGAGCAGGGCGGCCGCTTTTTCATCCAAACTCACCAGCAGGTTTCGGATGAATTCGGCCAGGCCCGAGAGAAATTGGTCGCCCTCAAAACCTTTTTGATGGATGCCGTCATAGAGTACCAGCGCCTCACTGAGTTGTTGTTGATGCAACAGGTCCATCAATTGAAAGTACAGGTCGGCATCCAAGATGTTGAGGTGCTCCAGGGTTTGGGCATAGCTTAACTGTCCGCCACTGAAGCTTACGAGTTTGTCGAGCAGGCTGAGGGCATCGCGCAGACAGCCTTCACTTTTTTGGGCGATGAGCTGGAGGGTATTCTCATCGGTTTTTATGGATTCCTTTTGGCAAATGGCGGACAGGTGATCGATGGTATCGCGCAGGGTGATGCGTTTGAAGTCGAATATCTGGCACCGACTCAGGATCGTGGGCAGGATCTTGTGTTTTTCGGTGGTGGCCAGAATGAAGATCGCGTAGGAAGGGGGTTCTTCCAGGGTTTTCAGGAAGGCATTGAAGGCGGAGGTGCTGAGCATGTGCACCTCGTCGATCACATACACCTTATAAGCACCTCCCTGGGGCATGAAGCGGACTTGCTCGGTGAGGTCGCGCATTTGATCCACCGAATTGTTGGAAGCCGCATCGAGTTCGAAATAATTCAGGGAAGCGCCCTCGTTGAAGGAGCGGCAATTGGTGCATTGGTCGCAAGCCTCGCCTTCCGGTGTGCGATCGGTACAATTGATGGTTTTGGCGAGGATGCGGGCACAGGTGGTTTTGCCGACGCCGCGTGGACCACAAAATAAGAACGCATGCGCCAGGTGTTGCTGGCGGATCGCGTTGCGCAGCGTGGTGGTAATATGGGATTGTCCAACGACCGATTCGAAGGTCTGCGGACGGTACTTACGGGCGGAAACAATGAATTTATCCATGCGGGCGGTCGGAGTTGCAAGATAACGAACCAAGGTGGATTGAACGGCTGTCTTTCTCTACAGCATGGGGTGGGTGTGGAAAGTTCGGCTCCTGTCAAAGAGGTATCGGTACGTGATGAGTTTGCGGGAGGGGAAGGTGTCGCCTATATTCTGCGCCACATTCATCATTTTGGGATTGAACTCGCCGATCCATTGCAACTCGTAGGTGTCGTATCGGTGGAGGGGTTGGATCACTTTTTTGGCCTCGTTGATCAGATAGGAATCGACCCCTTTGCCTTGGAATTCCGGCACCACGCCAAAGGCGATGCCAGTGAAACGGGGATTGATGCGGGTCCGTTTGATCCACAGAAATTTCAGTTTTTCCCAGAGTCCGAATTTTCCGTTCAGGTGTTGAAACCATTGATTGAGGTCGGGCAGGTTCAGGAACAGCGCGATGGGCTCTTGGTGGTGGTAGGCAAACCAGACGATCTTTTCCTCCACTACCGGCATCATTTTCTTGAATAGGCTGAGCACCTGTTCTTTTCGGAGCTCTTTCATGCCGGCATGCCCGGCCCAGGCCCGGTTATATACGGTCATGAAATCCATCGCGTATTTCTTCCAGTTTCGCTTGCGTAGGTATTCGGCCCGAAAGGCGGGGTCGCCGGCCACCATCGCGTGTCGGTCCAAGATCTTTTGGCTGAGCTCCTTGCGGGGGTCGAGGCCAAAGCAGATCTGGTTGTAAAAATTTTTGAAGCCGTAGTGCTCAAATAATTCCTGGTAATAAGGTGGGTTGTAATTCATCCCGTACAGGGGCGATTGGAACCCTTCCACGATCAGTCCCCACCACCGGTCCCTTTCGCCGAAGTTGATGGGACCATCCATCGCCTCCATCCCTCGTTGCATCAACCAATGTTTGGCGACGTCGAATAATTTATCGGCCGCAGATTGGTCGCGGATGCAATCGAAAAAACCAATACCGCCCACGGGCAGGTCATCCCCTTTATTCTTGTATTTCTTGTTGACGAAAGCGGCGATCCGGCCGATCGGCTCCCGGGCATCATTATATAATATCCAGCGGCTGGCTTCCCCGAACCGAAAGGCTTTGTTTTTTTGGGGATCGAATACATCGGCCACGTCCTTGTCCAGCGGACGGATATAATGCGGGTCATGGCCCTGGATCAGGGGGTTGACCTCCAGGAAGGTCCGGGCCAAGACCGGCGTATTCACCTCGATCAGCTGCATGACGCAAGTAACGAAGATTCGGGAGTTTTCCACCCACTCAATTTTCCCCTTGGTCCTTGCTCGGTTTCCGCCCGGCGGCCCTTACCTTTGCACCCTGAAATAAACAGGCCTCAGGCCAACCAAAAAAAATACCCGAAACATGGCAAACCTCGGTAAAGTAAAACAGGTGATCGGTGCGGTGGTAGACGTGCAGTTTGAAGGCAAACTCCCGGAGATCTACAACGCCCTGGAATTGAAAAAAGAAAACGGCGATACCCTGGTGTTGGAAGTACAGCAACACCTCGGGGAGGACAGTGTCCGTACCATCGCGATGGACGGAACGGAGGGATTGGTGCGCGGCACCGAGGTCGTAGACACCGGCAAGGCGATCGCCATGCCCACCGGAGAAGGTATCAAGGGGCGTCTGTTCAACGTAACCGGAGACCCCATCGACGGTCTTCCCCCGGTTAGCAAAGCCCAGGGCCGTGCGATCCATGCCCAGCCACCTGCTTTTGAAAACCTGAGCACCGCTTCCGAAGTGCTTTTCACCGGTATCAAGGTCATCGACCTGATCGAGCCCTATGCCAAGGGCGGTAAGATCGGACTCTTCGGTGGTGCCGGGGTTGGTAAAACCGTATTGATCCAAGAGCTCATCAATAACATCGCCAAAGCCTATTCCGGCCTTTCGGTATTCGCCGGCGTGGGAGAGCGTACCCGTGAGGGAAATGACCTGATGCGGGAGATGATCGAAGCCGGAATCATGAAATACGGCGATGCATTCAAACATAGCATGGAAGAAGGTGGATGGGATCTGAGCAAAGTGGATATGAAAGAGCTGGCCGACTCCAAAGCCACCTTCGTATTCGGACAAATGAACGAACCTCCCGGCGCCCGTGCCCGCGTGGCACTGTCCGGACTGACCATTGCGGAATACTACCGCGACGGAGACGGACAAGGAAAAGGACGCGACATTCTCTTTTTCGTAGATAATATCTTCCGTTTCACCCAGGCCGGTTCTGAGGTGTCGGCCTTGTTGGGCCGTATGCCTTCGGCGGTAGGTTATCAGCCCACGCTGGCTACCGAAATGGGTATCATGCAAGAGCGCATTACCTCCACCAAGAATGGTTCGATCACCTCCGTGCAGGCCGTTTACGTGCCGGCGGATGACTTGACCGACCCAGCCCCGGCGACTACCTTCGCTCACTTGGATGCGACCACGGTATTGTCACGTAAGATCGCCGACCTCGGTATCTATCCTGCTGTGGATCCGCTGGATTCCACCTCGCGGATCCTGACGCCGCAGGTAGTGGGAGAAGCGCACTACAATTGTGCCAACCGCGTGAAGTCAATGCTCCAGCGTTATAAAGAATTGCAGGACATCATCGCGATCCTGGGAATGGATGAGTTGAGCGAAGAGGACAAAATGATCGTTGCCCGTGCCCGTAAGGTGCAGCGCTTCCTGTCGCAGCCCTTCCATGTGGCCGAGGCCTTTACCGGTCTCAAAGGTGTACTGGTGCCGATCGAGGAGACCATTCGCGGATTCAATATGATCATGGACGGAGAAGTAGATGAATATCCCGAAGCGGCCTTCAACCTGGTAGGAACCATCGATGACGCCATTGAGAAAGGCAAGAAGCTGATGGCTGCTGCCCAATCCTAATCGTCAAAAGAACCGTCATGAACCTTGAGATCCTGACCCCAGAAAAAAAGCTCTTCAGCGGAGACGTGTACGGCGTGCAAATGCCCGGTATCAGCGGAAGTTTTGAGGTGCTGGACCGACATGCACCCCTGATCAGTGCCCTGAAATCCGGTAAACTCAAAGTGCTGAGCGCCGCGAACCAAGAACTGGTCAGTTACCAGGTGCAAGGAGGATTTGTAGAAGTATTGAACAACCGGGTAACGGTGCTGTTGGAAGGTGCACAGGAAGCCTGATCGACCCTAACTATTCTTCAGACCGCCCGAATTCGGGCGGTTTTTTTATATTCAGTAAAATCTTTGGCCATGCGAAAGCTTCTGCTTGTACTTGGAATGTTCCTTTTTTCTTCTTTGTTGATTGCACAGCAATACAACATCACTTGGGGCGATGGCATGAAAATGCGGAAAGGAACGACCGACATGGATATTGTGACGGCCGACAATACCGGGGTTTATTTTTCGGAGGGCAGCTTGCGGATGAAAAGTTATTTCGTGATCGGTGCCTCTTACGGGTCTGCGTATAAACTGATCAAATTCGACCGAAACTTCAACGAGGTTTTCGAAAAAGAGTACAAGCGCGAGTTGAAAGGCCTGGAGTTTCACAGCTTTCAACCCCTGGGAAGCGATCTCTATCTGTTTGCGACCGATTATGTGAAAAAAGATCGGGCCTTTAAGGTCTATGCCGCCAAGGTCGATAAAAACAGCGGCGAGCTGACGGGCAATCCCCTCGAGATCGGCAGTTATACGCTCGAGAACAAACGAGACGATTACGACCTGAGTGTACAGCCCGCGCAAAACGGTCAATATTTTTTGCTGGTCACCGACATTTCTGCCAATGACCGAAATAATTTGGATGTGGTGTTATTGGACAAGAACCTGCGGATCAAACAACAGGCCTCGATCGACCTGCAATACCCCAAGAACACCTATAACCTGGAAGACGTCAAATACACCGCCAACCATAAGATCGTGATCCTGGGAAAAGAATTTGACGAGGTGCCGGTGGGTAAACGCAAACGAACCCGGCTGGTGTTCAAGAAATATACATTGGCTGTATACAGCGCCCAGGGAAAAAAGGAGCGAGACGTGTCGGTTGAGTCGGGCGATAAATACACCATTGGCGGCCAGTTGATGGAGCTTAAGAACGGGGAACTTTTGCTGGCTGGATTTTATAGTGATAGTCCCCGTAAAGAGGACCTCAACGGCTTTTTTATAAGCCGACTCAACACCGAGCTGGGTGAATTATCGCTGACCTCTTTCAAGCCCCTGGATGCGTCGTTGCTGGGAAGGGCTTATGCGGAGGATGAAGCGGATGCGGACGAAGAGACGCGTGACAGCCGGCGATCCTCCCAAAAAGCCCGGGAGGAAGAGGGGGATAGTGAATTCCCCAACAGTTATATCATTCGGTCCGTTGAGTACAATGCCGGTGACGACAGCTATCTCATCACCGCCGAGATCTCCCGCTACACGTACTATTCTTATACGACTTCCGAATACAATCCCAGTACGCGTACCTGGCGGCCGACTACCTACCACGTGCATCGGTATGAGAACAAGGATATCCTGATCGTGAATGCCGATCCAACAGGAAAGATCAAGTGGGTGAACGACATCCCCAAAAATCAACTGGAGGAGATCCGTACTTCCAATGCCGGCTATGGAAACGGAATAGGTTTGTATCGGAATTACAGCAGCTATTTTGCCCGGGGTGGCGGCATGCCGTATTACTCGTCCTTCACGCAGCTCATCCAAAACAATAAATTGGTGCTGGTCTTTAACGACCACAGCAAGAACAATATCATTGCCGGATACGGCGATCGGGTTAGGCGGATCTACAATTTCAGGAAGAACAGCAATGCCTGGGGGGTCTCCATCGATATTCCCACCGGGGCAATGACCCGTCAGGTGATCTCGGCCAATGATGAGGAGACCATCCTCATGCCCCGGCACGCCATGGTGGTCAAGAATGAGATCTTTCTTCCCTCTTGGCGGATTCGGGCCCTGGCGCGTACCAAGTTCAAGATGGCCAAGATCACGGTCCGATAAACATACTTTAACAGGGTTTAAACGAAGGGAATCGCTTCCCGCGATCGCTTGCACCCGCTCCTGCTGTATTTTTGACCTCTTGTGAAACGCATACTTCCTTTGATCATTCTGCTGATCGGCCTATCCTTGGTCGGCATCATCGGTATTCAGGTATCCTGGATCAATAACATGATCTTGCTTCGTCAAGAGCAGATCAAACACAGTGTGGAGGAGGCGACCATTTGGGTGGGTAATGACCTGGTTGCCCGAAAGAGCTCTTCGATCGGGGCTCGTCCTTTTTGGGAGGATGATTTTCTCTCTCGGATCCTGCGACCACCGAGTATCGGACAACAGGTTTCCGTGGAGGAAGTCGACAAAAAATTCCGGGAGGCGTTTCGCAAATACCATTTACCCGACCGGATGCGTTTCGAATTCGGTATTGCTTCCTTGCAGGCAGCCGATAACAATGCCTTCGAAAAGATCTCTCCGAATTTCATTCAGTCCTACTCCGATACCACCAACAATTTCACGTTTAACTGGGTCTTGCAATCCGGCAGCGGCACGCTGGGGGCAGCGGGTATCGAAGAGGTCCTGTTCGTGGTCATTCCCGATCTCCGCTCGCTGGTCTTACAATCGCTTTGGTGGCCCATCGCTATCTCCGTTTTGTTCACACTCGTGATCATAACGGCGTTTTATGTGACGGTGCGGACCATGGTGCGTCAAAAAAAGCTGGTGGAGATAAAAAATGACTTCATCAACAACATGACGCACGAGTTCAAAACGCCCATTGCCACGATTTCGCTGGCCGTGGATGCCATGCGCAACGATAAAGTAAAGGCCGATCCCGAGCGGATGAATTATTTCAATTCGATCATCAAGGAGGAAAATCTTCGGATGAACCGACAGGTCGAGACCATCCTGCGTGCCTCCCAGTTGGAGCGGCAGGATTTTGAGGTGGCCTTTAAGCCCGTCCATGTTCATCCCCTCATCCAACGGGTGGCCGATACGTTCTCCTTACAGGTTGAATCCCGGGCGGGTCGCATCGACCTCCGCTTAGCCGCAGACCAGGATCTTCTGCAGGCCGATGAATCGCACCTGTCCAACCTCATCAGCAACCTGATCGATAATGCGCTTAAGTATTCCAAAGAAGGGGTTCCGCCCATCGTAGAGATCGTGACCACCAATGAGTCCGGTGAATGGGTCTTTTCCATCAGCGACAACGGCATTGGCATGTCGCGTGAAACCCTGAAACGCATCTACGAAAAATTCTATCGCGCCCACACCGGCAATGTGCACAATGTAAAAGGATTTGGTTTGGGATTGAGTTATGTGAAGACCCTGGTCGATGCACACCGGGGTACCATTACCGCCGAGAGTAATCTGGGTAAAGGCAGTCGTTTCGTACTTCGGTTTCCGTTGGCACGTGGTTAGTCACCCGCCGGTCGATCACACCACAGTAAACTTCCATCCCCATAACTGAGAAAACGAAAATCGTTTTTCAGTGCGTAGTCGTAGATCTTTCGCCAGTGCGCCCCCACCAGGGCTGCGATCAACAGTAGCAGGGTTGATCGGGGTTGATGAAAGTTCGTGATCAGTCCATCCACCATTCGCACCCGATAGCCCGGCGCGATCAACAATTCGGTGCGCACCCAACGCGAATCGGTCCCTTCCGCATCCATTCGTTTCAAGATCGATTCGAGTGCGGCTGTCACCGAAATGTTTTGTGCCAATTCATACGGTTCCCATTGCGAGAGCCGGTCTAACCGGGCATTTTTATGCTCGGTCAAGCGAACGCCCAGCCAATAGATCGACTCCAGGGTTCGCAAGGCGGTGGTGCCCACGGCTACCCGTTTTCCGGCGTGCCTGAGCAAGCGCTCGATGGCCGGACGGTATAGATGGATCCACTCTCCGTGCATGGTGTGGTCGGACAGCCGGTGGGCCGTTACCGGTTTGAACGTACCGGCGCCCACATGCAAGGTCAGGGCCAATCGGTCGATGCCTTTTCGCTGCAATTGATCCAGCAATGCATCCGTGAAATGCAATCCCGCCGTGGGCGCGGCCACGGAGCCGTCGGCCGCCGCATAAGTGGTTTGATAATCGGATTTATCCTGCTCCGCTACCGAACGCTTCAAGTAGGGCGGCAGCGGAATGCGTCCGGCCCGCTCCAGAACCTCCCCGAAACTACCCGCCGTTTCCGGCCATTCAAACTCGATCCGAAAATCGGTTTCTCCTTTCTCCAGAAAATGGGCAGTCAGCTTTTCGGCTGCTCCCGCACCCGGTAATGCTACCGAAAGCGGTTGCCCGGGCTTCCACTTCGAAGCTCCACCGATCAAGCATCGCCAGATCACGCGCCCTCGAGACGCCAGCGCCGTCGATACCTCCGGATAGATCGCATCCGGCTCCAGGCAAAAGATCTCCACCCGCCCGCCGGTCGGTTTTTCAAACAACAACCGAGCCGGAATCACCCGGGAATCATTCACACATAACTGAACCGATTCCTCCAATTCCTCGGGCAACGAATAAAAATGAGATGCCCGAATCTCCCCCGCACGATACACGAGCATGCGCGCGGCCTCGCGCGGATACACCGGATGCAAGGCGATCCGCTCCGTCGGCAGATCATAATCAAATTGGACAATGTCAATTGAACGCGGATCCATACACAACCAACTGTTGAGTGCCGCAAAATTGCAGAAAACACCCCGGTTTCCACACTTTCAACAGCTTATCCACACTAATTCACATCCTGAGCACAGGTTTTTGTAAAAAAGGCTGGCATAATTCAATGAAACGGCTTACTGTAAGGCATTTCAGCGAATTTGTACATGGGGATAAATTAAGGGGGGTCAAAATTTGGTCATAAGGTGGTAAAAAGTGTTATTTTGTGTTAATACAGGGAATATCTCTGTTAACCCACTGAAAATGACTGGATTCATAGGAGAATACGAAGCAACCTTGGACGCGAAAGGGCGTTTTCTGCTTCCGGCTGGCTTCAAGAAGCAGCTGCCGGAGGGAGCGGGTATGCAGTTTGTCATGAACCGGGGTTTTGAGAAGAGTCTGGCCTTGTATCCGATCAAGAATTGGGAGCCACTTTTTTCCGACATCAGCCAGCTGAATGATTTCGACCCCAAGGTGCGGGAGTTCCGTAGGTATTTTTTGAATGGGGCTACGATGGTGGAGCCGGATACGGCAGGTCGTTTGTTGGTGCCTCCGAATTTGAAGGTACATGCGCAGTTGCAGCGCGATATCGTGCTGGTTGCGGCGGTCAATAAGATTGAGATCTGGGATAGTAATACGTACAAGCAGTTCTTTGATTCGTTCTCTCCGGAGGCGTTCAGCAAGCTGGCGCAGGAGGTGATGGTTCCGAAACCCCCTTCATCCGGTCAATAAGTTCAGATGGAAAGGAAGAGTATCACCGATGCTTCCGATCCGTCTTACCACGTACCCGTGCTCTTGCGTGAGGCGGTGGAGGGGTTGAACATACGGCCGGATGGGATTTATGTCGATTGCACCTTGGGGGGTGGGGGTCATGGTCGGGCTATTTTGGAAAGGTTAGGACCGCAGGGCCGTTTGATCGCGTTCGATCAGGATGCCGATGCGGTGCAGAATCTTCCGGCCGATCCGCGGGTTCATTTCTGGCCACAGAATTTTCGTCATCTCCGTCGGTTTTTGCGGTTGCAGGACATCGAGCAAGTGGATGGTGTCTTGGCCGATCTCGGCGTCAGCAGTCACCAGTTCGACGAAGCGGGTCGTGGTTTTTCCATTCGGTTCGAGGGACCACTCGACATGCGCATGGACCAGCGGCAAGCACTCACGGCAGCCGAGGTGATCGCACAATATTCCGAAGCCGACCTGCACAAGATGTTCGAGCGGTATGGGGAAGTGACCAATGCCCGCACCTTGGCTCGTTTGCTAGTGCAGCAGCGGACGCACGTGTCGATCGACACGACCCAAGCCTTGAAGGATGTCATCCGGGAGATCGTAAAGGGGAATCCCAGTAAGTATTTCGCCCAGGTATTTCAGGCCTTGCGTATGGAGGTCAATGAGGAAGTGCCGGTACTCTCCGAGTTGCTCGAGCAATTACCGGTGGTACTGCGCCCGGGTGCACGTGCCGTTATCATCACGTTCCATTCGATCGAGGACAGGTTGGTGAAACAATTCTTTCGCCGGGGTTCTTTTCAGGACCCAGACCCAAACCCCTTTACCCGCACCGAGGATCGCTCGCCTTTTACCGTGATCACCAAAAAGCCGATCGAGCCCACCGAGGAGGAAAAACGAATCAATCCCCGCGCCCGCAGTGCCAAGCTGCGGATCGCAGAGCGACGATAATTGGTCTTGGCCCAAACCGATAAACGAAAAACCGCAGAACCGACACCATATGTCCGCACCAGAAACAAAGATGAATTGGAAGCAGTGGTTGAACTACCCCTCGCTGGTGCGTCAGCTCCCCTTCATTTTGTTCCTCACCTTACTGGGTGTTCTCTACATCTACAATGGTCACTGGGCGAACAAGACCATCCGCAACATTCAGTTGGCCGAGAAAGAGATTCGTGAGTTGCAGTATGAATACGTAACGGCCAAGGGAGAGCTCTTGGCTCGTAGTAAACCCAGTGAAGTGTCAAAGGCCGTGGCCCCGTTCGGGTTGAAGGAATTAACCGGTTCGCCCTGGGTCTTGCAGGACTCCACGATCACCACAAAACCTCAAGCCGACTGATGGATACCAAACGCGACATACTGGGAAGGGTGTACCTGTGTTTCATCGGGATCGCCTTGCTGGGATCTCTGGTGCTGGGTCGCGCCGTATACATCCAGCGTGTGGAAGGCAGTTACTGGCGGGCTATGAGTGACAGCCTGCGGCAGCGATTTGTTCCGCTCGATGCGCAGCGGGGTACCATCTATACCGAACAAGGGGAGATGCTCAGTACGTCCGTTCCCACCTTCGATGTGTATTTCGATTTTCAGGCGGATGGCTTGCGCGAGAAAAACGGGAAGCTCTTCTATGAGAAGATCGATTCGTTCGCCCGGGCCCTGTCGACCTATTTCGGGGATCGGTCGGCTACGGATTATGCCCATGAATTCAAGGCGGGCTATCGGAAAGGCGACCGTTATTTTCCGCTGAGGAAGAAGTTGAGTTTTGAGCAGTACAAGGCCTTTCGAACTTTTCCATTGGCCAATCAAGGGCGAAACAAAAGTGGGTTGATCGTAGAAGTTCGGAATAAACGATTGGTGCCGTATGGATTGTTGGCCAGTCGCACCATCGGTCTGTCCCGCGAGTATGTTTTGTCTGACGGCAAAATGAAAAAGATGAATGTGGGGTTGGAGCAGAGTTACGACTCGTTGCTCAGCGGACGGGATGGTCAGCGCATGGTTCGCTTCGTAGCACCCGGAACCGCCATACCCATCGATGGAACGGAATTGGAGCCGGTCGATGGCAAAGACATTTACACCACGCTGGACCTCTCCATTCAAGACATCACCGAGCAGGCATTGTTGAAACAGCTCGAGAAATTCGAAGCACTCTATGGCACGGCCATCGTCATGGAAACCAGCACGGGCAAGATCAAAGCAATTGCCAACCTGGGTCGTCGGCCCGATGGCAGTTATTGGGAAGATGATAACTATGCCCTGCGTCATACCGAACCCGGATCCACCATCAAGCTCGTAACCCTGATGGCCGTGTTGGAAAAAGGAAGCAGCAAGGTCACCGACTCCGTATACATCGGTACGGCACAGACCGCACAGGTTGGTCCGCGGCCCGTAACCGATGCCGAGCACTCCTCCAAGCCGGTGCTGACCGTCAACGAGTGCTTTGCACACAGTTCCAATATCGGAATGAGTCGTCTGGCCTTGAAAGCCTTTGGGGGACGCCCTACTGAACTACGGGAGTACATGCATCGCTATCGAATGGATGAACCGCTGCAGTTGGATCTGTCCATCACGGCCAAACCGCTTTTCGCTCGACTCGACCAAAAAGGAAGTGCCGTAGGAGATATGCTTTCCATGAGTTATGGATATGCATCGGCCGTGAGTCCCTTTCATACGCTTTCACTTTACAACGCGGTGGCCAATGGTGGTAAAATGATGAGGCCTTATCTGGTCCATTCGGTCCGGCAGGGTGGGGTGATCTATCGTCAATACGAGCCCAAGGTAATTTCTAACAACATAGCCCGGCGCGATGTGATTGAAGCCGCTCGTCAGGCCATGTTGATGGTGACCACCGAAGGCACGGCCGTCCGGATTTTCAAAGACGTTCCTTTCCCGGTTGCGGGCAAGACAGGCACGGCCCAGGTATGGGATGGTCCGTATAAGTACAAAGACGGTGTGTATCAGGCCTCCTTCGTCGGTTATTTTCCGGCCGATCGGCCTCAATACACGTGCATCGTATTGATCCGCACCAAACCGCACGCTTCCAATATTTACGGAGGTACCCTGGCGGCACCGGTATTTAGAGAGATCGCCACCAAGCTGTATGCCTTGTATGTGGAAAGTCCCAAACCACACCGCGGATCGATGCGGGTCGACAGTTCCCTTTCTCTCTACGCCGGCAGTCGGACTTCCCTCCTTCGGGTGTATGCACAAATGGGATTAGCACCGCTGGATTCATCTCGCGGCGGCGACCTGGTACAGGTGCGATCTCAAAACACCCAACATCTCTGGCGGACACAGGAATGGACCCCAAGCCGAATGCCGGACCTGCGTGGCATGAGTTTGCGGGATGCGGTGGGACAGATCGAGCGGATGCGCCTGGGTATCCGGATCGATGTGCGAGGAAAAGGAAAGATCGTACAACAATCCATTTTACCCGGCACCCCCTTGACCCGGGGTGGAAAACTGATCCTTGAACTGAGCTGAACATGATCGTCAAAGACCTACTATATCAAGTATCCATACGCACCGTTCAGGGAAACCGGGAAGGGGAGGTGATCGCCCTGCACACCGATTCCCGGAAGGTTGTTCCCGGTTCCGCATTCGTGGCAATACGCGGTACCCAAACCGACGGACACGCATTTATCGATCAGGCCTTGACCCAGGGAGCTACTTTGATCGTAACGGAAACCGATGCACCGGCAACGTATCCGAATGTGACCTGGGTCTGCGTTCCGAATACAGCGATCGCACTGGCCGAGATGGCCGCTAATTTTTATCAGCATCCGGCCAAGCAGTTGACCATCGTGGGAGTGACCGGCACGAATGGGAAAACAACGGTTGCCACGCTGATGTACAAATTGTTTCAGTCGCTTGGTCACCGTTGCGGATTACTGAGCACGGTGGAGAATCGGGTGGGAGAGGAAGTGATCGAGTCAACCCATACCACACCCGACGCGATCTCCTTGCATCGGCTGCTACGTCAAATGGTGGATGCCGGCTGCACGCATGTATTCATGGAAGTCAGCTCCCATGCCATCCATCAACATCGGGTGCACGGACTCTCCTTCCGCGGTGGCATCTTCACCAATATCACTCACGATCACCTCGATTATCACCAGACCTTCGAAGAATACATCCGCGTCAAGAAATCACTGTTCGACACCCTGCCGAAAACGGCTTTCGCCCTCAGCAATGCCGACGACAAGCGCGGCACGATCATGCTGCAGAATACCCCGGCCCGTAGCAGCTACTACGCATTTCGCACCGTCGCCGATTTCAAGGGAAAGGTATTGGAGAACGGATTGAACGGTCTGCTGCTGTTGGTCGATCAGGTCGAGGTGCATTTCCGACTGATTGGCGAGTTCAATGCCTATAATCTCTTGGCGGTTTATGCCGCCGCTTGTTTACTCGGGGCCGATAAACAGGAAGTGCTAACCCATCTCAGTCGGCTGACCGGTGCCACCGGACGATTTGATTGTTACCGTTCCAAGCAAACCGGTGTGCTGGGCATCATCGACTACGCCCATACGCCCGATGCATTACAAAATGTACTCAGCACCAT
Source organism: Chitinophagaceae bacterium (assembly GCA_964229195.1). Lineage (GTDB taxonomy): Bacteria > Bacteroidota > Bacteroidia > Chitinophagales > Chitinophagaceae > JJ008. The sequence continues at coordinate 47,987 of CAXRAX010000006.1, read as the reverse complement.
CGGTCGGCTGCGCCAGGGATCCCAGCGCGTGATCACCGTGGTGGGCTGTGGCGGAAACCGGGATGCGACCAAGCGACCGGTGATGGCTTCCGTCGCTTGTGCCTTGAGCGACCAGGCCATTTTTACGAGCGACAATCCACGCTTTGAAGATCCAAAGGACATCCTGGCCGATATGGAAAGGGAGTTGACTCCTTCCGATCGGCGCAAATGCCTCTCGGTCTTGGATCGCCGGGAAGCGATCAAGACCGCGGTGCAATTCACCAACCCCCACGATATCCTGCTCGTGGCCGGAAAAGGTCACGAACAATATCAGTTAGTCTCCGGCAAACGCGAACCGTTCAGTGACAAGGAAACCCTGCTTGAATTTTTTGAACTACTCGAAAAATAAAACGACATGCTCTATCACCTGTTTGAATGGCTAAAAGAAGAAGGGTTCCGGTTCCCGGGCATCGAGTTGTTCCGTTTTATCACGTTCCGGACGTTAATGGCCGTTCTGCTGTCGTTGTTCATCACGCTGATCTACGGAAAAAAATTGATCCGATTCCTGCAGGCCCGTCAATTCAGCGAGGGCGTTCGTGACTTGGGATTGGCCGGCGAGAATTTAAAGCGCGACACCCCCACCATGGGCGGGATCATCATCTTGCTGGGTATCCTCATTCCGACCCTGCTCTTGGCCAATCTATCTAAAGTGTATGTACAACTCATGCTCATCAGCACGATTTGGCTGGGATTGATCGGATTCATTGACGATTACCTCAAGTTGCGCGGAAAGCGTCGGGCACAGGCGCTGGGGGTCGATTATAAAAAAACCAATGACGATGGACTGGCCGGCCGATTCAAGATCTTAGGTCAGGTGGGACTGGGTATTTTGGTCGGAGCTACCCTTTACTTCAACAGCGAAGTGAAGATCTGGCGCGAGTACGTCGGTACTCCACAGTCAGCCCAAACAGACAGTACGGTTTTTGTAAAGAACGTAAACGGACAGCCCAAATATTTTGTCGAGACCAAGACGCCTGTTACGACCATTCCCTTTGTCAAGAATCATGAGTTCAATTACTCCAAGCTATTGCCAGCCTCTTTGCGCTCGTATGACTGGCTGTTGTATATCCTGGTGGTCATCTTTATTATCACGGCCGTCTCCAATGGGGCCAATCTAACCGATGGGTTAGACGGATTGGCTACCGGTACCTCCGCGTTGATCGGCGTATTGCTGGGCATTTTCGCCTACGCCAGCGGAAATCTGGTGTTTGCCGATTATCTCAACATCATGTATATCCCCAACCTGGGAGAACTCTCCGTTTTCATTGCGGCGATGATCGGTGCCTGCATCGGGTTCCTCTGGTACAATTCCTATCCGGCACAGATGTTCATGGGCGATACCGGTAGCTTGACCTTGGGTGGGATCATCGCAGCCCTGGCCATCATCGTGCACAAAGAATTACTGATCCCCATCTTCTGTGGTGTATTCCTGGTGGAAGCCCTGAGTGTGATGATCCAGGTGGGGTATTTCAAGTACACCAAGCGCAAGTATGGTGCCGGTCGGCGCGTGTTCCTTACCGCACCCATCCACCATCATTTCCAGAAGAAAGGTTATCACGAGGTCAAGATCGTGAACCGGTTCTGGATCATAACCGTGTTGCTGGTCGTGTTCAGCATCGTAACCCTCAAGCTCCGTTAAATCCAATATATCCAAACCATCCAATCCATCCTATCCAATGCTTATGAAAAACCCCGGCCGTACGAAAATCTAATCATGAAAAGAAAGCTGATCATATTAGGTGGTGGAGAGAGCGGCGTCGGTGCTGCGCTGCTCGGTAAACAAAAAGGGTACGAGGTATTCTTGTCCGATCAGGGAAGCCTAAAGCCCACCTATCGGTCAACCCTCACACAGGCCGGGATTGAATTTGAAGAGGGGCAGACTTCGCTGGACCGACTCACGGTGGCCGATGAGGTGGTGAAAAGTCCCGGCATCCCCGAAACCAATCCCACCGTGATCGCGCTTCGGGCACTCGGTATTCCGCTGATCAGCGAGATCGAACTCGCCTATCGTTTCATCGGGGACAGTCGGGTCCTGGCCATTACCGGTACCAACGGCAAAAGCACCACCACTACAATGCTCTGGCATATCTGTCAGAAAGCGGGCCTGGATGCCGCGCTGGTCGGAAACATCGGACGCTCCTTTGCCTGGCAAGTGGCCGAAGCTCCCAAGCCATTTTATGTAGTGGAGGTCAGCAGCTTTCAGCTCGACGATATCGTGACGTTCCGCCCGCATGTTGCGATTCTGACCAACATTACGGAAGATCATATGGACCGCTACGCGTACCGAATGGAGAATTACGTGCGCAGCAAATTCCGCATCACACTGAATCAGACCGCCAGCGATGTCTTCATCTACAACCTCGACGATGAGGTGATCCAACAAGCCCTCACATCCATATCTATAAAAGCCACTGAACGACCCATTACTATGAAAAGAGAACTACCCCACGGCGCCTTCATCAAGGACGGCGACCTGTACGTGCGCACCAGTCAGGACTACATGACCATGAGTGTATTTGATTTTGCCCTCAAGGGAAAACACAATCAATACAACACCATGGCTGCCTGCGTCGCAGCTGCCACCATTGATATCCGAAAAGAAAAGATCCGCGAGGCGGTCATGGATTTCCAAGGAGTGGAACACCGACTGGAGCCCGTAGCAACCGTACGGGGGGTGTTGTTCATCAACGATAGCAAGGCCACCAACGTGAATTCCGTATGGTATGCTTTGGAAAGTATGACGCGGCCCACGGTGCTGATCCTCGGTGGCGTCGACAAAGGCAACGATTACGAGTTGATCCGCGAGTTGGTGCAGGAAAAAGTGAAGGCCATTGTGTGTTTGGGCACCGATAATCAAAAAATACACGAGGCTTTCAAGGAGCTCGTACCGGCGATGGTCGATGCTCATTCGGCGGAGGAAGCAGTGCAGGCGGCCTTTCATTTGGCCGACAAAGGCGATGCCGTGCTGCTGAGTCCCGCTTGCGCCAGCTTCGATCTGTTCAGTGATTTCGAAGACCGCGGTCGCCAATTCAAACAAGCCGTACGAAACCTCTGAGATGGAAAACCAGGAAATCATACAAACACAGCCAACGCGCCGGTCGATGTTCGACGCTAGCCAGATCGTGCAAAACACGAAAGGCGATCAGGTCATTTGGGGATTGGTGGTGCTGCTGACCCTGGTGTCTTTGCTGGCAGTGTATAGCTCCACCGGGTTGCTGGCATATAAAAAATACAAGGGCAACACCGAAGCATACCTGATCAAGCAAGTAGGCTTTATCATTTTTGGGATCGCCATGGTTTATTTCGCGCACCGGGTGAATTACAAATATTATTCTCGCATCGCTCAGATCGCGTTTTTGCTGTCTATTCCCCTGCTCATCTATACGCTTTTCTTCGGGGTGAAGATGAATGAAGGTAGCCGGTGGATCAAACTGCCCATCATCAACATGACGTTGCAGTCCTCTGATTTCGCCAAACTGGCCTTGTTCATGTACCTGTCCAGAGGAATCAGCAAACGGCAGGACCAGATCAAGGATTTGTTCAAAGGGTATTTGCCCCTGATACTGCCCGTGGTGTTGATCTGCGGACTCATCGCCCCGGCCAACCTGTCAACCGCCTTGTTACTGGGAGCGAGTTGTTTGATGCTGTTGTTCATTGGAAGAGCCAGCCTCAAACATTTGCTGGCCACAGTGGGTATTGCTCTCATTCCTCTTGTCATGCTGATCCTGGCCGCTATCTCGCAACACGATCGAAAAGCCTCCGCAGTAGTGGAGGCTGAAGCGGTGGCGACTTCGGGATCGGCATTGACAGCTCGGGTCAGCACCTGGGTCAAACGCGTGGAGAATTTCATCTACGGCAGTAACGATATCAACGACGATGCCTATCAAGTCAACCAGGCCAAGATCGCTATCTCCAAGGGCGGATTGCTGGGTGTGGGACCCGGCCGCAGTACCACGCGTGATTTCCTACCACAAGCCTACAACGATTTTATTTATGCCATCATCATAGAGGAATACGGGATCGCCGGCGGCGCCTTCATCCTATTCGTGTACCTGGTGTTTCTCTATCGATGCATTCGCATTTTCAAGCGATGTCCGTATGCCTTCGGCGCGTTTCTGGCACTCGGACTCAGTTTCACCCTCGCGATTCAGGCCATGGCCAACATGGCCGTGACGGTAAATCTTTTTCCGGTCACCGGCGTTACGCTGCCTCTCGTGAGCATGGGTGGCACCAGTTTCATTTTTACCTGTATTTCGATTGGTATCATATTAAGTGTGGCCCGGCATGTGGAACAACAAGAAGGGCCATCTTCCTCCACCCCTGAACCCATCCCCGCATGAGTCTGCGTTTCATCATAGCAGGTGGAGGTACGGGCGGGCATATTTTCCCGGCCCTCTCGATCGCTGAGGCCATTCGAAAAATGGAGCCGACCGCTCTTTTCCGGTTTGTAGGGGCAACAGGCAAAATGGAAATGGAAAAAGTGCCGCAGGCCGGGTTTGAGATCGAGGGACTCGATATCGTGGGATTCGACCGAAATAATCTGTTTAAAAATATCACCCTACCGATCAAGTTGCTGAGAAGTTTTCTTCAAGTGCGTTCGATCTTTCGGCGATTCCGTCCCACCGCCGTGATCGGGGTAGGCGGCTACTCCAGCTATCCGGTCTTGCGCTATGCACAGTCGCAGCAGATCCCAACTTTCTTGCATGAGGCCAATTCCTATGCGGGCAAAAGCAATCAGTGGTTGGCGAAACGGGCAACGCAAATATTTGTGGGGATGCACGGCATGGAAAAGTTCTTTCCGGCTGGTAAAATGGTGTTTACCGGCAATCCTGTTCGGACCAATATTCTGCAGCCATCGATCGAACGTGCGGAGGCCTTGCAATTCTTCGGATTGCATCCGGACAAACCTACCGTGTTGGTCATCGGCGGCAGCCTGGGGGCTCGCTCCATCAATGAAGCATTGCAAACCGGATGGGAAAAATTGGTTGGGGCCGGTATACAGGTCATCTGGCAAACCGGAAGATCGGGTTCCTCTTTGCATCCAATACCCGATTGGGCACTGGGGATGATCCATCGTACAGTGTTCATCCAAGAAATGGATAAAGCCTATGCGGCTGCAGACCTGGTGGTGAGCCGATCCGGCGCCATGAGTGTGGCTGAACTGGAAGTGGTTGGCAAAGCGGCTATCCTGGTTCCTTATCCCTTGGCAGCGGAAGATCATCAAACCGCCAATGCCACACAGCTGGTGGAAGCGGGTGCAGCCTTGTTGGTACGCGATGCAGCTGTGGGAAGCGAATTGATCGATCGGGTCATGGAATTGGTGCGCGACGAACCCCGTCGCCGACAAATGGGCGAACGAAGTTATCAGCGAGGTGTGCGAGATGCCGATCGGCGCATTGCCTCCGCGATCCTGGAAAAAGTAAAAAACAACGCAGCGAACCAATAGCGGAAAACCGAACATCGAACATGAGAAAGACACCAAACCGAAATCAACCCTTCCAGTTTCCCCTCGCGGGGAAAGAGGCCGGGTTTATTTATTTCCTCGGCATCGGGGGGATCGGGATGAGTGCCCTGGCTCGCTATTTTAAAATGGCAGGATATTCGGTTTGCGGATATGATAAGGCTGAAACCGATCTTACCCGCTCGCTCCAGGCATCGGGTATCGAGGTGCATTATACCGATGAGGTGCGTTGGATTCCTTCGGATCTGCAACTGGTGGTGTTTACCCCGGCCGTTCCAACGGATCTGCACATTTATCAGCATTGCCAACAGTCGGGTAAGCCGATGAAAAAACGCAGTGAGGTGCTTCAGTCACTGACCGACGGCACCTATAACGTCTGTGTGGCCGGTACACACGGAAAAACTACCACGTCCACACTCATCGCCCATATCCTTCGGCATAGCGGTTATGGATGTCAGGCCTTTTTGGGTGGGATCTCGGTGAATTATGAAACCAATACCTGGTCCTCCACCCGTAACCTCTCCGTGATCGAAGCCGATGAATACGACCGCAGCTTTTTACGCCTGCAACCCGACCTGGCCCTGATCACGGCCATGGATCCGGATCACCTGGATATCTATGGAAATGCGGAGGCCATGGAGGACGCGTATATTGAATTCACCCGACTGCTCTCCGATCAAGGGGAACTGATCTATCATCAATCGCTCCAGCGGGCTGCAGACTTAGCAGCACCCCGTCGGTTCAGTTATGCCCTGCAAACCACCACCGCCGATTATTATGTCAGTTCCCTTGCGGTCGCATCCGATGGGTATCGATTTGACTTGCACACGCCGGATGGCGTGATCATGGATTGTACGTTGCCGGTTGGCGGACTTCACAACGTAGAAAATGCCGTGGGGGCTGCGGCCGTTTCTCACCGCCTGGGGATTGAGCCCGAAGGCATCCGTTCCTCGCTGGCATGTTTTCGTGGGGTGAAAAGAAGATTTGAAACGGTCTATCGGGCACCGGGACTTCACTGGATCGACGACTATGCGCATCATCCCGAAGAATTGCGGGCGCTGGTACAAGGGGTTCGTGACCTCTATCCGACACATCACTTGAGTTTGGTCTTCCAGCCGCATCTGTATACTCGTACGCGTGACCTGGCATCGGATTTTGGAGCGGCGCTTTCACTGGCCGACGAAGCGTATCTGCTGCCCATCTATCCGGCCCGCGAGTGGCCCATCGAAGGTGTTTGCTCCGAGATGATTCGTTCCCACACGCACCCCGAGGGATTCACCGTGTGGAGCAAGGAAATTTTTGCGGATTGGGTGGCGAAACAATGGTGTCAACATGCCACTCAGCCTAAGGTATTGGTCACCGCCGGCGCCGGCGACATCGATCAGCTCTATCCTGTCATCCTAAACCGATTGCCGAAAAAATGATACGCGCCATCACCTTGCAACGAGTGCTGTTTGTGCTGCTGTGGATCGGCATTGCAACAGGTATGGGCTTTCTTCTGAAAGCTGCATGGGATAAAAAAGGAGCAGCGGTGTGCAAAGGATATGCCATCGCCCGTAACGACCAAGATTCGTTTGTATTTGTAAAGACCGCCGAGATAGAGAAATTGATCCGCTTGCGGGCCGGCGGAAAGATCGTGGGTCAGGCTACCGGGCGGTTTCCGCTGCAGGCCATAGAGGACTCGCTGGAAACGTTCGTGGGGGTTTCCGACGCACAGGTTTATTTCGACAATGCGTCTCGCCTGCAGGTTCGTATCGAAGAACAAGTACCGGTGGCCCGGATCTTTTTGGAAGGGGGTGCCAGTTATTATCTCGACAGTGCTGCCCAACTTCTCCCGCTCTCGGATCTGGTGGCCGTTGACTGTCCGGTTTTCAACGGAGTTCGATGGACGGGCAACCGCCCCGACAGCCTGCAAGCGGTCCGAATTGTTTCTCTCGCCCGATATATACAGGCCGATTCATTTTGGTCGGCTCAAGTGGGGCATTTTGATCTTGATGAAAAAGGTCAGTTCGAAATGATCCCGGTAGCCGGCAATCACCGCGTGCAGTTCGGCACGGCAGCAGATCCGGCAGCCTCCTTCCGTCGGCTTTGGTTGTTCTATCAGCAGGTTCTTCGCCCGCAAGGATTGGATCGCTATGCCCGTATCGATGTTCGGTATAGCGGACAAGTCGTGGCCAGTCGGACTCGGTTTTCAGCCCGGCCCGATTCCGTGCAGTTGCGAAAGCAAGTGGAACAATTGATCGATGCCGGCATGAAGGCTGATTCCACTACACTACTCAATAAACCCATTAAACGCGCTACATAAACCCCAACTAAAAACAACGATCATGAAACAGAAAAGACCCATCATTGTCGGCCTCGACATCGGCACCACCAAGATCGCGGTGATCGCCGGCCGCAGGAACGAGTTTGGCAAACTCGAGATCCTCGGATTTGGCCGCGCCAATTCCAATGGCGTAAAACACGGACAAGTACTCAACATTGATGAGACCATCAAGGCCATTCGCACGGCCATGGACAATTGCCTGGCCTCCAATCCCAACCTGCAGGTAGAAGAAGTCTACGTGGGCGTGGCCGGTCACCACATCAAAAGTTTACAGACCCGCGGCGACATCGTTCGCCAGCGCACGGAAGACGAGATCGTCCAATCCGAGATCGATCAACTGATCGCCGATCAGTACAAAACCTATATCCCGGCGGGAGATCAGATCATCGATGTGATCCCACAGGAATTCACGGTCGACAATCACCCCAACATCGCCAACCCCATCGGCTATGGTGGCGTCAAGATCGGCGCGAACTTTCACATCATCACTGGCGACAAGAATGCGATCCGTAACATCAACCGAAGTGTTGAGAAAGCCAGTCTGCAGACCAAGGACCTGGTACTTCAACCGCTGGCCTCGGCCGCAGCGGTCATGGGACAAGAAGACCTGGAAGCAGGCGTAGCCATCGTCGACATCGGCGGCGGTACCACCGACCTGGCTGTTTTCTACGAAGGAATCTTAAAGCACACGGCCGTGATTCCCTTCGCCGGTGAGAATATTACCAACGACATCAAAACCGGACTGGGCGTATTGAAATCACAAGCCGAACTCCTGAAAGTAAAATTCGGTTGTGCCCTGGCCAATGAGGCCAAGTCCAATGCCTTCATCACCATTCCCGGATTGCGTGGCATGCCGGCCAAGGAGATCAGTGTAAAGAATCTGGCCAATATCATTCAGGCACGCATGAGCGAGATCCTGGATTTTGTCACCTATCACCTCAAACAGGTGGGACTGGACAACAAAGCCCTCAACGGTGGAGTGGTGCTGACCGGAGGCGGTTCGCAATTGGAGCACTTGATTCAGTTGACCGAATATGTAACGGGACTGAATGCCCGCATCGGATTGCCCAACGAGCATCTCGCCGCGGGTCACGCCGAAGATCTGTCCAAACCCACCTACTCAACCTGTATCGGTCTGATCTTGAAAGGACTCGATGATTTTGAAAACAATCGTCAGGAATTCTCTTCGAACTTCCTACGCATGGAAGCGGAGTTGGTGAGCGAAGAGGCAGCGGTACCGGTCTTAGATACCCAGGAGGAAGAGGAATTGAGCGTGAATATTTCGAATCGGGGAGGACTGGCCGGCTTCTGGGATAAGTTCCGCGACAAGATCATTGAACTGTTCCGAGAGGAAGAGGATGCTAAATTCAACGGACGCTAATTCATAACCAATACTAACCCATCGGGGCTCGTCCCCCAACAAAACAAAGCATATGATCCATTTTGATCTCCCCAAAGAGAAATCATCGATCCTCAAAGTCATCGGCGTCGGCGGCGGCGGTGGCAATGCCGCGAATTACATGTTCAATCAACACGTCGATGGCGTGAACTTCATCATCTGCAATACCGATGCACAGGCCTTGAGCGAAAGTCCCATTCCCAACCGCATCCAACTGGGGCCGCATCTGACGCAGGGACTGGGTGCCGGAGCCAATCCCAACATTGGTCGACAGGCCACAGAAGAATCGCTCGAAGAGATCAAGCGAATCTTGGAAGTCAACACCAAGATGGCTTTCATCACCGCTGGCATGGGTGGTGGTACCGGAACCGGTGGTGCGCCCATCATCGCCAAGATCTGTCGTGATTTGGGCATTCTCACGGTGGGCATCGTCACCACCCCGTTCTCCTATGAAGGGAAGAAGCGGTTACAGCAAGCCGAAGAGGGGATCCGGAACTTGCAGGAACATGTTGATACCCTCATCGTCATCAACAATGATAAGCTCCGGCATCAATATGGCAATCTGAAAATGCGGGAGGCTTTTGAGCGGGCCGATAATGTTTTGGCCACCGCAGCTCGGTGTATCACGGATGTGATCAGCAGCACCGGACAGATCAATGTCGATTTCGCGGATGTATGTACCGTGATGCGTAACGGCCGTCGCGCTATCTTGGGGCATGCTGAGATCGCCGGCGAGGATCGCGCCCTGCATGCCATCGAACAGGCACTCAATTCTCCGCTGCTGAACGATAACAACATCCACGGCGCCAAGTGGTTGCTCATCAACATCACGTCCGCCCCCGGTGAACATGAGCATACTGTTGACGAAGTAGAGACCATACAACAATACCTGGCCCAACAAGCCGGTGAGGATACCGATGTGATCATGGGACTCGGTTTTGATTCGAGCTTGGGCGATAAATTGGGGGTTACCGTCATCGCATCCGGTATTGACCATCCCACCACCTTCGTACAGCCGCTGGCTCGTGCCGAGAAAGCCAAGGAGGAGAAGATCGTGATGGTATTGGGGCAACCTGAAGTTGAGCCTCAACCACAACCGACCTTTCAGGCAATAGTCCCTACACCCGAACCGCAAGAACCGGTTGCTGAAACACCGCTTACGGTGGTGGAGGAAGCGCCAGTTATACCGCCGGCACACCTGATGCCGGTGTTGGTGGCTGAAGAAGAAGCACCGGCTCCTTCTCCTGTATTGGAGGAACCTGCCGTCATTCACTGGCAATTGGATGAAACACCAGCTGCTCCGGTTAGCGAAGCACCGCCCTCGCTGGATGCCATTGCACCAACGGATGCCGTTTTCATGCAGGCTTATGCCGAGCCTTCTGTATCGGGCAGCGTGCATTCCGGCGGATACCTGTCACGGCCCGCTAACATTTATGCGATGCCACCGCAGCAAACTCCCCCGGCACCCGTCGACACGCCCGCACCCGCTCCGGTAATCCCCGAGCCGGTAATGGAAACCCCGGTGGTATCCTTGGTTCGGGAAGAGGAGGAATTGCTTGAGTTGCAAATGCATTTGGTGGAGCATCCGGTCGACGAGTCTCCTGATCCGTTGCCCGTCATCGACAACAGCCATCCGGTGGTGTCGGCCGTTACTCCTGCATTTGATGAAGAGGCCGAGCAGCAACGCCGCGCCGCCGAGCGTTTGCAAAAGCTTCGCAGCCTGTCGTTCAATTTCAATGCCGCCGATGCGAACAATGAATTTGAAACCGTTCCGGCGTATATCCGTCGAAACATGGAATTGTATAACAGTTCCAATACGGTTGAGAATTTTTACAGCAATTACGAGGTTCGCTCGGACGATAAGAATCAAGTCCAGCTCAGTACCATCAATACGTTTTTGGACGGTAAACGACCCGACTGATCAGGGTTTGTGTAGCAAGCCCGATGGGCACCCTGTTTTTAGTTGTTCCTCCCGCTTCGGCGGGAGGATTTTTTTAGGTGAGGTCCTTTCGGCGGAGCCACCAAAAGCAGAAGATCCAAAACAGACTGGTGTAGGCGACCGAGATCACGATGTGCTCCGGGATCGCCTGCAGCATTTGTTTATAGTCGGCCGGATTGGTGATCTCTCCCAAATAGGGTGGGGGCGGGATCAACCGGTCGGATACTTCCATGGGCAGATAATGATACCAGTTTCCGGTGTGCCAGCGCCAGCGGGAAAGTTGAATCAATATGTTTTCAGGTATCAAGTAATAAAAAAGGAAAAAGCCCAGGGCCAGCAGGGCTCGTTTAAATAGAAATCCGAACAAGAAGGCAATGGTCAGCTGATTGAACGTGATCAGCGCAAACAAACCGATGTAATATGATTTTACTTCTATGCCCGCCAGTGCCATATCGGGATTGACAAAACCGGTCACCAATACCACCAAGGCGTACACGACGGTCAGTAACAAGCTGAGCGCTGCGATGTCCCAGAATTTAGCCCAAAGAAATTCATCCCGTTTCCAGCCATCCAAAATATTTTGTCGCTGCGTCCGGTATTGATACTCGTTGGTGATCAACATGATGACCAAAACCCCCGGAATAAATACCAAAAACGACGCGATATACGCCAGGGTATGCCATACTTCCGGAAAACCGAAGGGGGAGCCCACCATCAGTTTGAGCATGGCGTCCATTTTAGTGTTGCTGCTCCGTATATCCTGATACCCGGTGTAAAAAAGGTAACTGATGCCCGGATACGCAATGAGCACCAGCGCGAAAATTCCCCAGAAGGCCCAGTAGCGGCGAACCTTTAACCATTCTGTATAAAGCAGTGGAGCGATTTTCATGCCTCAATCATTGGTCAATTCAAAAAAGCGGGTTTCCAGTTTTTTTCGTCGTAAAAACAGATGGGTGAGTACGATCCCGTTCTGCATACAGGTTCGGTTCAGCTCCTCCAGCTTGGCCTGCCCCTTGGGTAAACGCAGTCGGATCCACCCGGTTTCCTTGTCGGTTTCCATGGCCAAGGCCTGTCCTGACAAAAAGGATCGCAATGCTTCGCGGTCGGCCGCATCCAACTCTACCACATCTTCGTCCATCAAAACATCCGTAACCGGACCATCCGCCAGTACATTTCCTTTTTTGAGGATGGCCACATGCGTACATACCTTTTCTACCTCATCCAGCAAATGGCTGGCGATGATAATGGTGTGTCCGGCCTGGCTGAGCGAGCGGATCAGGTCGCGGATCTCGGCAATGCCGACGGGATCAAGTCCGTTGGTCGGTTCATCCAACACCAATACCCCCGGATTGCCCAGCAGCGCCGCCCCTATGGCCAAGCGTTGTTTCATACCTAAGCTGTACGTGGCGAATCGATGCTTTCGACGTTCGTAAAGTCCCACCAATTTTAACACCCGCTCAACATCGGCATCGTTGCCCCTTTCGCTGATCGAGACCGTAATGCGTAGGTTCTCTTCCCCCGATAAGTATTGATAGAAATTGGGGGTTTCCAGCAGGCAGCCGATCTTTTTTCGGTATCCGTCGCCGTATTGCCCGTCAAACCACTCAAAACTGCCGTGTTGAGCCCGCAGCACCGACATCAAGATCCCAAGCAAGGTTGTTTTACCGCTGCCGTTGGGACCTAAAATTCCGTAAACCGCTCCCGATGGTACAGCCAGGCTGACCCCGTTCAGGGCCCGCACCGAGCCGTAGGACTTTTGAATGTTGTTTATTTGCAGAACGGAAGACACGGCTACTAAGGTAAACGAATTACCGCTGAACCATTCCAACCTTCCTCCGTTTTTATATCATGGCAACATTTTTGATCACCGGTGGAACGGGACTGGTCGGGTCGGCACTTTGCGAACAGCTGATCCGCAACGGGCAGCACGTGATCATCCTGACTCGTGATCCTCATTCCTTCTCTCCCGGCTCTTCGTTACTATCGTATCGCCACTGGGATCCGTACAAAGGGCGCATCGATGAGGATGCGATCCGTCAAGCCGATTATATCGTTCATCTGGCCGGTGCCAACGTGGCGGAGAGAAGATGGACCAAGAAAAGAAAAAAAGAGATCGTTGACAGCCGTGTTGTTTCGGGCCGATTTTTATCCGACTCCCTGGCCCGCATACCTCATGCTATAAAAGCAGTGATCGGCGCCTCGGCTCAAGGCTGGTATGGACCTGACCCTGAAATCCCCAACCCAAAGCCTTTTCAGGAGTCCGATCCGGTCTATCCCGATTTTCTGGGATCCACCTGTAAGTGTTGGGAGGAAAGTTTACATCCGATACGGGAGCAGGGGATTCGGCTGATCTCTTTGCGGATCGGGATCGTTTTGAGCACGAATGGCGGTGCTTTGGCGGAATTTCGAAAGCCCGTACGATTTGGGATCTCTCCCATTTTGGGCAATGGTCAACAAATGATCAGTTGGATACACATTCAAGATCTTGTATCCATGATCGATTGGTCGCTACGAAATGAAAAGATATCCGGTATATACAACGCCGCGGCTCCTCATCCCGTTTCCAATCGGCACTTGATGCAGGCCTTGGCCCGAGCAAGTCGCGTGCCATTCCTTCCGGTTCCGGTACCAACATTTATATTAAAATGGATGCTGGGAGAAATGAGCATCGAGGTCTTGAAAAGTACCACGATCAGCTCGCAAAAAATTCAGGTGGCAGGATTTGATTTCTCTTTTCCGACGATCGAAGAAGCACTCCGCGATCTCTTAACTTGATCGTTAATTACGAACCGGCTTACCACCTTTCATTACGCTTTGAATCCGTTCCAGCGTTTTGCGTTCGCCACAAAGCGAAAGAAAGGCTTCGCGTTCCAGGTCTAGCAGATACTGTTCACTCACCGGCGTGGGCTCACTGAGGTCACCTCCACACATCACATAGGCCAGTTTTCTAGCGATCAACGCATCGTGCTCCGTTGCATAGCCCGCCGTGCGCATGCCGTGTATGCCGGCATAAAGGGCACCTAATCCGGAGCGGCCCAACACTTTGATGTCGTTGCGGGGTATCGGAGCCACATAACCCTGCGACAACAGTTGGATGGCCATATTCTTAGCCTCCGAGACGCGTCGACTTTGATTCATCACCACCTGATCCAAGCCTTTTCGGAAAATACCCAGATTAAATCCCTCCTGCGCGGAGGTAGCTACTTTGGCGGTGGCGATAGATAGGAAACGATTCTTCAGCGTGATGGTCTCCGGTTCATCGGGGTGCATTTCATCAGAAGCACGCAATACAAATTCTTTCGTGCCGCCCCCGCCGGGGATCACCCCAACGCCCAACTCTACCAGTCCGATATAGGTTTCGGCAGCCGGGCAGCAGGCATCCGCATGCAAACTCATTTCACAAGCACCACCCAGCGTCATTCCGTGGGGAGCAACGATCACCGGTATGCCGGAATACCGGACCCGCATCATCGTATTTTGAAAATACCGGATGGCGAGGTCCAGTTCGTCGTATTCCTGCTCAATGGCCAGTAAAAAGATCATGCCCACATTAGCACCGACGGAAAAATTCAATCCCTCGTTGGCGATGACCAAGCCCTTGCCCGATTGCTCGGCATGATCGATCGAAGTTTGAATGCCACTCAACACATCGCCGGCAATACTTCCCATCTTGGTGTTCCACTGAAGGGCCAAGACCGAATCGCCCAGGTCCACCAGCCGGCAACTATTGTTTTTCCAGATCGTTTGTTCGCTGCGATGGCTGGGCATGATGTAGGCATCGCCCCCGGGAAGCGGTTGGTATTTTTTTGTGGCCGGATCGTAGCAAAAGCGTTTTCCTGCCTCTATCTTATAAAAGCTCTTGATGCCGTCGGCGATCATCTCTTTTACCCAAGGGGCCACGGCATATCCGTTTTTCTCCATCGCTTCCACGGAGCGGGCTACACCCAATGTGTCCCAACTCTCGAAAGCACCGATCTCCCAACCAAATCCGGCCATCAGGGCATCGTCTACCCGATAAAGCTCGTCGCTGATCTCGGGTATTCGTTGTGAGATATAGGAGAAGAGTCCGTAATGAAAATGCCGATAGAATTCGCCGGCTTTGTCGGGGGCGGCGACCAGCATTTTCAACCGCTCGGTCAATGAATCTATTGGTTTGACCGCCTCTACGCTGGCGAATTTGGGTTTTTGTCGGGGTTTGTACTCCAGCGTTTGCAGATCCAGGGTGAGGATCTCTTTTTCGCCGGCAGGGCCTTTGATCTTTTTAAAAAAGCCCTGTCCGGTTTTATCTCCCAGCCAATTGTTCTCTACCATTTTTTGGAGCCAGGCAGGAATGTTGAATTGTTCTCGGGCTTCATCGTTGGGGCAATTATCCGCTACGCCTTTTGCTACGCGTACCAAAGTATCCAGCCCCACCACATCGGCTGTACGAAAGGTTGCCGAGCGAGGCCGGCCAATGATAGGCCCCGTCAATGCGTCGATCTCATCCACCGTGAGTCCCATTTTGGCCTGCACTTGCATGATGGCCATCATGCCAAATACGCCGATCCGGTTTGCGATGAATGCCGGGGTGTCTTTGCACAAAACGGTTGTCTTTCCGAGGAAGCGATCGCCGAATGCCAGGAGGAAATCAATGATCGCCGGATCGGTCTCCGGTGTGGGGATGATCTCCAACAAGCGCAGGTATCGGGGAGGATTGAAAAAATGCGTCCCGCAAAAATGTTTTCGGAAGTCCTCGCTTCTGCCTTCGGCCATCAGGTGAATCGGAATCCCGGAGGTGTTGGAGCTGACGAGGGTTCCGGGTTTTCGGTATTTCTCTACTTCGGTAAAAAGTTGTTGTTTGATGTCGAGACGTTCCACCACTACCTCGATGATCCAATCGCAGTCTTTGATCTTGGGTAAGTCATCTGAAAAATTTCCTACCGCGATGCGTTTTGCCACCGAGGCCTCGTATACGGGCGAGGGATTGAATTTAATGGCGGTTTGCAGGGCTTCGCGGGCAATGCGATCGCGTTGATCTTTGCGCGCATTCTCCGGCAAATCTTTAGGAAGCAGGTCCAGCAGCAACACCGGATAACCGGCACCCGCCAGGTGACAAGCGATGCGAGATCCCATGACCCCGCTTCCCAGAACGGCAACTTGTTTGATACGGCGGGTAGACATGGCTGGCGGAAATTAGGTCAATGCGGTCATTTTAACTGATGCCCGATCCGGGCTGAATGGGCGAGTCGGGGTTTACAAAATGCAGTTTACCGGACGGATCCTCGGCCATCAAGATCATTCCGTTGCTCTCGATGCCGCGCATTTTGCGGGGAGCCAGGTTGGTTACCACCGTTACTTGTTTTCCAACGATGTCTTCCGGTGCATGGTGCAGTGCGATCCCACTGACAATAATGCGGGTTTCGCTACCCAAATCAACCGACAGCTTCAATAATTTATCGGCCTTCTCCACTTTTTCCGCGGCCACGATGGTACCCACCTTCAACTCCACTTTGGCAAAATCATCGAATTGGATCGGGGGCTTTGCCGCGGGCTGTTCGGAAGGGGTGGGGGCAGGGGTTTCAGCAGACATGGTATTCGATTTTAGCTTCTCCAATTGGATTTCGATCTCAGTATCCTCGATCTTACGGACTAGTAGCTGTGGTTCGCGCAAGGAGTAACCGACCTTCAGCAGGTCGATCCGTCCGGCATTCTTCCATTCCAGCATCCGGTCCACCACTTTCATCAAGTGACAAAGTGTTTTGGTGGTATGCGGCAGAAATGGATTTCCTAAGATGGCCAGGTTGGCGGATAGCTGCAAGCAGAGGTGCAGGCAATTGTCGATCACTTGTTGTACCGCGGGTTCCTGTTCCAAACGCTTGGCAACGATCCAGGGTTCTTTTCGCTGCATGTATTGGTTGCCGTGACGAGCCAGGTCTACGACGGCAAACAGTGCATCCCGAAATTGATATTGCTCGAGGTGTTGGGTAACGATTTCGGTAGTGGTTCGGATCTGTTCGATCAGGCGTTGATCGTATTCATCGGCCACGCCGGCATGATAAGGCGGCACTTTTCCTTTGCAGAGTTTGTGCATCAGCACCCAGGTCCGGTTTACGAAATTTCCCAATACGGCCACCAGTTCGCTGTTCACAGCATCCTGAAATCCTTTCCAGGTGAATTCGCTGTCTTTGGTCTCCGGTGCGATCTGTGTCAGGTAATACCGGAGCATGTCTACGGCTTGTCCGCCCCCATTTTCCTTTTTCACAAAGTCGTTGATATAGTCGCGCATGTCGAGCTTCCAGTTGCGGCTGGTGCTCATCTTATCTCCCTCCAGATTCAGGAATTCATTCGAGGGTACATTGTCCGGTAAAATATAGCCACCCAGTTTCAGCATCACCGGGAAGATGATGCAATGGAAAACGATGTTGTCTTTTCCGATGAAGTGCACGAGTTTGGTCTCGGCATCCTTCCAATAAGGTTCCCAATCCTTACCATTGTCGATCGCCCATTGCTTAGTAGCACTGATGTATCCGATCGGGGCATCGAACCAGACATACAGTACTTTACCGTCGGCTTGGGGCAGGGGTACTTTTACGCCCCAATCAAGATCGCGGGTAACGGCACGCGCTTGCAACCCGCCTTCGATCCATCCTTTGCATTGTCCCACCACCGCCGGACGCCAATCGGTTCCGTGCGTTTCCAGAATCCATTTCCGCAAAAAGTCCTCGTGTTTTCCAAGCGGCAAATACCAGTGTGTGGTTTTTTTCAGGATCGGCGTGGCACCGCTCAGGGTGCTGACGGGGCGGATGAGTTCATCCGGACTCAGCGAACGACCGCAACTTTCGCATTGATCGCCATAAGCCCGGTCGCTTTGGCAAGCGGGACAGGTTCCTTTGATATACCGATCGGCCAAAAAACTATGTGCTTCCGGATCGTAGAATTGTTCCGTTTCTTTTGTTTCCAACGCCCCGGCTTTTTCCAGTTGGGTAAAGAAGGCCGAGGCGGTCTCGTGGTGCAACGGGGCACTGGTGCGATGATAGATGTCGAATTGAATGGCGAGGTCGGCAAAATCCTGTTGCATGGCCTCGTGATACTTGTCGATGATGGCTTGCGGCGTGGTACCTTCTTTGCGGGCCTGGATGGGGATGGCCGTACCGTGCTCATCGCTGCCACAGACAAAAACCACGTCTCGTTCTTGTGCCCGCAGGTATCGGGCGTAGATATCGGCCGGGATATAGGCACCGGCCAGGTGTCCCACGTGTTTCAACCCATTGGCGTAAGGCAGGGCCGCTGTGATCAGGTATCGCTTTGGGTTTTGCATCGTTGGATGCAAAAATACCTGAATTCGGATACCTTTAACGCATGATCATTCAGCCCGCTCCCCTAAAACCCGGCGAAACGGTGGGTATCATGTGTCCGGCCGGTTTCATGCCCAAAGAACGAGCCAATGCTTGTGTGGAACAACTGAAGGCCTGGGGCTATGCCACCGTGCTCGGAGAGACCTTGTCCAGTACATCGACCAATTATTTTTCCGGCACCGATCAAGAACGGGCAGCCGATCTGCAGCGCCAGCTGGATGACGATGCCATTCGGCTCATTCTATTTGGAAGAGGCGGTTACGGCATGTCGCGCATCATCGATCAACTCGATTTTACTCGCTTTGTGAATAATCCCAAGTGGATCGCCGGTTACAGCGACATCACGGTACTGTTGGCGCATCTCTATACCCGATATGGCATTTCTTCTTTGCATGCGCCCATGGCCGGAGCTTTTGCAGATTATCCGGGAGACAATGTCTATTTGCCTTCGATTCGCGACCTGGTCAGCGGTCGTGAGATGGACTATACCCTGCTACCCGATCTTCGAAATAAGATGGGGGAGTCGGTGGGACCCTTACTGGGCGGTAACCTGGCGTTGTTCACGCACTTGATCGGAACCCCTTCGTTTCCTGACATGACCGGAGCCATTCTTTTTTTGGAGGATGTGGGGGAGCAGCTTTACAACATCGACCGGATGTTGCGCCAGCTGAAACGGAGCGGACAATTGGAGAAGATCGGGGGGATGATCTTTGGGGGATTTACCGATTGCAAGGATACCGATCGACCATTTGGGCAGGAGGTCTCCGAAATCTTACAAGCTATAGTGGAGCCATATGAAATTCCGGTTTGTTATGATTTTCCGGTTAGCCATACCGGACGCAACTATGCCTTGAAATATGGGGCAACCGTCCGGTTGCAAGTGACGGCAGCGGGCGTTCGATTGCAAGAGATAACCTGAGCGTGTTTATTGAGCCCAGATCGAGTCCAACGCTTTTCGAACCACCGGGTATTGGATCAGTCCGTTGTGTTTACCACCCGGTATCACCAGTATTTTATCCTCGGCTTTCAGGACGGGGCGCAGCCGTAATGCCTGTTTTAGACTGATCACTTCGTCGTCGGTGCCATGAAAGATGAAAACCGGGGCGCTCACCCTTTTCAGATACGCATGTAGTGGAAAAGAATAGTGCATCATCCATGCCGTGGGATAGATGGGTAGAAAGCGAGCGGTTACGGAGGGAAGGTCGTGGTAAGGTGTTTCCAGGATCAGGGTTTTGCAGGAACGGATGGAAGCGAGTCGGGCGGCAACGCCGGTGCCCAAGCTTTTACCGTGTATGAAAATGCTGTCGGCTGCCACCTGTTTGTGAGCGATGCGATAAACGATCTCAGACCAATCGTAGAGTTTTTGCTCGGTGAGTTTTCCGCTGCTTTTGCCATAGCCCGGGTAATCGATCATCAGCACGCGGTAGCCGGCCCGGGTCATGGGCGGAGTTTGGTCGGCATAATATCCAATATGCTTGCGGTTGCCGTGAAAATAAAGGATGATGCCTCGAAAGGGTTGCGCCGAATCGGACAAGAACTCGATCAGGTGGAGCGTGTCGCTTGCGTTTATGGGTACTGACAGGTCGCGGTGAGCATAAGGGATCTGGTAGCGGTTACCGGGATGTACTCGTTCGGGACGAAAAATGAGTTGGTCTTGAAAAAAATAGAAGAGCACCCCTATACACACATAGATCACAAAGCTCCATCGTAGCCAGCGCAGCAAACGGGTGTTGATCATGGCGTGTTGTTCAGTATTTGAGGATGTCGCGGATGAAATTGTGGTATTTATCGAACCGCGGGAGGTTGTTGTGTCCGCCACCTTCGATCCGGATCAGGGTGATGCGGTTGGGGTTGATACGTTGCAGGGCTTCGCTGTGGTGGATGGGAATGAGTCGATCTTGTGTGCCGTGCAGCAGGTAGGTATGGCAGCGAACCTGTCGAAGCCATTTGTCGGTTCGCAGGTGAAATCGAAGTACCCAACGAATGGGGAGCATGGGTAAGAACCGTTCGATCACCTTGATGAAATTCAGGTAAGGGGCATCCAGGATAAGATAACGGGGTTGGTTATCGGCCGCGAGTTTGGCGGCAAAGCCACTGCCCAGGCTGCGGCCGTAAACGATCAGATGGTCCTCTCCGTATTTTTCTTTGAGTCGGTCATACACGAATTGCATATCGGTCAGCATATCGGCCTCGCTTCGCTTGCCGGTGCTTTTGCCAAAGCCTCGGTAGTCGACCAGCACCACATCATAATCGTATCGGTAGAAATCTCGGGCGTACTTGGCCCAGCCTTTGATGCTTCGCGAGTTGCCGTGGAAATAGAGGACCAGTCCTTTTGGATTTTCCCGAAAAAAATGAAGTCCGTTGATGCGGACGCCCGGGGCCACGTCAAAAAAATACTCCTGAAAGGGGGCGTCGTACTTAAAGATGAAGTCGGCGCTGAGTTTTTCGGGCTTGAAGAGAAATTTTTCCTGCAACAAATAGGCCAGCAAGGAAAGTAAAACGATGCTTCCCAAGATGTACAGCAGGATCTCCATGGGGGAAAATTACGCCAATTCACCCGGTGGGGCGATTAATTGATCCGGGTGAGTTTCAGGTTGGTGACGGGGGCCACAACCAACGGAAACTTTTCTACCGTTACGTTGGCCAGGTCCAAGCCAAATCCTTTTTCCTCGGAGAGTGAGTGGTCCTTCAGCCAGAAATGGAATTTCATGATCACCCGTTCGAAGAAGGGGAGTTCATTATCCTGACTTAGGTATTTTTCCAGCACAATGAATTGAAAATCGCCCACCACCTGGTTGCTGGCCAGGCTTTCATAGCGGCTGATGATGTTCACTTCTTTGTTGGCCACCAGGTCTTCCACCACTTTTCGGAACATCAGGTTGATGCGGGGTTGCATCCGGAAGCCGAGTCGAAAATCGATGCGGATGATGTCGTTGGGAATGATGTGTTCGACATGGTATTCGCAGGTGTAGGGATTGTCGACCGTGTCGATGTGTACGAGCCAATAGATATCGGCCCGTTTGGGTTTTTTATTGAGGATGGAGTAAATGACCTTGTGCTCGATCTCCTTGGGGTTGTTGGCACTGGTCATGTACACCAAGTGGGTGGCGTACTTGGGAACTGTCTTGTCGTTGCTCAGTTCCTGGATCTTGGTAATGTAGTCTTCCAGCCGAACGAATTCAATGTATCGGTTCTTGATCTTGCGGGCTCGGTACCAGACATACATCACGGCAAATACGACAAGTCCGATGATGAGGGTGATGTATCCGCCGTGCATGAATTTCACCATCAGGGCGATCAGGTAGCCGGTCTCAACGAAGAGGTAGCCGATCAGGAAGACATAGATCCAAATTGATTTGATGCGGTGTAAAACCAGGTAGTTGGCAAACAGGATGGTGGTGGCAAGCATGGTTACGATGATCGCCAATCCGTATGCAGCCTCCATGTCGGAGGATTTCCGGAAATACAGCACCACCGATACGCAACCGATGAACATCAGCAAATTGATCGTGGGGATGAAGAGTTGTCCCCTCGCCTCGGAAGGATACTGAATGCGGAGTTTTGGCCAAAGATTCAGGCGCATGGCCTCACTGATCAGGGTGAAGGCTCCCGATACCATGGCCTGACTGGCGATGATCGCGGCACTGGTGGCGATCACGACGCCGGGAATGATGAACCACTGAGGCATCATGTCATAAAAGGCATTGATGGCCAGCGTGCTTTTTACCTCCGGGGTGATGGTCAGGCCAGATCGGTTAGCCAACAGGTTCGCACCTTGTCCGAAATAATGGATGAGCAGACAAATTTTTACATAGAGCCAGGAGTTGCGAATATTCCCTCTTCCACAGTGACCCAAGTCGCTGTACAGGGCCTCGGCCCCGGTAGTACAGAGGAACACAGCACCCAGTAGCCAAAACCCGCCGGGATAGGTTCGCAGGAATTCGATGGCGTAATGTGGACTCACCGCGCGAAAAATGGAGAGGTCATCAAACACATGAACCAATCCGAGGAGCAGTAGCATGGTGAACCAAAGGAACATGATGGGGCCAAACAAACTTCCAATGGAAGCCGTTCCGAACTGCTGCAAGAAAAAGAAAGCGGTGAGAATGGACAGTACAATGATGACCACGGTGTTGCTGCCATCCTCGATGCCCAGGTTCGGTAATTCTTTCAGTCCCTCCACGGCCGACGTGATGGAGATCGGAGGCGTGATGATACCATCGGCCAGCAAGGAGGCGCCGCCCACCATGGCGGGAATGACCAGCCATTTCTTCCGGCGGCGCACGAGGGCATACAGCGCGAAGGTTCCGCCTTCCCCGCGGTTATCGGCCCGCAACACGAGCACCACATACTTGAGCGTGGTTTGCAAGGTCAGGGTCCAGATGATACAGGAAAGCGTACCCAGGATCAGTTCCTCACTGATCACCCGATCCGAAATGATGGCATTGAATACGTATAGCGGAGAGGTTCCGATGTCCCCGTAGATGATTCCCAGGGCGATCAACAGTCCGGCTGCCGAGACTTTTTGAGTGGTGGATTTCACAAAAGGAAATTGGAAGCGTGCCGGCTACCGGTTGAACAATAGATGATCCGTGTCATGAACAATAAATCGGGAACAAAGTTATATACAAAACCAGCATACCGACCAAAACCGGTTTATCCGCTTTTAACCCACCCTTCACAAAAGGACACCCGGGTTTGTCTAATTTTGTTTTCTATGAAAGGCGTGTACCAATACCGTTTGTTCCTGTTCTTATTGGGATGGGTATTGGTTGTTCGGCCGGGGATGGCCCAGAAACTGGTTTATGCCGAGCCGGACCGGTCCGACAGCCGACGCATGAATTTTGAGATCATTGGCAAAGTGGGCCCGCATTTTCTGATTTACAAGAATGTCCGGAACCAGCACTGGATCTCGGCCTTGGACAACGACATGGTGCAGGTCGATAAAGTGGAACAGGAACACCTGCCCATCAACGACCAGCTGATCAACATCGATTTCGTTGCCTATCCGCAAACGGCCTGGATGATCTATCAGCATCAGAAACGAAACATCGTCTATTGCCAGGCGGCTCAGGTGGATGCCTTTGGTCGCCGGATCGGGGAGCCCATCGAACTAGACACCAGCATGGTGCGTACCGCTTCGCCCCAAACCGTTTACACCACATTGGTCAGCGAGGATCGCAAACGGATCATGGTCTTCAAGGTCAATAGCCGCAACCGACAATTGTTTCGGCTAAGCACCTTGCTGTACAACGACCAGATGCAGTTGCTGCGACGCTCCGACCTGGCGATTCCCATGGTAGAGCGGGAAGAGACCTTGGGCAATTTCACGATCGACAATGCCGGCAACCTGGCCTTTCTGAAATTGCACCGTTCATCCAATGAGAGTATCGACCAGGTGGTATTACATTACAAAGACGCCGACTCAGACGAGCCCACGGTGGCCTCGTTGATCCTCAATCAGGTTTGGCTGGACGATGTCCAACTGCGCGTCGACAATGTCAACGGACGGTTTGTACTCGCCTCTTTGGCCTATAATGAGCGGCGGGGTCACGTCGACGGATTATACTTCTGTGTTTGGGACAAGACGGCCCTGACCGATCCCCGCCCGATCTACTACAGCTTTCCCCCCGCTTTCCGACAGGAAGCCAAAGGGGATGCGGGCCTGCGCACCGCATTCAACGATCATTTCATCCGGCAGCTCTCCATTAGAAAAGACGGCGGATGGGTGATCGGAACCGAACGCTACTATACCACGTCGCGTTTCAACAGCTGGAATCGGTGGGATTACCTATACGGATCGCCCTATTATTTCCCGGGCATGTCGGATTTCTATTATTACAATCCCTATTTCAACCGATATTTTTTCAACAACCGGCCTGTCGGGCAAAGCCAGGTTCGTTACCATGCCGACAACGTCGCCGTGCTCTCCTTCAGCCGCGATGGACAGCCAGAGTGGAGTGCCGTCATCAATAAAAGCCAGTTCAATGATGAGTCTGACGACTTACTTTCTTTCCACACGTTCATCGTGGGCGGGCAGCTGCACTACATCATGAATATGATGGAGCGGCGATTGAACCTGATGCAGGACTTCGCGCTGGGCGCCGGCGGACAGTTCAGTCGAAACCCGACCCTCCGGAACTTGGACAGAGGATATGAGTTGATGCCTCGCTTTGCCAAGCAGGTCAGCGCCCGACAAGTCATACTTCCGTGTATCTATCGGAATTATCTTTGTTTCGCCAAGATCGACTACACGCCTTAAGCGATCGGCCTACACCTTGATCGGTCTATTCAAACAACGCAATCCCATACGCTGGCTGGCCCTGTTGCTGTATGCCGTAGCGGTCAAATGGATCTATCTATCCGCTCCCCAGTCGGTAACCAACACACCTTCCGGCGGTCATCTGTTCAGACCGATATTCGAATTTTTTGCCGACGCCGGGCCATCTTCCTGGACGCTGCGATTACTGGGCTTGTCATTCAACCTCCTGCAGGCCCTTCAGTTGAATGGTCTCATCAATCGGCACAAGATGATGGGGTCGCCCAATTACCTGCCAGCACTTTCCTATCTCACCCTGAGTTCTTTTTTTCCGCAGTGGAATGACTTCAGCTCCTGGTCACTGGTGCTCTGCCTGGTGCTATGGATCTTTCACGGGCAATTCAACCTGTATCAAACACCCCAATCAAGAGGGGCGGTCTACAACCGGTGTTTGGTGTGGGGACTGATCCCCTTGCTGGAACCCACCGCCTTCCCCTTCATACTCTGGGGGCTTATTGGCATCTGGGTGATGAGACCGTTTCGCTGGCCAGAGTTTTGGGTGGTACTGATCGGACTGCTGACGCCATATTATTTTTTGATGATCTGGAAATATTGGAATGGCATGGCCGATTGGTATCGGGTGATCCCTTCCGTTTCAGTCAACGTCCCACAGATCGGCGAAGCCCGTTGGTTTGTGGCTTTCGGGATGTTGATGATCATACCCACACTGGTGGGAATGGCACAAGTACAATCCAATCTTCGAAAGATGTTGATCCCCGTGCGCAAGGGTTGGACGCACTGGACGATCTGGCTCCTCATCTCTCTGTCGCTCCCGTTCCTGCTGCCGGGGCAATATGGTCCCGGGTACACGGCCATCCTGCTGCCCACGGCGGCCTTTCAGGCCTGTTTCTTTTTTTATGCCAGCCTGCGCATCGTGCCGTTGGTGTTTTTTTGGTTGGAACTCCTGGCCCTTCTCTGGATGCAGTATGGCGAGCGGCTCAGCTAAGCCGGAACGGTTATCTTTGTGCCCTAAATCACCTGCATGAAATTTGGCGTGGTTGTTTTCCCCGGCTCTAACTGCGACCGGGATATGTTCGACGCTCTTTCAGTCGACTTGCAACAAGCCGTGCATTGGCTTTGGCACAAGGACGATCAACTTCCAAACTTTACAACGGACGATTGCCTGGTGTTACCAGGGGGGTTCTCGTACGGCGATTACCTGCGCTGCGGTGCCATCGCCCGGTTCAGTCCCATGATGCAACGCGTGATCGAACATGCCGAGGCCGGCGGAAAAGTATTGGGTGTTTGCAACGGATTTCAGATCCTGTGCGAATCCAAACTTTTGCCGGGGGCACTGTTGCGTAACGCAAGGCGTCAATTCGTGTGCCGAAACGTGTTTATCAACGATCCGGAAGGTCAGGTCTATCAAATTCCCGTTGCCCACGGCGAGGGTCGGTATTACGCCGACGAACGTACCCTGGACCAGTTAGAGGCCAACGGACAGATTCTTTTCCGGTACTGCACCAAAGATGGTGCCATCACCGATGCAGCCAACCCTAATGGCGCCTGCCGTAACATCGCCGGCATCCGAAATGCCCGGGGCAATGTGATCGGCATGATGCCGCACCCCGAGCGCGCCAGTTCAACGGCATTGAGCAACCTCGACGGACGCGCCCTGCTCCAAAAATGGATCCTGGAAACGGCGCCGATTGGCTGATTTTAACATAGCCATTCGCTACCAAATACGAAATTTGTAAAAAAAGGGACATGCGCACCTTGATCACCTCTTTGCTACTAATCAGTGCTCAACTGGTTGTTGCCCAGCAGCCCATCACCTGGCAATTTCAGGCGGTGAAGACCGGCGAGCTGCAATATGATGTAGTGCTCAAAGCCACCATTCAACCCGGCTGGCATCTGTATTCTCAGCAACAACCGGACGATGCCATTGCGATCCCGACTTCCATACAATTCAATGCAAATCCGTTGCTGGTGCGTGAAAAAGGCATTCGGGAGGATGGGAAACTCGAGAAGTTCAAAGACAAGACCTTGGGCGTTACTTCTTTCCAATTCTCCAACCAAGTCAGTTTCATCCAGTCGGTCAAGCTGAAGGCCAAAGTCAAGACGGCCATCACGGGTGAAGTGGAATACCAGGTTTGTGATGATGAGAAATGCCTGCCGCCCAAAAAACAATCCTTCACCATTGCCTTGAACGGATGATCCGTTTCACACGTTTCTTATCGGGCTGCCTGCTGTTTGTTGCCATCGCCTGTCCCGTCGCTGAAGGGGTTGCTCAATCAACGCCCCCAACACTTTCCTGGAATGTAAGCGCTCAACTTCGCTCCGAACAAACCTATGATCTTCGGTTTTCCGTTACCATGCCGGCAGACTGGCAACTATACGCACCCGATCAGACCCTGGCCGATATCCCCACCACGGCCATCCGTTTTTCCGACTCCTCCATCCGCCTCGAAGGAAAATATCAAGTATCCCCCGCGCCGCAAACACAGCTTAGTTCCATCTTTTCACAGCCGGTGCAGCTCTCGGGTGGGAAGGTTACCTGGACGATCGCCCTCAAACTGACCGGAGAAGTTCCTGCTCAATTATCGGGCGAACTGCTCTATACCTACGGCCGGGGCGATGAATTCTATCCGTCCACCTCTTTTCCCTTCACCGTGGAGTTGGCCGGCGGTCGATCCGTTGCCTCCGTCAAGTGGAGCGCGATCGATATTGAACATCCCGTGCGCGACTGTGGCGATGAAACGACTACCGACCGATCGCCGTGGACGATCTTTTGGCTGGGTATTCTGGGCGGACTGATCGCCTTTCTGACGCCCTGCGTGTTTCCGATGGTGCCCGTAACGGTCACTTTCTTCACCAATCGATCCACGAATCGCCGACAAGGAATTTTCAATGCCGTCTGTTACGGACTGTTCATCCTCCTGATCTACGTCTCGATCTCCATTCCTTTTCACGTGGCCGGTAACACCGTGGATGAAAATATTTTCAATAACCTGTCCACCAGCGTCTGGCTCAACCTGCTGTTCTTCGCAATATTCGTGGCCTTTGCTCTTTCCTTTTTTGGACTTTATGAGATCGGATTGCCCAGCGGTCTTGCCAATAAAATGGATGCCCGGTCGGGACTGGGTAATCTGGGCGGTATTTTTTTCATGGCCCTCACCTTGGCCATCGTTTCCTTCTCTTGCACGGGTCCGATCTTAGGTACCTTGTTGGTAGGCGTGGCCGATCAGGGTGCCTGGCCCCTGACCTATGGTGCGGCCGGTTTTGGCTTGGCACTCGGCTTGCCATTTGCCTTGTTTGCTTTGTTTCCGGGCTGGTTGCAACGATTGCCGCGCTCGGGTTCGTGGATGACCGACGTAAAAGTGGTGCTCGGGTTTGTGGAATTGGCCTTGGCCGTGAAGTTTTTCTCCAATGCCGACTTGGTGGAGCAATGGGGATTGATGAAACGGGAATTGTTTTTGGGGATCTGGATCTTGCTGGGAGCGGGCATCGTCCTGTATCTGTTGGGCTGGATCCGTTTTGGCCAACCTCCCGTACGAAACTGGTCGGTCGCCCGCGTCTCTTTCATTGCATTGTTCGGCGGGGCGACGATTTACCTGGCGAGCGGACTGGGCTGTTCCCCTCGCTCGGAATTGGATTGGATCAGCGGATTTCCACCTCCCCGTAGCTATAGCTATTGCCCTGCCGAGAAGTTGACAGCGGATCGATTGGAGCCCATTGTGAACAACCTCGATTCGGCCCGATCGCTGGCCCGGGCACGCAACAAACCGATTCTGATCGATTTTACCGGATGGGCTTGTGTCAATTGCCGACGAATGGAAGAGAAGGTATGGATCGATCCAGCCGTGAGCCGCCTGATGCGCGAAGAATTTGTGGTGGTCTCTTTGTACGTGGACGAACGCCGAAAGCTGCCACTCGCTCAACAACGAGTGGAGAAACTGCATGATGGTCACGAGAAAAAGATCGTCACCGTCGGTGATCAATGGGCCGCCTTCCAGATCGCCAATTTTGGGGCTACGGCCCAGCCGCAATATGCGATCATCGATGCCGACGGACGAGCCCTTACCCGCACCAAATTCTACACGCCCGATGTTGACGTCTTTCGTGCCTGGCTCCAGTGTGGTGTAGAGGCCTTCTCAGAAAAATAATCGTGGAACTCAACGGGAGATCTGTCGCTGCGTCATCATTTTACGCAGGTTGATCAGCCCATAGCGCATCCGCCCCAAGGCCGTATTGATGCTACAACCGGTCAGCCCGGCAATTTCCTTAAAAGTCATGTCGGCATAATGACGCAAGATGATCACCTCGCGCTGGTCGGCCGGCAGTAGATCCAAGAGGTGACGGACCCGGTCGTTGAGCTGGCTGCGCATCATTTTTTCTTCGGTCGATTCCTCCGTGAAAGGCAAAACCTCAAATAGGTCCTGATGCTCCCCGGTCTGGATCGTGGGCGTGCGCTTCACTTTTCGAAAATGATCGACGCAGAGATTGCGGGCGATGCGCATGGCCCAGGGTAGGAATTTTCCTTCCTCCGCATAGCGTCTGCTGCGCAAGGTGTCGATGATGCGAATGAAAGTTTCCTGGAGGATGTCCTCTGCCAAATACTCGTCCTTGACCAAAAATTTGATCGAGGTGAAGAGACGGTTTTTGTGTCGAAGGACCAATGTCTCCAGCGCAGCCGAATCTCCGTGCTGAAAAGCACAGATCAATTCATAATCGGAGAGGGAAGGGGTTCCACGCATGACTTCTGCCTTTTTGAGTGATCAATAAAAGAATAGGCGTAGAAGTCGAACAATAGGCGCGTGGTTGGGTTGATGAAGACAAATATAACCGATTTTTCAACCGTCCCGACCGGCCAGCCCCAATAATTTGTTAAGATGTTGGTTTTCAAACGTAAAACTCCTGTGTAACTTTGCTCTCCCCATGGCCTCCAAGAAAAAAAGTTCAACCCCGACCCCGTTAACAGATGGCAAACCGATCCAGATTCGGGGTGCCCGGGTGCACAACTTGCGTTCGGTTGACGTGGATATACCCCGAAAAAAACTAGTGGTCGTTACCGGCGTGTCGGGCTCCGGAAAATCTTCGCTGACCATGGACACCCTTTTTGCGGAGGGACAACGTAAATACGCCGAAAGTCTCAGTGCCTATGCCCGTCAATTTCTGAACCGGATGAACAAGCCGGAGGTTGATGACATCAAAGGACTTTGCCCCGCCATTGCCATTGAACAAAAAGTGATCACCCGTACGCCACGCAGCACCGTGGGCAGCTCCACCGAGATCTATGATTACCTGCGATTGCTGTATGCCCGCATCGGACGAACCTATTCTCCCGTCTCCGGCAAGGAAGTGACCAAGCAAGACGTGGCCGACGTGGTCGATTTCCTGAAAAAGTTACCGGCCGGCGAGAAGATATTTCTGCTGACAGAGATCAAGCTCAGTCGCACCCGAAGCTTAGCCGAAGAGTTGAACATCCTGATTCAAAAAGGATTTGCGCGGCTGGGTATACGTCCCCACGATCCCGCCAAGCCCTTTCGTGTCCATAACCTCGATACCTTCCTGGAGTTGAGTGCCGCGGAGCAAAAAAAACAAACTGCCGCGTCGAAGATTTATTTGTTGGTCGATCGACTCGTCGCTGGAAACTGGGACGAAGATGAGCTGCACCGCGTAGCCGATTCAGTGGGTACGGCATTCACTGAGGGAGAGGGACGACTGTATGTTTGCCTCGGTGAACAGCGATGGGAGACTTTTCACAACCGACTGGAAGCGGACGGACTGATCTTTGAAGATCCGGTTCCCAATCTTTTTTCATTTAACCACCCCTTTGGTGCTTGTACTACCTGTGAAGGATATTCCCAAGTGCTGGGCATCGATCCGGAAAAAGTCATTCCCGATACCCGGCTTAGTGTATACGAGGGGGCCGTGGCTCCTTGGCGGGGCGAGAAATTGGATTGGTGGCGGCAACAATTTGTCAAGCGAGCCAAGTCTGTCGACTTCCCCATTCATCGTCCCATCGCCGAACTATCGGCAAAACAATTGAAAACACTTTGGTCCGGTATAGATGGCATTGGCATCGATGATTTTTTTGCGGACGTCGAATCGCAACTCTACAAGGTGCAGTTTCGCGTGTTGCTGAGTCGCTATAGAGGGCGTACGCTTTGTCCCGATTGCCAGGGTACCCGCTTGCGCAAAGAGGCGGGGTACGTTCGCATCGACGGACATTCCATCGGAGAAGTTTGTGCCTGGCCCGTCGACCGGGTGACTGAATGGATGCATTCGTTGAGCGACTCCCTTCGAACCGCTGAGCAGGTCATCGCCAAGCGATTGCTGATCGAACTCAACAACCGACTCGGTACGTTACAGAAAGTGGGACTCGGATACCTCACGCTCGACCGCCTGGCCAACTCCCTCAGTGGGGGTGAAAGCCAGCGCATCCAACTCACGCGTAATCTGGGTAGCAACCTGACCCGATCACTCTATATTCTCGACGAGCCCTCTATCGGTTTGCATCCGCGCGATACCGATCAACTAATTCAGGTCTTGGAAGAACTGCGGGAGTTGGGTAATACCGTTGTTGTCGTGGAGCACGATGAACAAATGATGCGGCGGGCCGATCATATCCTTGATATGGGTCCGCTCGCGGCGCATTTAGGCGGACAAGTCATAGCTGAGGGTTCGGCCGACTCTATCATGCGACAGCCACAAAGTCTGACCGGTAAATACCTGAGTGGTGCCCTTCAAATAAAGCGAAAAGGATCGGTGCGAAATTGGAGCCGGTCTATTCAGTTGTTGGGTGCCTCCCAACACAACCTGAAAAATATCGATGTCGAAATCCCCCTGAACGTACTCACTGTGATCTGCGGGGTGAGTGGCAGCGGTAAGACCACTTTGGTCAAGAAGGTTCTTCAGCCGGCCTTGCTGAAGCATTTGGGTGAAGCCACCGAAAAGCCGGGCCTGCACCGGGAATTGAAAGGGGATCTGCAGGTGATCCAACAGGTCGAGCTGGTGGACCAAAATCCTATCGGTAAATCTTCCCGCAGCAATCCCGTCACCTACATCAAAGCATACGATACCATTCGGGATCTGTTCGCCGACCAACCGGCTTCGGTCCGGCAAGGATTTACCGCGCGTCATTTTTCTTTCAATGTCGATGGCGGCCGCTGCGACACTTGTCAGGGAGAAGGCGAGCAGGTCGTGGAAATGCAATTCCTGGCCGACGTGCACCTGGTCTGTGAGTCCTGCGGCGGCAAGCGATTCAAGCCTGAGGTATTGGAAGTGACATATAAAGAGAAAAATATCCATGAGGTACTGGAACTGTCGGTCGATGAAGCCTTGGATTTTTTCGCGACGGAGAAAGCGATCGTAAAAGCCATTCAGCCGTTGGCGTCGGTAGGATTGGGCTATATCAAATTGGGTCAGTCGGCCAATACCCTCTCCGGGGGCGAGGCGCAGCGCGTAAAACTGGCTTCCTTCCTCGCCAAGAACCGGGCCCAGCATCAGGGGCTATTCATTTTTGACGAGCCTACGACCGGACTCCATTTTCACGACATTGAAAAATTGCTGGGGGCTTTCCAGGCCTTGATCGAACAAGGACACACCGTATTGGTGATCGAACACAATACCGACGTGATCCGTTCGGCGGATTGGGTGATTGAGCTGGGGCCCGAGGCAGGCGAGGCCGGAGGCGAGTTGGTATTTGCCGGCAAACCGGCCGACATTCAGCGTAGTCGTAAGAGCCGAACCGCTCCCTTTTTGTAAGCAACTATCTTGTTACGGTAATTCCGGGTACAAGGGGTATTCACGCATCAGATTCATGACGGATGCTTTCACGGTGTCGATCACGGTTTGATCGTCGGCATTTTTCAGCACGGTATCGATCAGCTCCACGATGGTGAGCATTTGAGCTTCTTTGAGTCCTCGCGTCGTAACCGCCGGCACACCTACTCGGATTCCAGAGGTGACAAAGGGAGACTTGTCGTCATAGGGAACGGAATTCTTATTCAGGGTGATGTGTGCACGGTCGAGTGATTCCTGTGCTTTTTTTCCGGTGATACCCTTGTTGCGCAGGTCGATCAGCATGAGATGATTTTCGGTGCCACCACTGATGAGTTGATAGCCGCGGTCTACAAAGGCCCGGGCCATGGCTTGTGCATTGGCGATGACCTGCTGTCCGTAGGCTTTGAAATCATCGGAGAGGATCTCCCCGAATGCAACAGCCTTGGCTGCGATGACATGTTCGAGCGGACCGCCCTGCATGCCGGGGAACACGGCCAGGTCAAGAAGCGAGCTCATCATGCGGATGTTTCCTTTGGGGTCTTTATGTCCGAATGGATTCTCAAAATCATTTCGCATGGCGATGATGCCGCCTCGCGGACCGCGCAAGGTTTTGTGTGTGGTGGAGGTGACGAGGTGACAATGATCGAACGGATCGTTGAGCAATCCGGTCGCGATCAATCCGGCCGGGTGAGCGATGTCGGCTAGTACCAACGCGCCGATCTCATCGGCCACCGCACGAATGCGGGCATAATCCCAATCCCGGCTATACGCCGACGCGCCGCAAATGATCATCTTGGGTTTTTCCTGTCGAGCGGTGGCTTCCAATTGTGCATAATCGATCAAACCGGTTTCGCGGTCTACTCCGTAAAAAAAGGCCTGGTAGGTTTTGCCGCTGAAATTGGCCGGACTGCCATGGGTAAGGTGACCACCCATGCTAAGGTCCAATCCCAAGATCTTATCGCCCGGTTTCAGGCAAGCCAGAAACACCGCCGTGTTGGCTTGGGCACCGCTGTGTGGTTGAACATTTGCCCAGGAACAACGAAAAATTGCTTTCAGTCGATCGATGGCCAGGGTCTCCAGTTCATCAATGACTTCGCATCCGCCGTAATAACGTTTGCCAGGATACCCCTCGGCATATTTATTGGTGGCGACCGATCCCATCGCTTGCATCACGGCCAGCGAAGTGAAATTTTCCGAGGCGATCAGTTCGATGCCCTCGCGTTGACGCTTCAGTTCTTTTTGGAGCAGGTCAAAAACCAGACTGTCTTTTTGCATGGCACAAAAATACGGGTTGAGGGCCTTGACCACCGTGATGGAGACGGGATGTTAAAAAAACATAGCTTTGAGCGGATATTCAATATGAAAGCCATTATCCCCGTCGCCGGGGCGGGTACCAAACTTCGCCCCCACAGTTACACCCAGCCCAAGGCCCTTATTCCATTGGCCGGGAAAACCGTGCTCAGCATCATCGTTGATCAGCTGCGCGAGACGGGCATCACCGAATTCATCTTTATTGTTGGATATTTTGGCAAGAAAATAGAGGATTATGTTCGACAACTCTATCCCGACCTACACGTGTCCTTTGTGCACCAGAACGACCGACAGGGGGTAGGACATGCCATTCAACTGACCCGTCATCTGGTGGGCGACGCCGAAGTATTTGTGGTATTAGGAGATACCATCTGTGAGTTTGATATCCAGTCCGTGATCGAAAGTCCTTTTTCGATGGTGGGCCTACGCAAGGTGGATGACCCCCGTGAGTTTGGCGTAGCCGAGATCGATGAAGGGGGTAAGTTGTTGCATGTGGTGGAGAAGCCGCAAATCCCAACCTCTAATCTGGCCTTGGTGGGTATTTATAAGATCCGTGAGACCGAGTTGCTGTTCGATTGCCTGCGGCAGAACATTCAATCGGGTCTGCAGAGTCATGGTGAATTTAGTTTGACGGATGCTTTGGAGTGCATGATCGCCGCCGGCGCAGACCTGCGTTCTTTCCGGGTCGAAAATTGGTTCGATTGCGGACGCAAGGAAACTTTATTAGAGTCCAACCAAGTACTGCTGAAAAAATTTGCCCCAACCGAACCCATCAATCCCTACGAAAATTGTGTGCTCATTCCTCCGGTGAGTATCGGGCAAGGTTGTACGATCCAGCACTCGATCATTGGACCGAACGTCGCCATCGGCGACCATAGTGTGGTGGAACAATCCATTGTCCGTAATTCGATCATCGGTTCCTATGCCCGCCTAAATGATATCGTACTCACCGACTCCATCATTGGCAGCGATACCCAATTGAAAGGCGAGTCGCGTGCGCTGAACATCGGTGATAATACCAGCATCGATCTGGGCTGAAAATCTTTTTCATGAATCCCGAATTTTCCAACAACCGGATTTGCCAGCTCCTTGGTATTTCCTGTCCGATCATTCAAGCGGGGATGATCTGGGCCAGTGGTTGGCGATTGGCCAGTGCCGTCAGCAATGCCGGCGGATTGGGCGTCTTGGGTGCGGGCTCGATGTATCCCGAGGTGTTGCGGGAGCAGATCCAAAAATGCAAACAGGCGACCGACAAACCCTTTGCCGTTAACCTGCCTCTTCTATACGTGGAGATCGAGAAGCACATAGAGATCATTCTTGAAAATAAAGTCCCCATTGTTTTTACTTCGGCCGGTTCGCCTCGTACCTGGACGCCCCTGTTGCGGGAAAAAGGGATCAAAGTCATTCATGTTGTTTCCTCTGCAGCCTTTGCTCAAAAAGCCGAGGCAGCCGGCTGTGATGCCGTAGTGGCCGAGGGGTTTGAAGCGGGTGGTCATAATGGTCGCGAGCAAACCACCACCCTGGTCCTGGTGCCGCAAGTGGTACGGGCCGTGTCGATTCCCGTGATCGCGGCCGGAGGCATTGCGACCGGTGAACAGATGTTGGCTGCGATGGCGCTGGGTGCTTCCGGGGTACAGATCGGTACGCGGTTCGTGGCCAGTGAGGAATCTTCCGCGCATCCGGATTTCAAGAAAATGGTGATCGAATCCAACGAAGGGGATACGCAGCTCGTGATGCATAAGCTCGTGCCGGTGCGCTTGCTGAAAAATGATTTTTATCGACGCATCGAAGCGGCGGAGTCTCGGGGTGCTTCGGCTGAGGAGCTTAAGGAGATCTTAGGTCGTGCCCGGGCCAAGAAAGGGATGTTCGAGGGCGATTTGCAGGAAGGCGAGTTGGAGATCGGACAGGTGGCTTCGCTCTTGGATGATATTTTACCCGCAGCCACGATCGTGCGCAACCTGCTCAGCGACTATGGAAGTCGACTGAATGCTATGCAACAGGGTCATTGATCAGCTCTTTCGAAAAACCCATTTCAGCATTTCGCCCCAACTGGGTTTCTTTCCGTACATCAGAATGCCGGTTCGATAGATCTTGGCGGCAAACCAAACCGTTGCCAGAAATCCCAGTACCAATAAGATCATGGACAATCCCAGCTGCCACCAGGGCACGGTGCCGGGTACCCCATATGGGATACGGGCCATCATCACGATGGGAGAGCTGAAGGGGATCAGGCTGGCCCAGACGGCGATGGGGCCGGTCGGGTTGGCGATGGCCGTGGTCATTAACGCAATGGAGATGATCACCAGCATCGTAACCGGAAAGCTCAGCGATTGGGCTTCGCGCAGGTCTTCATTGACGGCACTGCCAATGGCAGCGTACAAAGAGGCGTAAAAGAAAAATCCGCCGAGAAAATAAAATCCAAAACAGAAAAGGATCAAGGGCATGTTGATGCCGGTGATCACTTCCTGCATGGCGCCGACCATAGCCGAGGCAGAGCCAAGTCCGTTACCGGTAGCCTTGGTGATATTATAGATCAAAAACACGAATCCGATCCAAAGCAGAAATTGCGTGAGGGCAACCAATCCGATGCCAACGATCTTTCCCATCATCATTTGGAAAGGACGCACCGATGAAACCAATACTTCCGCGATGCGGTTGGTCTTTTCTTCCATGACGCCCATCATCACTTGCGATCCGTAGATCAATAAGATCATATAGATGAGAAGCCCGGCGATGTAGCCGATCACCTCGGCCAAGTTGGCGTTGGCGTTTTCGTCTTCCAGGTTACGGGGGCGGATCGACAATTGGCTTCCCTGCAATATGGCTTGTTTGGATTCATCGATCGACAAGCTGTCGTTTTTGATCCGACTCCAGATGCGGTTCAATTTGGCCTGTACGGCGGCGGTGGTGCCGCTACCGTAAGATTTTTTTGACTCTAGCCAAATGCTGTCATTTCCTTTCTGCCAATTCAATGCGGGCATGCGAATGAACCCGTCAAACCCGGCCGCTTCCGGATCCCGAAGCACATCTTCAGCTTTTTCACTGATCAGGCTCACTTTCGAACTGGGGTCGGTGCTGTTTTCTTGATCAAGGATGGCTTGGCTGAAGTAGCCGCTCTGATCGATCAGCGCGATGTTCAGCACTTGCTGACTGCTCTCGGCCAGGTATCCCATCCCGAAGATGAGCCCCACGTACAACAACGGAAACAGCAGGGTGGAGATGATAAAGGTCTTCTTTCGTACCCGGGTGAGGTACTCGCGTTGTATGATGATGAAGGTCTTGTTCATGAAAAAGTATTATGAGGCGATTTGAAACTGGCGGGCGGTGGGACTATCCCCAACGAGCCGAATAAAGATCTCGTTCAGGCTGGGCAGGAGCTCTTCGAAGGACCGAATCGGGATAGATCGATCGAGAAGAAATTGGAGCACGTCGTTGGTGGTTTTGTCTTCGTGGATCTGTACGATCTGTTCTCGTTCGCCTTTTCGGATCAGTTCAAAGGGTGCTTGGCTCAACAAGTCGTCGGGTAGGGCAGGAATCCCGAGCCGGAAATGATTTTGTTTGTATTGTTCT
Source organism: Chitinophagaceae bacterium (assembly GCA_964229195.1). GTDB lineage: Bacteria > Bacteroidota > Bacteroidia > Chitinophagales > Chitinophagaceae > JJ008. The sequence continues at coordinate 10,561 of CAXRAX010000006.1, read as the reverse complement.
TTAACGGCACCGACGGTTCCGTCGAGGATCTTTTCGCCTTTGTTCACCAGGATGATGTGTTCGCAGATCTCTTCCACTTGTTCCATGCGGTGGGTACTGAAAAGGATGGTAGATCCGTTTTGGGCCAGTCGATGGATCTCGTCTTTGATCAGGTTGCTGTTCACCGGATCCAGTCCGCTGAAGGGTTCATCCAAGATGATGAGTTTCGGCTCGTGAAGCACCGTGCTCACGAATTGAAGTTTTTGGCTCATCCCTTTGGAGAGGTCCTCTACTTTTTTATTCCACCAGCTTTGCATTTCAAGTCGCTCAAACCAAATTTTGACTTGTTTCATTGCTTCGGGGCGGGGAAGTCCTTTTAATTGGGCCAGGTAGAGGGCGTGTTCGCCGATCTTCATTTTTTTGTAGAGACCACGTTCTTCGGGCATGTATCCGATGTGGCGTACGTCGTGGATCGGATCGAAGGGTTTTCCCTGGAATGTAATGGACCCGGAGTCGGGATAGAAGATCCCCGTGATCATGCGGATCAAGGTGGTTTTACCGGCTCCGTTCGGGCCGAGCAAGCCGAAGATTTGTCCGGGTGCTACCGAAAAGCTGATATCATCCACCGCTTTTTGGTTGGCGAAATATTTTTTGAGATGTTCAACTCGTAAGAGATCCTGCATGAAAAAGATTTCGGCAAAGGTATTTCTGCGGGGTGATATCGTTGTTAGGATTTCGTTAATCGTGCGCCGATCGCTGTGGCCACGCGTTCGCCATCCATGGCGGCACTGATGATGCCACCGGCGTAGCCGGCACCTTCCCCGCAGGGAAAAAGATTTTTGACCTCGGGGTGTTGAAGCGATTCTTTTTCGCGGGGGATGCGCACGGGCGAGGAGGTGCGGGATTCAGTCGCCACCACCACGGCTTCCCGGGAGTAATACCCTTTCATTTTTTTTCCGGTTCGGCGAAATGCCTCCTGCAAACGGGTATGGATGAAGGCGGGGAGGACTTGTTTGAGGTCGGCGGATTGGATACCCGGCAGGTAGGAACAATCTGGCAGGTCGGCAGAGATCTTTCCCTCACAAAAATCGGTCAGTCGAAGGGCGGGGGCGACGAGGTTTCCGCCACCGGCCTGAAACGCTCTGCGTTCTACGTCCTGTTGAAAGGCCAGGGCGGCGAGGGGACCTTCTTTTTGGAAGGCCCGGCAATCGGCCGGATCAACGCTCACCACAATGCCACTGTTGGCATAGGGATTATTTCGTTTGGAAGGGCTCCAGCCGTTGACCACGATCTCGCCACTGGCGGTAGCGGCCGGGGCGATGATGCCTCCCGGACACATACAAAAGGAGAAAACGCCCCGGTCCTCCACCTGCTCCACCCAACTATAGGCGGCCGGGGGTAGGAGGGGGTCGCGGATTCGCTCGCAGTGGTATTGGGTTTGATCGATCAGGTCTTGCGGGTGTTCTACGCGTACCCCCAGCGCAAAGGGTTTGGCCTCGATCCGGATGCCCTTGAAATGCAAGAGATGAAACACATCGCGGGCGGAGTGTCCGGTGGCCAATAGATACGCCGCTGCCTGATAGGTTTTCCCGTTTTCACAGATCAGTTCCCGGATGGTTCCGTTTTCGAGGACCAGATCGCTCATGCGGGTATCAAAATGGATCTCTCCCCCGGCCTGTTCGATGGCTTCGCGCATGGAGGTGATAATCCCCGGTAATTTATTGGTGCCGATGTGCGGGTGGGCATCTACCAGGATATCCGGAGAGGCTCCGAAAAACACGAAAAGTTTGAGGATTCGCTCCAGATTGCCCCTTTTTTGGCTTCGGGTGTAGAGTTTACCATCGCTGTAAGTACCGGCTCCGCCTTCCCCAAAACAATAGTTACTGTCGGGATCTACGATGCCCTGCTTATTGAGTGCGGCCAGGTCGCGCCGCCGGCTTCGAACGTCTTTGCCTCTTTCCAGCAGGATGGGTTTTATGCCTTGTTGGATCAGTTGCAGGGCGGCGAAGAGTCCGGCCGGACCTGCCCCCACGATCACGGCTGTTGGGGCCGAGGCTGGAAGGGAACGGAATTCAAACGACAAGCGGGGTGGCTCGATCCGGGGCTCATCTATATAAGCGTTCAGGGTTAAAACCACCCGGACGGTTCGTTGCCGGGCATCCAGGGAGCGTTTTAGTATTTCATAGCCTGTGAGGCGAGCGGGATCGATGCCCAGCAGGGAAGCCAGTTGTGTGCGGATCCAATCGGGGCGCAAGGCCTCCGCGGGCAAAATAGACAGCTTCACCGGGCGTATCATAAGGGTCAGGTTTTTATCCTGAAAGCATAAAGATCGGAAATCCGGTGTTTAGGAGGGGGCAATGTTCAAACACTTGTTTGGGAGCGTAGGCCTCTTATTTGGGGTATTGTTGTTAGACAAGGGTTAGATGTTGAATTTTCCAAATTTTTGGAAAGAAAAATCGAGAAAAAATCGCTTTTTTTTATTCCTTGAAAAAACAAATCCGCAAAAAATTTTTTTCTGGAAAAAATGTTGATATTCGCCGTCCCACCTAATTGGAGGTAGCTGAAATTGTGAGATGGGGGGAATTTGAAATCAACAATCGTTCAATCGATATAAATCGTCTTTCGCTCGATGGAGAAGAATGTGGAAAAAGTTTGGTCGAACTGTCTGAAGATCATCAAAGACATCGTGGAATGGCAACATTTCAAAACCTGGTTCGAACCCATCCAGCCGGTATCCATAAAAAACAATGTTCTCGTTATCCAGGTTCCCAGCCAGTTCTTCTTTGAATACCTGGAGGAGCACTACGTGAACCTACTGTCCAAGACCCTGAAGCGGGAATTGGGCAAAGAAGCACGGCTGGAGTATCGGATCATGGTTGACAGTGGTAACAGTCGCAACAAACCGGTTACCATGGATGTGGCCGGACAAGGCTTCAAGGCCTATGGCAACAACGAGATGGATTTTCCGCTGGTCATCAATACGCCCGTTCGCAATCCCTTTGTTATTCCGGGATTGAAGAAAATGCAGATCGATCCGCAGCTGAATCCGACCTATACTTTTGAGTCCTATATCGAGGGAGACTGCAACCGTGTGGCGCGTCGGGCCGGCAAGACCGTGGCGGAGAAGCCCGGCACCAATTCATTCAATCCCCTGGTTATTTACGGTGGGGTTGGTTTGGGAAAAACACACTTGGCCCAGGCCATCGGAAACGAGGTCAAGCGCCTGCATCCCAACAAAGTCGTGCTCTATGTCAGCTCGGAGAAGTTCATCCAGCAGTTCATGGACCACAGCCGCAACAACGCCATCAACGATTTCATACATTTTTATCAGCTGATCGATGTGTTGATCGTGGATGATGTACACTTCTTTGCCAAGGCTGAGAAGACCCAAGATGCCTTCTTTGCCATCTTCAATCACCTGCACCAGTCACAAAAGCAACTCGTTCTCACGTCGGATAAATCGCCCAAGGATCTGGAGGGGCTCAACGAGCGACTGCTCAGCCGTTTCCGCTGGGGACTCAGTGCCGACCTCCAGGTTCCTGAATACGAGACCCGCGTCGAGATCCTGGAGCTGAAGATGAAGAAGAACGGCATGGAGATGCCCAAAGAGGTGGTCAAGTACATTGCCTATAATATAAGCAACAACGTCCGCGAACTGGAAGGGGCGCTGATATCGTTGCTCGCGCAATCATCCCTGAACCGCCGCGAGATCGATCTGGATCTGGCCAAGAAGGTGCTCCGCAATTTTGTCAAATCCTCCAGCAAGGAGATCACCATCGATACGATCCAGAAGATGGTCTGCGAATATTTCGACGTGCCGTACGACAAATTGCTCCAAAAGACCCGTAAGCGCGAGATCGTGCAGGCCCGGCAGATCACCATGTATCTGGCCAAGGCCTTTACCAAGAATTCCCTGAAAACCATCGGTGAGCATTTCGGGGGCCGCGATCATACCACTGTAATCCATTCCTGTCAGACCGTCAAGGATCTCATGGATACCGACGGGGTCTTCCGAGAGAACGTACTCGAACTGCAGCAGAAGGTACAGTTGGCAGCGATGTAAGGTTGTGTTTGTAAATCGTTTTCAGAATCTTTAATTTTGACGCCCAACCCGGAGAGGTGCCTGAGTGGCCGAAAGGGCCGGTTTGCTAAACCGTTGTACGGACTTAAATCTGTACCGAGGGTTCGAATCCCTCCCTCTCCGCAAGAAAAAAAAGCCCCGTTTTATACGGGGCTTTTAATTATCGGAGATTTTTCAGAGGGCTCCCACGCTTCGGCTAACGAAGGCGGTCAGGTCGGCGCCTTTCAGTAGGCCTTGTGCCAGCAGGGCCAGGTCGTATGCTTGTTTGGCAAGTTTGGGTTGTTCTTCGGCGTCGGCCAACAGGATCTTTTTCAGCAGCGGATGATTTCCGTTGAGGGATACCTTGAAGGTTTCGGGCAGGTTTCCATAGAAGCTCATGCCACCGCCCATCTTACTCATTTCTTTCATCCGGCGCATCCATTCTTCGCGGGTGATGATGACGGGCAGTTGGTCGGCCGGCAGGCTCTCCATTTCTACATTCATCGATTTGTTGTTGATGGCCGTTTCAAAGATCTTTTTCAGATCGCTTACTTCTGTTTCGTTCAGGCCATGCGCGGGGATATCTGATTTTTCGATGAGTTTATCGAGGATGTCGGCATCCACGCGTTTCATGGAGGTCTTTTCCAGTTTGGTTTCCAGGTGTTGAATGAAGTGCATGTCGATCGGGGAGTCCATCACCAGCACATCGTATCCTTTTTGGTTGGCGGCTTCGATGAAACTGTGTTGTCCTTCGGCATCCTGGGTATAGAGAAAGATGAGCTGGCCGTTCTTGTCGGTCTGAAAATCTTTCACTTTCGCCTGATACTCTTCCAGGGTATAGGTTTCTGCATTGGTGTTGGTCAGCAAGGCAAAACTCTTGGCCTTCTCGAAGAATTTTTCATCGGAGATCGAGCCGTACTTGACAAAGAGTCCGAGGTCTTTCCATTTTTCCTGGAAGCCGGCGCGGTCTTTGTTGAAGAGTTCTTGCAGCTTTTCGGCCACTTTGCGGCTGATATACCCGTTGATCTTTTTGACGTTACTGTCGGCTTGCAGGAAGGAGCGGCTTACGTTCAGGGGGATGTCGGGTGAGTCGATCACGCCGTGCAGCAACAGCAGGAATTCCGGAACGATGTCTTTGACCTCGTCTGTGATGAATACCTGGCGGCTGAACAGCTTGATCTTGTTGCGTTGCAGCTCTAGGTCGTTCTTGACCTTGGGAAAATAGAGTACGCCGGTGAGATTGAAGGGGTAGTCGACATTCAGGTGGATCCAGAACAGCGGGTCTTCGCTCATTGGGTAGAGTTCGCGGTAGAAACTCAGGTAGTCCTCGTCCTTCAACTCGCTGGGCGTGCGGGTCCAGATGGGATTGACGGTATTGACGATGTTGTCAACTTCGACCGATTTGTATTTGGGTTTGCCTTCTTTGTCCTCGCCATCGGGCACGGATTCGGTCTTGGTGCCGAATTGGATGGGCACGGGCAGGAATTTGCAGTATTTGTTCAGGATCTCCTGGATGCGGAATTGCTCGAGGAATTCCTTGGACTCCTCGTTGATGTGCAGGATAATATCGGTACCGCGGGTTTTACGTTTTCCTTTACCGATCTCGTATTGGGTAGATCCGTCGCAGCTCCAAAAGGCAGCTTCGGCTCCTTCTTGGTAGGAGAGGGTTTGGATCTCTACTTTCTCGGCGACCATGAAGGCGGAGTAGAAGCCGAGACCGAATCGGCCGATGATCTCATTGGCATCCTGGGCCTCTTTGAATTTCTCCATGAATTCGGTGGCGCCGGAGAAGGCCACTTGGTTGATGTATTTTTTGATCTCGTCGTCGGTCATCCCGATACCGGCGTCCGAGATGGTGAGGGTCTTGGCTTTTTCGTCCAATTTGACCGAGATCCGCAGGTCGCCCAGCTCTTGCTTTACATGGCCCAGGCTGCTGAGCCGTTTGAGTTTTTGGGTGGCATCCACCGCGTTGCTGACCAGTTCCCGCAGGAAGATCTCGTGGTCGGAGTAGAGGAACTTCTTGATGATTGGGAAAATGTTCTCGGTATTGATCGAGATGCTGCCTTTTTCTGTGGCCATAAGAAAGTTGATTTACGGCATCAGGGTCAATCTACGTACCAAAGGCCCCATATTGTCAGTTTGTCACCGATAGGGCCAGCTGGGGCTGGCTTTATGCACCTCGGGAACATTTTGTCTTACAGAATGTCAGTCCCCTGAGTATGGTTTATCCTACCCAAGGGCAATCTCAGCGGGGCGCTTGTTTTCTGAGAGGGGATGGGGAACTTTGCATGTGTCCTTTTCCCCTCGACTGGAAATTTTTGAGCCCATCGGTTTGGCGCAGACCAATGCAGCTGCCGGTTTGATGCGTCGAATCGATACAAAGTATGTTATCCGGCCCAATCAGCTGGAGTCGGTCCTCTTGCCTTGGGCCTCTACGCATCGGATTCTGGAGATCGACGGGAGAAGAATTTTCCACTATCATAGTGTGTATTACGATACGCCCGGGCTGGATCATTACCATGCTCACCACGCCGGAGTCGCTACCCGGATGAAGTTTCGCCGACGCGACTATACCGATTCACAATTGTCGTTCTATGAGCTCAAGTGTCGAAGCAACAATGGCGTGACGGATAAGCAGCGCGTACAATCCGAGGAGACGGGATTATGGCCCGAACGGTTGACGGACATGCTCCATCAACATCCCCGATACAAGGAAAAAACGGATATGCAAGAAACCCTTTGGGTGGATTATGATCGCATTACTCTGGTCTCGAAACAAGGGGGAGAGCGGGTGACGATCGATATGAACCTGACCTACCGGGCACAAGGGCGGGAAGTTTCCTACCCCGATCGAGTTATCATAGAAGTAAAACATGCTAGGGGTGTTAGATCGGAGGAGCGCGACCGTTTTCGGCGCCTGGGCATACGGCCCGGCTCGATCAGCAAATATTGTCTGGGTGTGTTATCACTCTATCCGCAGGTAAAGCGAAACCGCTTTAAGCTTCCTTTGCGTATCTTAGCCAAACAACTGGCGCACCATGCAACTGCTACAGGTCTCGGCGGAACAGGGACTGGAATTGTTTGAGAAACTCAATGGAAAGTTTGCCATTCGGCTGGCCATCGATCTCATAACCACCTTTGTTATCATTCGGGTCATTTATTTTCGCCAGTACCGGCGCACCGATCTGTTTCTTACCTTCTTTGCCTTCAATGTGACGATCTTTTTGATTGCTTTCTTGCTCAACAAAGTGGAGATGACCATGGGGGCGGCATTCGGTTTATTCGCGGTTTTCTCCATGCTCCGGTATCGTACCGAGAATATATCGACGAAGGATATGACCTACATTTTCATCGTAATCGCGGTGGGGCTGGTCATGGCCATTAGTAAAGGTGGCTGGGATGAACTGAGCCTGATTGGTTTGATTGTGGTAATACTCATGGCACTGCTGGAAAGCAACTGGCTCATCCGTCGGGAATTCACCCAGGAGGTCATTTACGATCGAATCGAATTGATACAGCCCGAAAAGCGAGTGGAGTTGATGGCCGACCTGCGGGACCGGACGGGACTGAATATTACCCGCATCGAGATCGGGAACATCGACCTATTGAAGGATACCGCCCGCATCACCCTTTTTTATCATTGAATCCTTGAGGCCGATCCTACTCCTTTTTTGTTTGTTGCCCTTGTGGATTCAAGGCCAAACCAGCGCGGCCGATCCGGTGGATGTGTTGGGCTGGTATGGTACGAGCATAACATTTGACCTGAAAAACAAATGGGAAGCCGGCATCGATTACCAGGCCCGTTTTCAAAATAACCTGGCATCCTTCAAGGGATCTTATATCAGCTTTTCCGCCTCGAAAATGATCACCAAACGGATCGGTTTACAAGGTGAGTATCGGTTGGGGTTGGTACAGGGCTCTAGTTTTCATCGTTTTTCATTCGGCGGTGAGTACGAGCCCAACATCAAAAAAACAGATCTTTCTTTTCGGTTGCTGGTATTAAATAATATTCAGGACTTCCTCGATCCGCAGGATGCCACGCAAAATGATTTGTATTGGCGGGTGCGGGCTAAATGGGGCCTGCGGCTGAATAAAAAATGGTCTTTTTATGTCTCCGCTGAGCCTGTCATGCAGGTGGGAGGGACTCGGTTTGTCGATAACCTGCGCAATACGATTGGCGTTAAGCGTCGTATATCGAAACAGGCCCGGCTTGACTTGTATTACATGTACCGGCCGGATTATGCGAAGTCGCGCTACAACCGATTGTTTCATGTGATAGGGTTGAATGTAGATTTTCGTTTGCCGGCAGGCAAAAAAAAATAGACACAATTATTCAATGACACAGGCTGCTTTTATTGCTCGTCAGATTCGGGGTGGCTTTTTTGGGGACAACTGGTGTGGGTTATCGCTGCGAGAAGCAGTGGCTGACTTGCGTTTTGATCAGGCGATCAAGTCGCTGCCTCATTCCCACAGCATTGCGGAGCTTGTCTTCCACCTCGGTTATTATTTACAGGGGGTAGAGGAGGTTTTGCGTGGGGGCTCGCTGGTCATCCGAGATCAGTATAGTTTTGAGATGCCTCCGATTACGAATGAGTCCGACTGGCGTTCGCTGTTGGATCGAACCTGGCAGCTGGCGGAATCCTTTATAGGTCAGGTGGAGAAATTGCCGGATGATCTGTTCGATCAGACCTTTGTTGACGAGAAATACGGTGATTATTATCGGAACCTGACCGGTTTGGTTGAGCATTTATACTACCACTTGGGTCAGATCGCCTTGATCAAAAAGAGCGTAATTGTTCAGTGAATGGAGAGGTCTTGCAAGGTCCAATTATCTTTTTCCATTCGCAGATGCGCCTGATGGTTTTCGGTTTGCCGGGGTGGTGCTGAATGGTATTTGTCCGGGTCCAGTCCGGAAGTAGGGTGTCGGATAAAATCAATCTCAAATTGAACGATCGCGAAATTGCCTTCGCTTCCCTTTTCCGTGCTCTTGATCTGGTCGCGATGGATATCGTTCAAGTTAGCTCCGGGCATGTGGTGTACCCGGAAAGAGTGATTCTAGGCAGCAGCAGGGTGAACCGGGTTATATTTTTCATCATTCGAATGATGCAGAAAGAAGTGTGTGAAATGCCCTTTTCGGGGGGTATTCAGTACATTTGCCTCCGCTCGGGAAGTAGCGCAGGCCGGTAGCGCACCTGGTTTGGGACCAGGGGGTCGCAGGTTCGAATCCTGTCTTCCCGACTCCGCCCGCCGAAGCTCGTTAGAGCGAAGGCGGGCTTTTTTTTTGCGGGCTACGTCGGGCAAGCCCGATAGGCTCAATAATACTAGTCTTGCTCTTGCTGAAGCCCCATCCGGACATTACACCTTCACCCTTCGAAGTTCTTCAGCGAGAAGGCGACACGCCAACGATTAGCTATCATAAAAAAGTCTATTTCCAGGCCAGAAGGTTATGTTAGATAGGGATCTGGCTGCACTATATGGTGTTGACACGAAAGTGTTCAATCAGAGCGTTAAGAGGAATCTGGATCGATTTCCTAAAGACTTCATGTTCTTGTTAACGGAGAAGGAGTAGCAAAACTTGAGGTCACAATTTGTGACCTCAAGTTGGGGTGGTTCCAGATACAGGCCCAGCGTTTTTACGGAAATGGGTGTCGCTATGTTGTCCAGCATCTTGAATAGTAAGACAGCGATAGATGTTAATATCAAAATCATACGTGTTTTTGCGAAAATGAGGGAGTATGCCTTAACCAGTAAAGAATTATTGATTCAGTTATCTAAACTGGAAAAAGAAGTTTCTATGAATAGAGTGAATATTGAGAATATCTTCATCATGTTAAAAGAATTAATTGAGAAGTCACATACGCCAGCCACCCGAAACAAAATTGGGTTCAAGCATTATGATTGATTTTTTAAGCCTCATTTTAGTCTCAGCCAAATCGATTAAAATTCAAGCCGAGTGGGGATGTTAAATGCTGACCTTTATTTCCTTTAATTTTGCCTCTCCTTATGCACCTCCTCGTTACCGGCGGCGCCGGATTCATTGGCCATCATTTGCTGGCAGCGCTCTATGAGCAATACCCCGGGGTGCAAATAACCTGTATCGACAATTTTGATCCTTTTTATGATCCGGCGGTCAAGGAAAATAATATCCGTCCATTTCTGGAGAAAACCGGGTTTCGGTTGCTGCGAATCGACTTGGGTCAAACCACTCCCGCCGAACTTCACGACCTAATCCCGGAACCGGTCGATGCCATCCTGCACCTCGCAGCCAAAGCCGGCGTGCGCCCGAGCATCCAAGACCCCATCGCCTACCAATACGCCAATGTGATCGGTACGCATAACCTCTTGGAGTACGCCCGGCAGCAAAACATTCGTCGTTTTCTCTTTGCGTCCAGCAGCAGTGTATATGGCATCAACGATCATTTTCCCTGGAAAGAAGACGAGATCTTGCAGCCGATCAGTCCCTACGCCGGCACCAAACTCGCCGGTGAGCAACTCGGACATGTATACAGCAGGCTTTTCGGG
>CAXRAX010000005.1:0-5021 GCA_964229195.1 Chitinophagaceae bacterium | reverse complement strand
TTTTCCAACCAAGGTCCGTACCGCGGCTCCATCAACAACGATCGAAAACGTTGCCAGGGCAACCATCCCAATTGAACACTGACCCTTGCTTGCAAGGTGATCTGTCCGTCATTGCCGTGTAAGATCCAACTGACCCGCGTGTTGTTTTCCTGCTTCCATTCGACCAGACTATCAACGATGCTCGCATAGGGTTCCCACTCGCCTGCGCTGTCGGACAAACAACGCCGAAAATCCGGATCGTTCAACAACCGGATCAAATCCGTTTTTCGCTGACCGGGTAGATCGAGTGCGCGAGATACCTGTACGTGAGCAGGAAATAAGAAACCTACTGCGGTAAACAGACAAAAGAAAACCAAACCACTGATCGCAATAAGTTTAAGTATGCGCATGAGTTTACTCCCATTTGATGGTGCGCGCGGCAATGATGTAAATGATGCCGGTCCACCCCAGCAAGATCAGCAACTCCGACCAACAGCTCCAGATCGAAACACCCTCAAAGGCCAGTTTCCGGATCGCATCGTTGAATTGAGTCAGCGGTAATACCTGACAAAGCTTTTGCATCCAGCCGGGAAAGACATCGATCGGAAAAAACGTTCCGGATAGCATCATTTGCGGGAATCCAAATAAGTTGATGAGCAGCGGAATGGATGTATCCGTCTTGACGACGCTACTGAAAATGAGTCCAACCCCCATCAACAGAAACAACATCAATATGGTCGTCAAGATGATCTCAAAAAATGTAACAGCCCCATGGTGCAACGTAAAATCCATCGCAAAATGGCCGAATAGCAATAATACCGTTACACTGAGCAACTGAAAAGACAAGCGGCTGGCACCGATACCCAACAAGATATTCAGCCGATGGATAGGCGTAGCGTAAAAGCGTTTTAGGACCAATTGCTCCCGCAATCCAAAAAACGTAAAGGCGATTCCGAACAAGGTTGAAAAAAGGATCGAGAAGCCAAGTTGTCCGGGTAAAATAAAATCGATCTGTCGGTACGGACGTACTTCCGTGACTACCGGCGGATCGATGTGTATCACCGAGGGCGTATCGGATTGGTTCGCCTGCTCGATGCGCAAGCGGATATAATCCAACACCGGCATGAAGGACCCGAACGTATTGGCACTGGCAGTGGTTGAGCGCACGATCACCCGGTGTGTCGAATCCGTATCGGCCAGGATCTGGACCACCGCGGTGAGTTTTCCTTTTTGGAGTTCTTGATTGAGTTGTAAGGTATCGTCGAATGTTACCAATTTGATCACCGGCGTTTGAGCCAGCCCCCGGTAAAAATCACTGGTTGTATCCGAATCGGGTGTGAGGGCAATGCGATAGTTCGTGCTGCCTCCGCTGTCAAAGGCCCCGAAGATCAAAATGAAAATGATGGGAAACAGCACGCTGAAAATGATGGCGCTGGGGTTCGCGAAAATAGCCTTGAAACTGGCCTTGGTGATGGCGAGAAGGGCCCGGGTCTGGCTATATCCGTTTGTTTTGGTCATGAACTGGTGCAAATCTATCCGAAATGAGCTTAGCTTGGAGAGCTCAATTGCGGATATTTGCCCCATGCACCAAGCCTACCTGCTGCTCGGCTCCAATCAAGGCGACCGGACCTCCTACCTGAACCAGGCCCGGGAGGCCCTGAGATCACTCGGAACCATCCGCCAATGGTCGTCGTGTTATGAGACGGCAGCCTGGGGACTCACCACACAGCCGGCCTTCATAAACCAAGCCTTGCTGCTGGAAACCGATCTGGAACCGTTAGCGCTGCTGGCATCCATCCTGGAGATCGAAAAAAACTTGGGCCGCGAACGAAAAGAGCGATATGGTCCGCGCACCCTCGACATCGACATTCTTCTGTATGATGACCTGATCTTACAGCACGAGCGGCTGACGATTCCCCACCCCGAGCTGCCCAACCGACGGTTCGCCCTCACGGCCCTGGCTGAGATCGCCGGAAACGCCGTTCACCCGGTGTTCGAACGCAGCATTATTGATCTTCTCACCCAATGCCCCGACCCCCTGGCCGTTGCCCGCGTTCCCTAACCCCCACCCGCTGCCAGAAGCAAAACATTTGCCGTAATTTGTCGCCCCACCTTCCGTTGATCTTTTCGCATGAAACACCATTTCATCACCATTGAGGGTAATATCGGCGCCGGCAAGACCACCCTGGCCAACTTGCTGAGCCAGGAGCTCAACGCCCGGTTGGTGCTGGAAGCATTCGCCGACAATCCCTTCCTGCCGAAGTTTTATGAAAAACCCGACCAATATGCATTTCCGGTCGAGCTGTTCTTCATGGCTGAACGCTTCAAACAACTCAAAGAACTGATCCAACAAACCGATCTGTTTCAAAGTCTCACGATCTCCGATTACCTATTCACCAAATGCCTGCTCTTTGCGAAAGTCACCCTGCCGGAAGATGAATTTCGCCTCTATCAACGGCTGTTCGACATCATTCATCAACAGCTTCTGCAACCCGACCTGCTCATCTACCTGCATGCCCCCGTGTCCAAACTCCAGCAAAACATCAAGGACCGCAACCGAGCCTACGAACAAAACATACCCGACAGCTATCTGCAAAACCTACAGGATACCTACAGCCATTACCTGAAAAATCAATCTGTTCCTACCCTGATCATCGATGTAACAAAAGCAGATTTCCTGAATCATCGCCCCCACCTCGATTTTATGTTGGAAGCACTGCAAAAGGAATACGAACCCGGACAACACTTCCTCACCCTGCCCTAGTATCTTTGCGACATGAAGTTGTTCGCCGGTTCACCGGGACTGCAACCCCTGCAACACACCGAGTTCCGTCATTTTATCATTGCCCGATTTTTTCTCATCATGGCCCTGCGCATGCTGGGCACCGTAGCTGCTTATCAGTTATTCCAAATAACACGCGACTCATTCTCGATCGGACTCGCCGGACTCGCTGAATTCCTCCCCGTATTCTGCCTGGCCCTTTACGCCGGACATGTCATCGACCGCTCCGATAAAAGAACCCTACTGCTTCGATCCGTTCTGATATACGCCATCTGTGCCGCAGCCATGGTGATCATCACCCTACCATCGGTGCTGGATCAGTTTACCTCGAAAACCTTGCCACTCCTGTTCTATGCGATCATTTTCTGCACCGGTATCATCCGCGCTTTCGCCGGCCCCACCACCCATGCCCTGATCGCCCAACTGGTACCCCGCGACATCCTGCACCTGGCCGCTAACATCAGTTCCTCCACCTGGCTGATCGCCTCTATCATCGGTCATGCCAGCTCGGGATTTCTCATCGCCTGGTTTGGCGTGAACCAGACCTATGGCATCATCCTGATCTATGTACTGATCGCCGCCCTATTCCTGATGCGCATCGAACGTAAACCCATCCAGTCCAAATCGATGGATGTATCGGCCTGGCAAAGCGTCAAAGAAGGACTCCATTTTGTGTATCAGAACAAGATCATGCTGGGGGCCCTGACACTCGACCTGTTTGCCGTACTATTCGGGGGCGTAGTAGCCCTGGTTCCCGAATTTGCCGATCGGATCCTGGCGGTCGGTCCCATCGGATTCGGTTGGCTCAACGCTGCCATCGACATCGGCTCCATTATCACGATCATACTGATGACCATTCGCCCGATGAAAAAGAAACAAGGTCAGCGGCTATTTTATGCCGTCGGCGGATTTGGGGTCTGCATCATTCTTTTCGGATTGTCCGATATCTATTGGATCTCCTTCATGGCCCTGCTACTAGCCGGTATGTTCGATGGCGTGAGTGTAGTCATCCGCGGCACGATCCTGCAACTCACCACCCCCGATCACATGCGAGGCCGTGTCTCGAGCGTGAATTCGCTGTTCATCAACAGCTCCAACGAACTCGGTCAATTTGAAAGCGGCTTTGCAGCAAAAGCCCTGGGCACCGTTCCCTCCGTCCTCTTCGGTGGGTGTGTGACACTGATCGTGGTGGTCATCACCTGGCTGCGCGCTCCCACGCTTCGGAAATTCGAGTACTGATCAGCGATCGCCCGCTTTTTCAATCAATCCCTCTAAGACCCGGTAGGTGATAGGACAAAATCGAACGTTCTCCAGCGTGATCCGGGTACGCTTGATAAAAACATCCTCGTCGCTATACGGAAAACGACGGCAATCGGAGGGACGATCCTCGTATATCGAGCAACGATTGTCATCGCCCAGCAGGGGGCAGGGAGTCGATCGGGTCACATAATCGCCCTCCTCGTCCACCTTCAGGTAGGTTTCAATGAATACGCTCTCCCGAAGACCCATCACCCGGCTGATCCGCTTAATATCGGGGGTTTTGAACCGCGGGGAGTATTGCTTGCAACACTGGGCACATTGCAGGCAATCGGTGGCCTCCGTAGCCACTTCGTGCAGCTCGGGCAGAAGGGCCAGGGCCCGGTTGCGGTTCACCCGCTCCAGAAACCGGCGGTAGACCTTGAGGCGGGATTCTGCCAAACGAGTCCAGTGGGAAGGCAATGCAGACATTGAACAAAGAAAACGGATTTCACGGATTATCCCCACCTTGCTTACCACCCAAAGGGTCTCGGCTTTCACGTGTACCTTTGCGGCAAATTCAAACCCGAACGACCATGTCATCCTCCGGTATCCCCCCAGCTGAATTTCAGTCCCGTCACATTGGTCCCCGCACCACCGACCTCAACGACATGCTGAACACCATCGGAGAGAAAAGTCTTGCTACCCTCATCGACCGCACCGTACCGGGCAACATCCGGATGGAACGCTCGCTGAATTTACCTGAAGCCATGACCGAATTCGAGTACCTGCAACACATGCAGTCACTCGCCTCCAAAAATCAATTGTTCAAAACCTACATCGGACAAGGCTATTACAACACCATCACGCCCTCCGTGATCCTGCGCAATATTTTTGAAAATCCGGGATGGTACACGCAGTACACGCCCTATCAGGCCGAGATCGCACAAGGCCGCCTCGAAAGCTTATTGAATTTCCAGACCATGGTGTCGGACCTCACCGCGCTGCCCATCGCCAATGCCTC
>CAXRAX010000004.1:0-31862 GCA_964229195.1 Chitinophagaceae bacterium | reverse complement strand
GTCGTTCTCGGGATCGCTTCGGTGTTGTTTAGTGTTCAGATCGTCCCCCGCGTCTGGGGCTCCTTCGAATGGGCCGCCCAATTACATCAGCTGGTGGCGATGTTCTTGCTGATGAGTTTGGTGGCGGTGGTTTTGTTGGTTGAGAGTAGAGAGAAAAAAGTTTAGCGAACAGTGTTTAGGGTTTAGTACATAACATAATCGAGTAAACAATTACTATTAAGGGCCTAAACCATAAACCCTGTTCCCTAAACAACTTCCTTGCCCGACGAAGCCGAGGCGAAGGGAGTCCCAAATAGCGTTCTCTTGTTCATTTTTCCTTGGGGACGAATCAAAGCAAATCCTTGGGGAATGATCTCTATGTTAATGAGGGAATCCGTGGGGGCGGGGTCGCCGTCGATGTGTAAAGGGGCCTGGTCTGGGTTGTGGATGGTGAGCCGGTCTGTTTGGAGATAAAGGATCTTTTTGGAAGGCTGCATGGCCGATTCGTCTTGCAAGCGGTACAGGCCAATGACTTGCTTGATCACCCGGCCGATCACGCTGTACTTCGATTGTTTTTTCACTACCACCACATCCAGCAAACCATCATTTAGCGAGGCCTTCGGTGCGATCGTGAAGCCATTCCCAAATTGATTGCTGTTCGCGATCGATACAAAATAGGCGTCGGACGTTACGGATTGATTTGCCCAATCCAATTGGAAAGGATAGGTCGGTGCTCGACGGAAATGCCGGATCACTTGTCGCACATAGCTCAACAATCCTCGTTGGCCCATCTCCGCAAATCCTGCTGCCACGGCCGCATCAAATCCCAGTCCTGATAACATACAAGCAAATCGTCCGTTCACCAGAAAAGCATCGACGGGGGTACTGCGACCAATGACGATCAAACTGATGGCCTTGGTGGGATTCATCGGAATCCGTGCTGCCCTCGCCAACCCATTGCCCGAGCCCACGGGTACGATTCCAAACTGAATCGGTAGGTCACGCAAGGCCCCGATCGCGGCACGCAGGGTTCCATCGCCCCCCGCGATCGCCACATCCGTAAATCCTTCCTGTTGAATCCGGTCGCGTATCCTCGAATAATCACCGCTTTGGGGAGAATCCACGATGTCAAAGGAGATCTCCACCTTCCGGCACGCCTGTTCGATCACCACCGGTAAATGTCGCTTCGATCGCGTACCCGCGATGGGATTGATGATGAAAAGGATACGACGACTCAATTTACCGTTCGTTTGAGGGTACAAAGATGAATGGGTCGTACCCTGATCACCATTGCCATATTAACATCCCGAGGGATCTCCGTGTAATAGAAAGACAACTCCGGGTTCTTGTCCATTAATTTTTTCAATTCCTCCGTCCGCATACGCCAGGACTGCTTCACTTCCTCCCAGCGTGCCAGCTCGGTTCCCGCCGCATTCCGTAGCAGCATCGTGCGACGCATCGCTGTATCCGATCGGTCGAAATTGATCCGGAAAAAACCCGGCGTGTTCAGTTCTGATGCCTGCAGGCGGATCACATTTTTTTCGATGTTCTCTTCCACATGTTTCAATCGGGTATTACCCCGGATCGATACGCACCAAGTGTTTTGAGCCTGCATCATCGTGTGTGCCAATAGAAGGGAGAAGAAAACAATTGCATATTTCATAGAATGGATTTTACCAACGGATCAACGCACTGGCCCAAGTGAATCCGCTTCCGAAAGCCGCCAGACAGACCAGATCATTCTCTTTTACCTTTCCTTGCTCCCAGGCCTCGCTGAGGGCGATCGGAACAGAAGCGGCCGTGGTGTTGCCGTACCGTTGGATGTTGTTATACACTTGATCGTCGCGCAGTTTCAGTTTTTGTTGGACGAACTGAGCGATCCGCAAATTGGCTTGATGGGGGATCAGCAGATCAAGATCTGTCGGACTGAGGTGATTGGCGGTCAAAGCTTCCACGATCACTTCAGGGAATTTGACGACAGCTTTTTTGAATACCGCCGGACCATCCATGTACGGGTAGATCTGCCCTTCATCGATCATTTTCTTGCTGAAAAAAGTTTGTCCGATCTCCGCCTCGTCAAATGTGGCGTAGGGCGTCGGCATCCAATGATTGGCATGTGTACCCGGATTGTACATGGCCAGTATCTCGGCACTTTCTCCGTCACTATGCAGGTGGGTGGAGAGAATCCCTTGTCCCTCGCGCTCCGCACGTTGCAGCACAACGGCACCGGCCCCATCTCCAAAGATCACCGACACATTTCGTCCGCGGGTGGTAAAGTCCAACCCAAAAGAGTGTTTTTCCGATCCCACCACCAAAATATTTTGATACATCCCGGAGCGAATGAACTGATCCGCAACACTAAGGGCATAAACGAATCCGGAGCATTGATTGCGGACATCCAATGCCCCAATCTCTTTCATCTTCAGGGCTCGTTGAAGCAGTACGCCGCAGCCGGGGAAATAATAGTCGGGGCTCAGCGTCGCAAAAATGATAAAGTCGATTTGCTCCGGGGTAGTTCCCGCGCGATCGATGGCGATCCGTGCGGCTTCCACGCCCATGGTGGTGGTGGTTTCCCCCAGCCGGTCGGCATACCGGCGTTCTTCGATGCCGGTTCGCTCCCGAATCCATTCATCGGAGGTATCCATGTAACGGGTGAGGTCGTTATTGGTTACTCTATTCTTCGGAACATAATGTCCAATACCGGCGATGCGGGCGCGATAGGTCATGATCAATTGGATGAGGTGGGAATATGAAGGATGTCGTTGGCAAATGCCTCACAGGCTAGGTGTACGCTGTTCAGATCTTTTGATTTGACCCAACCACCGATCACATGATCGCCCACGTTGGGCAAGGCCTGTTGTCTTTTCAGGGAATCGGGCGTACCGAGCTGACTGAACATTCTTTTCATGGCTGATACTTTCACTACCGGATCCTGTTCCAGTTCATTTTTATAGTAATAAAGAAGCAGGGTTGGTGTTTTGATTCGCTCGAACAACGATGCTCTCATGGTGGTCTCTAACAGTTCCTGTAATTGAACGACGGAAGAAGTGACATATCGATTGTCCCAATATTTAGCATAGGTTGCTGTTGTATCCGCCACGACCCTGAATTCTCCGACGATCCCTTCGGCGATCTGTTTGCCCCAGGGATTGTTGAGCATCCAGGCTTTTGGGTCGTTGATGGCGATGTTGGGCGAGAATAACATCGAGGCGGCGATCTCGGGATATTCGGCGCAGAGTTTGAGGGCCAAGGTGCCTCCCGTGGAGGTCGACATCAAGATCACTTTCTTTCCGAGTTTCTTTCCGATCGCATAAGCTTCTTTCGCACTGTTCCATACGCCCTCGGCCGTGAAACTGGCCAGGGGGTGCGTGGTGTCGATGCCGTGGGCCTGCAGCCGACTCAAATACAGGTTTGCCCCTATTTTTTTGGCAAAGTCGAGGT
This sequence comes from Chitinophagaceae bacterium, assembly GCA_964229195.1. Classification (GTDB taxonomy): domain Bacteria; phylum Bacteroidota; class Bacteroidia; order Chitinophagales; family Chitinophagaceae; genus JJ008. The sequence continues at coordinate 28,442 of CAXRAX010000004.1, read as the reverse complement.
GTACCGGATCGCCTTCCTCTTGTGAGGCGGAGAATCCATGTAGGTATACAACCACATATTCGGTCATCGCTTTGGTAGAATCGTTGAACCAAACGATCCGTGCTTGGTTGTCGGCTTTGAGTTTGTATTTGGCTTCCTGGCTGGCTACATACCGATCTAGGTCTGCCGGAGCCGACGGGATTTCAGGAAGGGTATTATCGTATTTGGGTTTGGTTGGGGTTGGTCCTATCAGGTATGCCAGGATCAAGGCAACCAGTACAAGGCCGGTGGTTCGTAAGATTTTCATGCGTTAAAACTACAACTCTGAACGCTGAACCCTGACCCCTTAACTTAATTAACGTACCTTTGCGCAGCCTTTTCAAACAACTACATGAATATCAGAAACATAGCCATCATCGCGCACGTAGACCACGGGAAAACCACGCTGGTGGACAAGATCCTCCATGCCACCCAGGTTTTTCGGGAAAATCAGGAGACCGGCGAGTTGATCATGGATAGCAACGACCTCGAAAGAGAGCGGGGCATCACTATTTTCTCCAAAAATGCCGCAGTGGTTTACGAAGGCTATAAGATCAATGTGATCGATACCCCGGGCCACGCCGATTTCGGCGGAGAAGTGGAGCGCGTGCTCAAAATGGCCGATGGCGTCATTTTGCTGGTGGATGCGTTTGAAGGGCCAATGCCTCAAACTCGATTCGTGCTTCAAAAAGCGTTGCAACTGAATTTACATCCGATCGTAGTTATCAATAAGGTCGACAAACCGAACTGCCGCCCGGATGAAGTTCACGACGCCGTCTTCGAATTGTTCTTCAACCTCGATGCTACCGAGGAGCAATTGAACTTCCCGACCTACTACGGAAGCGGAAAGAATGGTTGGTTTAACGACTCGTTGGAGCAGATCGATAATATTCGCCCGCTGCTTGATGGCATCATCAAGCACGTACCGCCTCCTACCGTGGCGGAAGGTCCCTTGCAAATGCAGATCACCTCGCTCGACTATTCCTCTTTCCTGGGACGTATCGCTGTGGGCAAGGTTGGCCGTGGGGTCATCAAGGAAAATCAACCCATTGCCTTAATGCAGGCGGATGGCGTGAACAAGCGTGGTCGTGTGAAAGAGTTGTATGTGTTCGAAGGGATGGGCAAGAAAAAAGTATCCGAGGTGAAGGCCGGTGATCTTTGTGCCGTGGTTGGCATCGAGGATTTCAATATCGGCGATACGATCGCGGATGCCGAGAATCCGGAAGCGCTGCCGCGCATTGCCGTCGATGAGCCGACGATGAACATGCTTTTCTCCATCAATAACTCTCCGTTTTTTGGAAAGGATGGCAAGTTCGTGACCTCTCGTCACCTCCGCGACCGTCTCATGAAGGAGATCGAGAAGAACCTGGCCTTGCGTGTGGTAGATACACAGGAAGGTGATAGTTTCTTGGTTTATGGTCGCGGTATTCTCCATTTGGGTATCCTGATCGAAACCATGCGCCGGGAAGGATATGAGCTGACGGTAGGGCAACCCCAGGTCATCGTCAAAGAGATCGATGGCACCAAATGCGAACCCTATGAAACCCTGGTGGTGGACGTGCCCGAAGAATTTGCCTCCAAGGTGATCGACCTGGTCAGCCGTCGCAAAGGCGAGATGCTGGTGATGGAGACCAAGGGGAATATGCAGCACCTGGAGTTTGATATTCCGTCGCGTGGACTGATCGGACTGCGCACCCAAATGCTCACCGCCACTACCGGCGAAGCTGTTATGGCACATCGCTTCCGTGAATACAAAGGCTGGAAAGGTCCCATCCCCGGTCGCAACAACGGGGTGCTGATCTCCAAATTCCAAGAGCGTTCAACCGGATACTCCATCGATAAGCTGCAAGACCGAGGTACTTTCTTCATCGATCCAGGAGAGGAGGTTTACGCCGGACAGATCGTGGCCGAGAACATCAAGCCCGGCGATCTGGTCGTGAACGTCACGGAAGCCAAGAAACTTACCAACCACCGCGCCAGCGGCAGCGACGATGCCACCCGCATTGCGCCTAAGACGCTGATGACCCTGGAAGAGTGTATGGAATACATTCAGCAAGACGAGTGTATTGAAGTGACACCGAATTATATTCGTATGCGAAAAGTGATCCTGAACGAGGAAGAGCGGAAGAAGGAACAGAAGCGGATGGAGTTAGTTTGAGAAGTTTGAGAAGTTTGAGAAGTTTGGATAGTTAGTTTGAGAAGTTTGGGCAGTTTGGATAGTTAGTTTATAATTGATAGTTTGAAAAGAGTCATTACGATAGTGGTGTTTGGTTTGGTAGTTGGGCTGCAGGCGCAGGCGCAGTGTTCTATTTGTACCAAGACGACGCAGCAGTTGGGAGAGAAGCCGGCGGAGGGGATGAATTCAGGTATTCTCTATTTGGCCTTCATGCCACTGGGCATCATCGGATTTATCGGGTATCGGTGGTGGAAAGCGAACCGGGAGCTGGATCAGTCGGCATAACGACGCACCCAGGCATACAAATTAAAATCACTCGACCTCATGGCCTCGCGAAGCGAGGCCTTCATTTTTTCGGCATCCAATTTTCGCAGCCAATGTTCCCGTAATAAATGCTTGGCTTTTTCCATCACCAGCAAGTCTTCTCTTTCCGTTTGTGCCGGCGAGTTCAAAAGGTTTTTCAACGTATCCAATACCTCTTTGATTCCTTTTTTCTCCGTAGCGATCGTAGGAAGTATGGGAATGATCTTTCCATCGGAACGATCTTCTTGCACCATCCGCTCCAAATAACTTTGGAATCGGGCTGAATCGGGTCGGTCCGATTTGTTCACCACGAACAGATCGGCAATCTCCAGCAAGCCGGCCTTCATGGTTTGGATCTCATCTCCGGCCTCGGGCACCAGCACCACCACGGTCCGATCGGCCAATCCCGCCACCTCCACTTCACTTTGTCCCACCCCTACGGTCTCCACCAAGATCCAATCAGCCGTAAAACATTTCACCAGGTCCGTGATCTCCAGGATGCGTGGGTGTAATCCCCCCAAGGCCCCCCTTGTCGCCAGCGAACGGATGTAAACATTCGGATGTGTATACCACTCACTCATACGGATCCGGTCACCCAACACGGCTCCCTGATGAAACGGTGAGGAAGGGTCCACGCAAAGCACTGCTACCGATTTTCCCTCGGCGATCAGTGCACCAATCAAGGCATCGGTGAGGGTGCTTTTGCCGGCACCGGGCGGACCGGTTATGCCAATCACCGGTTTATGCGGAATGGAAATTTGGGCCAGCGCTTCGAGGAGTCCGGCCGAATCATTCTCCGCCAACGAGATGGCACGGGCCAATGCCCGAACATCTCCCTGCTGAATTTGGCTGATCCATTTATCCCACATCCCGAACTATGTTGTATGTTTAATCGAACCCGATGCCAAGGTAATGAAATCATCGTTCTCTTCTCGCCTCTCCCACTACTGGCCGCACCTGGCGGAGGGGCTGCTATGCTTCATGGTGCTTGGCCTGTTTCTGTCCCGGGCACTGCTCTCGGTATCGATCGGACTATTTTTTCTGCTCGCTTTTTTTCGGCTTGGCTGGCGTGGGTGGTGGTTCGAAGTCATCCGCGATCGGTTGGTCTGGATCCTGGGATCGCTTTGGCTGCTGCCATTGTTATCGGGATGGTGGAGTGCGGATCAATCGGCCTGGACCGACGTGCTCCGGATCAAATTACCCTTGCTGTTGTTGCCGTTGGGCTGGGTGGGACTATCCTTGAATAGTCAGGCTTGGACGCGCTTGGGTTGGCTGCTTGTGGGATGCACATTCTTGGGCCTCGTGTATTCGGTACTTCCCTGGTTCCACGATGCGGTTTCCGTACAGGCGGATTATTTGCGCGGAAAATCACTTCCCACACCGCTGGGAAATGATCGGGTTCGGTTCAGTTGGCTGATCGTAGCGGTTCTATGGTGGCTACTAATGCAGTGGGAGCGTGCTACTCCGCAAAAGCGATGGTGGATCTTGGCATTGGGATTATTCTTTGTATTGTATTTGCATGTACTGGCCGTACGGATTGGGCTGGTCTGCTTTTATCTGCTGGCGGGATTTGTATTGCTGCGGCAAGGAGTACAACTCAGACATCGTCGGACAGTGCTTGTGCTATTGGCCTTATTATTTATTTTACCCTTTGTGCTGTATCGGACGCTTCCCACGTTTCGGGCACGCGTCGATTATATCCGTTACGATTGGAGTTATACGTTTCAGGGAAAATATTTGCCCGGTGGAAACGATGCGATCCGGATGCAGTCGCTGCAGGCAGCGGGTACTTGTATTCGTAACGGACCTATTTACGGTGCAGGCTTTGGAGATATTCGGTCGGTCATGGATTCAGTTTATGCCCGGCAGCAACCGGGACTGACTTCCGACGAGCGTATTTATCCCGCCAATGAGTGGGGGGTTTATGGCGTGGGTATGGGTTGGGTTGGACTGTTTGGTTTTTCAGCCTTGATGATCGGGTTGTTTTTTCTTCGGTCGTCCGACCCTTTCCGTTGGCGGTGCTGGGTGTTGGCTACCGTATTGTCGTTCGTGACCGATATCGGCCTGGAGGTGCAGTACGGCGTATTTCTGGTGCCGTTTCTCTTTTTATTTTTTCGGTCGGTCGATCGGTTGAAAAATCAGGAAATTCGTGGTTGAATGCATACGCCTTTTTCCATTGTGATCATTTGTCGAAACGAAGCGGGCAAGATCGGTCGAACCCTGAAGGGTTTGAGCGGACTGACGGACGATGTGGTGGTCTACGACACCGGGAGCACAGATGGTACACCGGAGATCGTTCGTTCCTTTCCGGTGCGTTTTATTTCCGGCGAGTGGAAAGGGTTTGGGGATACCAAGAACGCGGCCAACAGCTTGGCCAAATACGATTGGATATTCAGCTTGGATGCCGATGAGATTCCAGATGAACCGATGCAAAAGGCCTTAGTGAAGTTTGATCCGGGCGCTTCGGATGTGGTGTATGCTTGTTCGTTTTTGAATTTCATTGGCGATACGCCGCTGCGTTTTGGGGAATGGGGTTGGGACAAGCACGTGCGCTTGTTCAATCGTTTGCAGGTAAAGTGGAATGCCGCTCCGGTACATGAGCAATTGGTCTATTCCACCCAGATTCGGGTGCTGGAGCTTCCGGGAAAGATCCAGCATCGAACGGTCTCGAGTTGGTCCGAGCACCGAGCTAAAATGGATCGGTATGCCAGCTTGAATGCACAGAAGTATTTTGAGATGGGGAAGTCCTCCCCCGTCTGGAAACGATTGTTCTCCCCGGTGTTCACCTTCTTTCATTATTATATCTTTCGGTTGGGATTTCTGGACGGCGGGCCCGGGCTTCAATGTGCCTGGATGACGGCCCTGTACACGCATTGGAAATATGCCCGCCTGAGCCAACTTTATCGTTCGTGAGCTGTTGAGGGTGCATGACTCAATTTCTGCCAATTTTCCCCTTGGGTATTGTGGTTTTTCCGAATGAGGGATTGAATCTTCACATTTTTGAACCTCGGTACATCCAGCTCATCAATGATTGCGTGCGGATGCAGAAGCCTTTTGGCATTCCGACTGTGATGAACGGGGAGGTGCAAGAGCGGGGTGCTTTGATGCAGATCACCGACCTGAGTCAGGGGTTCGACGCCGATCGTCAGATGGGCGAGAATGGGGGCGATATACGGACCGAGTCGCTCGGAACCTTTCGAATTTTGGAAGTGATCAAGTCGGTGCCCGACAAACTCTATCAGGGAGCGATCGTGCATATTGACGAGCGCGAATCGACCGATCATCCTTCACTTCCGCCGCTACTGTTGACCGCGATCCGTCAATTACACGGGTTGTTGAACATTGAGAAAAAATTTCCCTTTCCGGATGCGGCGTTGCGTTCGTTTGACGTGGCGCACCATTTGGGTCTCTCGCTGGAGGAGGAATATCAGTTGCGGGAATTGATGGATGAGCGGCAGCGACAGGAATTCATTCGTCGTCATTTGGGAAGGGTCGTTCCGACCTTGCAAGCCATGGAGCAATTGAAGGAGCGGGCCCGGTTGAACGGACATTTTCGTCCCCTCCCCGGACATTCGATCGAATAAGTTAATTTGCCCTTGATGGAACGTACACTTTGTCTCGACTTTGGGAATTCCCGCCAAAAAGCGGCCTTGTTCGAGGCGGCCGAATTGAAAGAGGTTCGCATACTGGCCGATACCCGAACTGATACGGTGGAGAATGTACTGCGCGACTGGAAACCGGATCGTTGCATCCTTTCTTCGGTCATCGATCATGAGGCAGCCCTTCCGGTCTTGCTGGAGCAGCGAACAAGATTTCATTTGTTGAGTCACCGCACCCGACTGAATTTCACTACGCCCGTCGGTAAACCCGAAAGCATTGGAGCCGATCGCTTGGCACTCTGTTCCGCTGCGGTCCATTTTTATCCCAACCAAAATAACCTCATCATTGCCCTGGGCACTTGTGTTACCTATAATTTCATCAACCGCGATCATGCTTTTTTGGGGGGCGGTATATCGGCCGGACTTTCCATGCGGTTAAAGGCCATGCATCATCAAACGGCACTGCTTCCTTTGATCGAGCCGAAGACCGATGTGCCGTTGGTGGGCTATGATACAGAGACCAACATGCTCTCCGGATCGGTTCTCGGGATGGCGCACGAGATCGATGGTTTCATCGAATCGTACCGCCAGCGATATGCGAACTTTAACGCGGTCTTAACCGGGGGTGATATACCCTATTTGGTGTGCCACTTGAAAAGCGGGATATTTGCCGACCCCGACTTTTTGTTCAAGGGACTATATGCCATCGCTGCGCACAACCTTAACTGACTTGTATCAACGTAAATTACTGCTAATCAGCTTATTAGCTCTCTATTGCGGAGCCAATGGGCAGGACAATTCCCCTTATTCCCGATACGGGATCGGGGACATGGTACCGCAGACCAACATTTTTACTCGTGGAATGGGCAGTTTGTCGGCCGCTTACATCGATAATTTTTCCGTCAATTTCAGTAACCCGGCTTCTTTTTCTTCTTTCCAAACCTTTCGGGAAAAGAAGAATAAACGAATGGCTTCCGGAAGGGCCGTGGCCGATTTTGGGGTGAACATAGATCGCCGCAATCTTTTTCAACCGGGCACCAATAATGAGTTTCAGACCAGCAATGCCTTGTTCTCGTATGTGCAGGTGGGATTACCCCTCCGTCAGGGTTGGGGGATGGGATTTGGCATTCGTCCCGTATCCCGCGTCAGCTATAACATGTATCGTACGGAGCGTTTGTACGATCCTGTCTCGGGAAACAACATTGACAGTTCGATCACATTGTTTCAGGGAGACGGAGGAACTTATGTAGCCAACTGGGGAACCGGATTCAGTATTTATCAGCGGGAACGAAAAGGATTGGAGGAGAAATTAAGTGTGGGTTTTCAAGTGGGATATTTTTTTGGACGCAAGGATTTTACCAGCCGTCGTTCCCTGATCAATGATTCTGTCTTGTATGCTCAAGCCAATTACCAGACGCTGACGAATTTTAGCAACCTGGTGTATACAGCCGGGTTCCAGTATCGTCTTCCGCTCACTTCCAAAATGGCACTTGCAGTAGGTGCGTATGGCCGACCCGGAGCGACGTTGAATGCACGTCAGGACCGGGTACGCGAAACCTATCGGTACAATGAGAGTGCTGGTAATTTGCGGATCGACAGCGTACTGGATCAGCGGGATATAAAAGGCAAAGTCAAGTTGCCTTCTTCTTATACGGTAGGTTTCATGCTACAGAAATTCGCGACACCGAATAAAGAGGGCGGTTGGATGCTGGGCGCCGATTATACCGTGACGAATTGGGACGATTATCGGTTTTATGCGCAACCCGATTCCGTACGATCCAACTGGTCGCTCCAAATTGGCGGACAGTGGAGTCCTGTTCCCAAGCGAAGTTATTTCAGCAACATCGCCTATCGATTTGGGGTGATATTGGGTCCGGATTATATTAAAGTTCGAAACGACCTGTCTCAGTTTGGATTGACATTAGGCCTGGGTCTTCCCGTGCCCATCAGCCGTCAGGCGCCTAACCAGGTTACCTTCCTGAACGTTGCCTTTGAGATGAACCGTCGGGGTAACGATACCAATTTGTTGCGGGAGAATCTATTTCGTTTATCCGTGGGCTTCTCGCTCAGTGATATCTGGTTTGCGAAGCGTCGTTACGATTGATATTTCATGCGTCGAATCTATTGGATCTGGCTCCTGGGGTTACTGGCCTGTGAGAACAGTGATCAGGTGTTGACCGATTGGACACGGAACATTCAGTTGCGAGAAGAGGGTTCCCGCATCGAGAGTTATTTGAGTCAGGGTGGTGCTTTGCGTGCCAAGTTGATGGCTCCCAAAATGATCCGTATTTCAGCTGATACCGTTTTTGCCGAGTTTCCCCATACCCTGCACTGTGATTTTTACAACAATGCCCGTCAGCTCGAGTCCAAATTGGACAGCAAATACGGTATTTACTATGAGAGCCTGAACAAGGTGTTTTTGCGGGACAGTGTGGTGGTCATCACCACCAAAGGTGATACGCTGTTGACACAGCAGCTTTGGTGGGATCAGAATACGCAGTTGTTTACAACAGATATGCCGGTGACCTTCAAGGGCCCAGATAAGCGCATCTATGCCGCCAAGGGGTTGGAGGCCACGCAGGACCTTTCTCGGATCACCTTCCGGGAAACCGTAGGTCGGTTGCGGGTGAACGAGGATGGCATGCCCTTCTGATCCCGTCGGCAATTTGGGTATCTTTACCATTCATTTTTATCAATATGGAATATCGTTACATGGGCCGTACCGGCCTACAATTGAGTCTGCTGTCCTTTGGCAGTTGGGTCAGCTTTCACAAGCAAATCGATGATTCGGTTGCTGATGCCCTGATGGGGATCGCCTATGACAACGGCATCAATTTTTTTGACAATGCGGAAGTGTATGCATTGGGTGAGAGTGAAAAGATGATGGGTCGGGTGCTGAAGGCCAAGAATTGGGACCGGACCTCCTACACGGTCTCCTCCAAAGTATTCTGGGGTTGGCGTGGGAAGGAGAACAAGCCCAATCAATCCGGGCTCAGTCGCAAACACATCGTGGAGGCTTGTCACGAAGCCTTGGGTCGTTTGCAGGTCGATTACCTTGATCTCTATTTCTGTCATCGTCCAGATAAGAAAGTACCCATTGAAGAAGTGGTGTGGACCATGCATCAGTTGATTCAGCAGGGCAAGATCCTTTATTGGGGTACCAGTGAGTGGAGCGGGGTGGAGATCATGGAGGCGCATCGAGTGGCACAGCAACATCATCTAATTGGTCCGGCTATGGAGCAACCACAGTACAACCTCTTTGAACGCAACAAGATCGAGAACGAATACCAGATGGTGTACAAAACGGTTGGGTTGGGCACAACGATCTGGAGTCCGCTGGCCTCCGGACTGCTCAGTGGAAAATACAACGAGGGTATTCCCGGCGACAGCCGGCTCGCCATGCCCGGATTCGAATGGCTGCGCGATCGTTGTCTGAAAGACAATGCCGTTGAGAAGGTAAAGCAGTTATCGGATCTGGCGAAGGAGTTGGGTACGACCACCGCTATCCTCAGTATTGCTTGGTGTATCCGCAATCCGAATGTGACCACGGCCATCTTGGGAGCCACCAAGGCCGGGCAGTTGACTGAAAATCTGAAAGCGATCGAGGCGATGTCGTTGCTGACGCCGGAGGTGTTGGAAAAGATCGAATCGATCCTGAATAACAAACCCGTATTGCCGGAATATTAAATCGAGCACCTTATGTCAATTGCCGGAAAAACCTTCGTCATCACCGGGGCTACTCGTGGCATCGGAAAAGCCATCGCGCTTCGTCTGGCCAAGGAAGGAGCTCATGTGGTCGTAGCGGCCAAGAGTACTGAAGAGAATCCCAAGTTGGGAGGAACCATCTTCACGGCCGCAGCAGAGATCGAACAGGCGGGTGGACAGGCCCTGGCCGTTGCTTGTGATATTCGGTTTGAGGATCAGGTGGCGAATGTTGTGGAGCAGACCGTGGCTCGTTTTGGCGGGATCGATGGATTGGTGAACAATGCTTCTGCCATCTCGCTGACGCCCACGGAACAGACGGAGGCCAAGCGGTTCGACCTGATGTATGATGTGAATGTGCGGGGCACCTTTTTTATGACGAAGGCATGCATCCCGTATTTGCGGAAATCTTCCAATCCCCATATCCTGACCTTATCGCCTCCCCTCAACCTCGATCCGAAGTGGTTTGAGAAGCATGTGGCCTATACGATGAGCAAGTACAACATGAGTATGATGACGATCGGCTGGGCCAAAGAACTGGCGAAGGATCGGATCGCTGCCAACTCACTTTGGCCACGGACCACCATTGATACCGCAGCGGTTCGGAATTTGTTGGGCGGACAAATGCTGGTCAATATGAGTCGAACCCCCGAGATCCTGGCCGATGCGGCCTATCATATTTTACGTCGTCCTTCTACCGTCTGCACAGGTAATTTGTATGTGGATGAACAAGTCCTCACGGAAGAAGGCATTACCGATTGGGGACATTATTCCGTCATTCCCGGCGCAAAATTGTATACGGACTTATTCTTAGAGTAGAGAACTAAGTGTTTAGCGAACAGCTTTTAGTGTTTAGGCTCTTACTGGTGATGGTGTGCTCGATAATGTTAGGTGCTAAACCCTATGCCCTCATCTTCTCATCTCCTCATCCTCCTCTCACCCTTCCGGTCTTAACTGCGGAAACAGTAACACATCCTGAATCGAAGCATTGTTGGTGAGCAGCATGCAGAGCCGGTCGATGCCGATGCCGATGCCGGAGGTGGGGGGCATTCCGTATTCGAGGGCGCGCAGAAAATCGTGGTCGATGAACATCGCTTCATCGTCGCCGCGTTCCATGAGTTTTACCTGGTCTTCGAAGCGTTCGCGTTGATCGATCGGGTCGTTCAGTTCCGAGTAGGCATTGGCGACTTCTTTCCCGTTGATCATGAGTTCGAAGCGTTCTACCAGTCCGTCTTTCTCCCGGTGTTTTTTCGTGAGCGGACTCATTTCTACCGGGTAATCAATGATGAATGTGGGTTGGATGTAATTTTTTTCACATTTCGCGCCAAAGATCTCATCGATCAGTTTTGCTTTTCCCATCGAATCTTCTACTGGGATATGCAGTTGTTTGCAGACGGAGCGAAGTTGTTCCTCGCCCATGCGGCTGACATCGATGCCTGTGTGTTGTTGGATCGCGTCGAAAATGCTGACGCGGGTGAAAGGAGCTTTGAAGGAGATGGTCTTTTCGCCCAGGGTTACGTCGGTGGTTCCGCAGACGGCAAGGGCTGTTTTTTCCAGCAATTGTTCGGTGGTTTCCATCATCCAGAAATAATCCTTGTACGCGGTGTAGAATTCGAGGATGGTGAATTCGGGGTTGTGGGTGCGGTCCATTCCCTCGTTTCGGAAGTTGCGGCTGAATTCATAGACCCAGTCGAATCCGCCCACGATCAGTCGTTTCAGGTATAATTCGTTGGCGATGCGCAGGTAGAGGGGTATATCCAGTGCGTTGTGATGGGTGATGAACGGACGGGCAGCGGCTCCGCCGGGGATGGATTGCAACACGGGGGTATCCACTTCAAGGGCCCCGCGTTCATTGAGAAACTCCCGGATCGCATTGATCATTTTGGTCCGCTTGGTGAAGGTTTCCTTCACGGTGGGATTGATGATCAGGTCGGCATAGCGTTGACGGTATTTGAACTCGGGATCGGTGACGGCATCGAAGGTTTGTCCCTCGGCCTCCTTCACGATGGGCAAGGGGCGAAGGGATTTACAGAGCAGGGTCAGTTCGCGCACGTGCACGGAGGTTTCGCCTGTTTTGGTAGTGAATACATATCCTTTGACCCCAATGATATCACCTATGTCGATCAGTTTTTTCCAGACGATGTCGTAGAGGGTTTTGTCCTCACCCGCACAGATGTCATCCCGTTTGATGTAGAGTTGGATCCGTCCTTGTGCATCTTGGATCACCGCGAAATTGGCCTTTCCCATGTCGCGAACGCTCATGATGCGTCCGGCGAGACAAACCTCTTGGAAGGATTCTTTTGTTTCTTCCGAAAATTCATTCTTGATCTCGGCAGAGTATCGATTAACGGGATACAAGGGTGCCGGGTAGGGATCGATGCCCAGCATGATCAGTTCGGCGAGTTTCTCGCGCCGAAGTTGTTCTTGTTCGGATAGAGGAGGATGGTTCATGGTTTTTACAGCAGTCGCAAAGGTAGTATTCGGATGGTTGAAAGTAGAAAAGCCTCCCGAAGGAGGCTTTTCTGTCGGAAGACATATTTTGCTTCGATCGGGTCGTCTGAATTATTTGTTTTTGACGAGATAGCTCAGGTTCAGTCCCATCACGTGGTTGTTGATGTAGTCATCTCCGGTAGCCATGGGTTTGGTATTGCGCAATCCGGCACTGTAGTTGAAGGAAAGTCCCCAACCGCATTTCAGGCGGTAGCCCATCAGTACATTCATCCCGTAATCGCCGAAACGGTAATGTGAGATGGCCTCGTTGCCGATGTTCACATTGGTCTCGGTGCGCAGCCAGTAATCCGATTTGGTCGGATCGCGAACGATGGTTTTAGAAACAAAGGCGGAGGGCAGATTGGCGCCGAAGAAGGGGCCGCCGCCGATGAAGAAATTATTTCCTTTGGATCCGTTTGTGTTGTACACGAAGTTCGCATGCAACTCGGCGTAGCGAAGGGCCGTCCACTGATCGCGGTTGTTGTCCTTCACTTGGGTGTTGCCTTTTTGCACGTAGTTGATACTGGGCAGAAAGCTGATGGAGGTCTTCTTGATGGGCACATTGATGAACATGCCGAAGGCATATCCCATACGTTTGTCGCCGGCCACTTTATTACCGCCCACTTCCCCGTACATATCGGAGGAGGTTACGCCGGTAGAGACTCCGACTTGGGCTGATTGGGCATCAACGAAAACAGGCAGGCTGAACAACAGGGCTGCCAACGCGAGCATTCTTTTCATAACAGTCATTTTGGTTCACCTACTCGTAACGCTTTTCGGTTCGGGCGCCGTCCCATCCACATCGGGTCGGAATTTTCGCTAAGATATAGTTTTTTGTGTGTTTCTCTTCCCCGAAACACCTGATTTCTTGGGGGTTGCACAGGTTCGAGCGGGGGGAGGCTCCCTTCCCCAAAATTTTCATAACGCTATGATTTCCATGGTCATTATCCGGCAACAGGCTGTAATATGTTGGTGTAATTTCCGGTCCGTATTCAAAAATCGTTTTCTACATGTATCGTTCTTATGGGCGGTATCGGTGCTTCGGGGCAGGGGGTTCTTGTTGGACTCACACCAGGCGATGCGGCTATGTTTATACTCCAAAAAGTTTTTGGGGGAAATGGATCAGGCGCCGGCCAGCAACACTTGCCAGGCCAGATCTACTCGATCTTGATCCAACAAGGAAGCAGCGTGTTTGTGCAATTCGCGTTCCATCTCTTCCGGGTTGATCGAATAATATTGAATGATCTGTCGGACGTGCGCATCCTCAAATACCGGATCGATGTCGGGCACCTGTGTGCAATTGGCCAGCCGGGCGAGCTGGTTGCCGGTCAGAACGGAGCTCTTGCGAATCGAAGTGGGTAGTGCCTCAAATCCCATTCCCAATTGACTGTTGGGTTTTTCCACTTCGAACAAACTTTGAGCATTTACTTCGGTATACCAATGTCCGCCCATCCGAGCCACGGGCAGGATCTTTCGCTGGTCCGGTTTTCCCTTTTCATCCAGCAGTTTTTCATCGATGTGGATACACAGTACTTCACAGATCACGAGGTTGCCGGCGCCTCCTTCGGTTCCCATCGGTTTGATCTCATTCACCTTACATTCCATTTTCACTGGCGCTTCTTTGATCATGGGAGGGCGAACTCGGGTCGCTTTCTCTTCCGTGAAACCGGCTTTGATGAATTCGTTCACTCCTTTTCCGTACTCGCAGCTGGCCAATGATTGTTGTTGTACGATCTCTTTGGTCACCAGGTGGATCACCACTTCCGGAACGGCCTGTACATTTTCCAATGTGTGCTTGGTCGTGTTGTCGCGTACCCGTCGAGCCGGCGAGAAGATCACGATCGGCGGATTGGAGGAGAACAGGTTGAAGAAGCTAAAGGGGCTCAGGTTTACGTTTCCATCCGCGTCGATGGTGGAGGCCAGGGCTATGGGACGGGGCGCCACGATGTGTTGAAGCCAGTTCTGTTTGTCGGCTGCCGACAGGGAAGCGAGATCGAGGATCATGCGGTTCCGGTTTTTTTTCTTTTGAGGATGCTCCAATCGGTTTGCTCAGCGAGCACCGTATTGTGCAGCAGGCCCAACCGATCGATCTCCATCTCCACTACATCGTTGGGTTGAATCCATTGTTCGGTGTATTGGGGGTCCTGAAGTTTTCCGGTTCCGTTGAGCTCCAAAAAACAACCGGTGCCTACGGTACCGCTGCCGATCACATCGCCCGGATAAAGGTCAACCCCATAAGAGGCACGCTCAATGATCTCGGCGAAGGTCCAGTCCATATCCCCCAGATTTCCTTCGCTCACCTGTTTGCCATTCACCCGGCATTTCATGGAGAGATTCCAAGATTTGCCGACATGTCCCTGTTTCGCGGGTATCTCGAATCTATCCAGTTCGTCGAGGGTGACGAGCCAGGGACCGAGTGTTGTGGAAAAATCTTTCCCTTTGGCGGGACCCAGATTCAACAACATTTCTTCCATCTGGAGTCGACGGGCACTCCAGTCATTCATGATCATGAGTCCACCGATGTATTCATCTGCCTCTTCTGCTCGGATGTTTCTTCCGTGGCGACAGATCACGATCGCCGCTTCCAGCTCAAAATCAAGTTTTTCGAAATGGTCGGGCATGAAGGCGAGCGGACCCGGTCCTGTAATGCTGTGGTGGTTCGTAAAATAGAAAATAGGGTACTGGTCGAATTCGGGGATCATCTCCACTTTCCGGTTGCGGCGGGCGGCGGCCACGTGTTGCCGGAAAGCGTATCCGTCCCGGCAGCTCGAGGGAAAGGGCACAGGCGCCATCAGCTCGGTTGACTCGACCGGCTTTCCCATCCCGGTAAGGCGGTTGCCACTCCGGATGGCTTTTTCAGCCGCTTGGGCAATGGGCAGGTAATCGTCCCAATAGTTCAGAAACAGGTTCATGCTGTTGGGCAACTCGGGGTGAAGCTGGTCCATGGCATAGACCTGCCCGTCGATCAGCACACCCAATTGCTCCTGCGATTCGTTTCGAAAAGTGATCAGTTTCATATCTCCGTTTAAAGGTAACCGGAATCATTCTGTATCCGTTCGCAAAAATCGTGTTTTTGATATCTTTGCGCCATGCAATTCGAAAAAATCCACAATAAAGGGCAGGCCCGATTGTTCCAGAACGATTTTTTGGAAATGCTGACCAAATCGCACCCGTTGGTCATCTGGGGCATGTACATCCCCATCATGGGTTATCTTTTGTACCTGGCCGGATCGGATCACGGCTATTCCACCCTTCGCATTTTGTCTACTTTCTTCGGCGGCATGTTGTTCTGGAGTTTTTTTGAGTACATCGCCCATCGGTTTCTCTTTCATTGGATCCCGAAAACACCGCGCTCGACCAAATTTGTTTACACGTTGCACGGAAATCACCATCATTATCCGCGCGACCGTCAGCGCCTCTTCATGCCTCCCATACCGAGCTTACTCATCTCTTCCACTTTGTTCGGGTTGATGTACCTGCCGCTGGATACCCAGGCATTCATGTTCTTTCCCGGATTTCTTTTTGGTTACCTCATGTATGGTACCATGCACTATGCCATTCACGCCTGGAATCCGCCTTTCAAGTGGATGAAGCCCCTGTGGCGTAATCATCACTTGCATCACTATAAAAACGAGCATCAGGGATTTGGCGTGAGTTCGACGCTGTGGGACCATGTCTTCGGTACCATGTTCGACCTGCGCGAGAAAGAGGATCCGAACAAGGCGAAGGAACTCATGTTCGAGAAAAGATCCTGATCACCATTTTTCCTCGCTGTCGTCTTCCGGTTTCGGCTGTTTGAACGATTCTTTGGTGTGTTGTCGCTGCGCCACCCTTTCCAGCATGAGTCCTGCGATCAGCTCGGCGGCATCCGCATCGGGTTGTGCTTGCAACAACCCCCGCAATTTCTGTTCGGACACATCCATTCGGTAAAGGATCGAGATCAGTTTATGAAAATCATGTTCGAGCAGGTGCCGGATCTCATCGATCAAACGGATCTTCCAATTGGATTCGGGCAGGTCGAATCCGAGGGTCGATTGTAATTGATCGCGGATCGGATCGTTCATATCAGAATTTTTCGTCGACACCCAGGCTGAACAAGGCGAAATCGTATTTCACCGGGTCGGCAGGGTCCAGGCGTTGGAGGGATTCGGTCAGCTCCACGGCCGTCTGCCAGTCGGTCTGCTTCCTCTCTATCAATCCCAATTTACGGGCCACGCGCGATACGTGCACGTCGATGGGGCAGATCAGTTCCGCCGGCTTGATCTTTTTCCAAAGGCCGAAGTCCACTCCGTTCCCATCCCTTCGCACCATCCACCGCAGAAACATGTTCAGCCGCTTACAGGTAGAGCCGCGCTGCGGACTGGCCACGTGTTTACGGGTTCGTTCCGGCGCATCGGGCAGCGAGAAGAAATACGCATGAAAGGCGTTCAATCGGTCTTCCATCTTGCCTTTTGATTTACAAAAAGCTGCTTCCAGTGAAGCATGATGCGTATAGTGATGTCGCAGGAATTGGATGAAGTAAAGCAGGTCGGTGTACTGAAACGTACGATGTTTAAATGCCAGTAATTTTTTTAGATCTTTTTCCCGGTGTTGGGTGATAAAGTGGTGCGGCTCATGGTTAAAGAGCGCTAGCAGCTCCAATGATTTTTTCAGGATGGTGGTGCGATTGCCCCAGGCGAACGTAGCAGCAAAAAATCCGGCGATCTCGATGTCGGCGGGTTGGCTGAATCGGTGAGGTATCGCGATCGGGTCGCGGGCAATGAACGTGTTTCGGTTGTATTGCCGGACTTTCTGATCCAGAAATCGATGGATCTTTTTTTCATCCATGCTTATCCGATCGCTTGGGCCAGGTCCTCGATCAGGTCTTGTGCATCCTCAATGCCAACGCTGAGGCGGATCAGGGAATCGCGTAGTCCGTTCTTGATCCTTTCTTCGCGGGGGATGGAGGCATGCGTCATACTGGCCGGGTGGTTGACCAGCGACTCCACACCGCCCAGACTTTCTGCCAGCGAGAATAATTTGGTTTTGGACAATACCCGTTTGACTTCCTCTACGCTGTCGTTTTTCAATTCAAATGCGATCATGCCGCCGAAACCCCGCATTTGTTTTTTGGCGACGGCGTAACCGGGATGGTCTTCAAATCCGGGCCAGTATACTTTTGCCACTTTTGGATGATTGTGTAGCCAGTGTGCGATGATGGCGCCGTTCTCGCAATGGGCTTTCATGCGAATGCCCAGTGTTTTGATGCCGCGCAGGACGAGAAAGCAGTCCATCGGTCCGGGTACCGCCCCGCAACTTTTCTGAATGAAGTATAATTTTTCGCGTAGTTCGGGGCTGTTCATGACCAGTGATCCCTGGATCACATCGCTGTGTCCGCCCAGGTATTTGGTGGCCGAGTGCATCACGATATCGGCACCGAGGGTCAGCGGATTTTGCAAGGCGGGTGAGGCGAATGTATTATCGACCGCAAGCAACAGATTGTGTTTTCGGGTAATGGCGGCCACGGCTTCGATGTCGGTGATGTTCATCATCGGGTTGGTGGGGGTTTCCAACCAGACCAATTTTGTTTTGGGGGTGATGGCTGCTGCGATGTTTTCGGGTTGGGTGGTATCGACGGCATGGAACACGATGCCGAATCGTTCAAATATTTTGGTGAAGAGTCGGTAGGTGCCTCCATACATATCGTTGCCACAGATCACTTCGTCGCCGGCGTTCAATAATTTGATCACGGCATCGGTGGCGGCTACGCCACTGCTGAAGGCCAGTCCGAATTTTCCTTGTTCGATGATGGCCAGGGCTTCCTCGAGTGCGGTGCGCGTGGGATTTTGGCTACGGGCGTATTCATATCCTTTGTGCGTAGCCGGTGCTTCCTGCACATAGGTGGAGGTTTGGAAGATGGGTGTCATGATCGCGCCGGTGGTAGGATCGGGGTGCGAGCCGGCATGGATGTATTGGGTGGCGGGTTTCATGTGGACGTATTAAGGGAACAAAGATGAGAATTAATCGGTCAACACTTGAGCCAGCGAAAAATATCGCCAGTCCTTGGGATCCGGGGCATGGGCCGCTTGGGGTTGGATCGGACGGTTGGCCACGGCGGGTGTCAGGATCTTTTCGCGGATCAGTTTTTTTCTGGATTCGTGTATGGCCTCTTGGAAATCGGGTTGTTGCATCCAATGCGCCTGCGGCGTTTCGTATCCGATCTTGTTTGGGTTCCAGCAAATGGTTTGGGGCAAATGTTTATCCATCGATTGGCGGAGGATCCATTTGCGCCAGCCTTGACGGATCTTGAAATGGGCGGGCAAGGAAAAAAGAAATTCGACCAGTTCGTGCGACAAAAAGGGGAGCCGGCTTTCTACTCCGAAATGCATGGCGTTTCGGTCGGCATAGCGCAGTAATTCCTCCAAGCCATGTGTACAGGTGTTGAAATAGAGGGCGCCATTCAGCCCGGGATGTTCCGGCAGGGCGTGGTGGAACTGTTTTATTTGGTTTTGACGAAAGGCTTCCGTCAGTTCCGTATTTCGCTTGGCTTGTTGTCGGTATTCGCGATGGCGTTGCTGTGCAGCTGCCTCCGGGAAGAAGGCGGCCAGTTTATGTTTCCAATTAAAGGAAACAGGCATGTTCATCTTTTGAGTGAAGGTTTTTTCTCCGGACGAATGCCACTGGCGATTCCGATATAGTTCTTGCCAATACCAGGGATAGTATCGTTCGTATCCGGCCAGGGTTTCATCGGCGCCTTGGCCTTCGATCACTGCTTTAATTCCGGCTTGAGCCATGGCCCGGTACACGGCGTATTGGGCAAATACGCTGGAGGAACCCACGGGTTCATCTTGTTGTTGCAGGCATTTCATGCCAAGGGAGAGCCAATCGGTTTCTGTTAGGTTTATGTAGTGGGCGTCAGCTTGAATATGCTTCGCCAGGGTGCGCGCGGAGGTTTCTTCGTTTCGGTCGAAGTGGGGGAAGATGGCCGTAAAGGTGTGGAGCGGCGTGTTGGTTTGTTTGCGGATCAGGTGTGCGAGGGCACTGCTATCGAGTCCCCCGCTCAGGCTACAACCGATGGGCACGTCGCTGCGCAGGCGTCGGTACACGGAAGTTTCCAGTAATTCCTGAAAGCGATCCAAGGTTTCTGTTTCGGACAGGGAGGAAGGAGGTTGAGTCAGGTCTACATCCCAATATCGTTGGATGGTGGCGGTTCGGTAGATGGCGGAGTATTTCAGACAATGGGCGGCGGGCAGTTTGTGTATTTGTTGAAAGAAGGTTTGGTCGGGTTGGCTGGGGTCGTCTAGATATCCCAGGGTGAGATAATGGAAGGCCAGGTGGGGGTCTAATTGTTTGGATAGTCCCACAGACCAAAACGCTTTTATTTCGGAGGCGAACAGCAGGGTATGATTTTGGAGGGAGTAGTAGAAGGGTTTTTCGCCGAAGCGATCGCGGGCGGCGAAGAGGGATCTTTCTTTACTGTCCCAAATGGCGAAGGCGAACATGCCGTCGAATCGGGAGAGGCAGTCGGTGCCCCAGTGGTCGTAGGCGGCGGCAATGACTTCGGTATCGCCGGTGCTTTGAAAGGTGTAGCCTTGTTGAGAGAGGGTTTCTTTGAGTTCGAGGTAGTTGTAGATCTCGCCGTTGTGGAGGAGGATGTAGCGATTGAGGTAGGAGAGGGGTTGTTTGGCTTGATCGGACAGGTCCAGGATCTTCAGTCTTCGGTGTCCGAGGAGGACGGTTCCGTCGGCGGATTGCCAGTGATGTTCGCCATCCGGTCCCCGATGACCGATTGCCTGGGTCATCCGTTGCAGGTCGGCCAGCGCGTATTGCTGTGGATCGGGCTGTAGGATTCCGGCGAGGCCGCACATGCGGTAAATATCCGCAATAAAAATGCTTTAGCGAATGAAACGGCGAAGGATTTGCACGAGTTCGGTCATCACATACTGATTCGGATCGGTATAGGTGGCAATGTTCGCGGTGCGGGATCCGTTGGGAACGGATTTCAGCACATGATTCATGTTGGCGATCAGTTGCAGGGGTTCGATGGGGTTGGCCTCGTGGAGTCGTCGGGCATCTTGGACTGATACTTGGATGTCTTGATCTCCTTGTACGATCAGCACCGGACAGTGGGTGGTACGAATCAGGTTGGCGGGATCGAGTTTCATCCAGCTGATCAGGTATTCTTGGACGGAGGGACGGAACAGGGAGAGCAGGGCGAGGGGTGGGTTGTTGACGCGTTTGCCGTTGGAGAGGCTATCCAGACAGCGGTATGCATTTTCTTTGAGTGGTTCGGGGAGGGTGGACAATTGTTCGCGAAGTACTTCCTGGATGGGTCGGCCC
This sequence comes from Chitinophagaceae bacterium, assembly GCA_964229195.1. Taxonomy (GTDB): domain Bacteria; phylum Bacteroidota; class Bacteroidia; order Chitinophagales; family Chitinophagaceae; genus JJ008. Next base: position 7,835 of record CAXRAX010000004.1, on the reverse strand, counting down.
GCGCCGGCGAGACTGATGAGTCCGCTCAGCGGAAACGTTTGGGCAACATGGAGGGCAACGAGTGAACCTTCGCTGTGACCGGCTACATAGATCTTCCGATACCCATTTTCATAGAGATATTGAAGCCAGCTACGGGCATCGGCCGTGTTCTGCTCAAAGACCAGGTTTTCTTCTTTGGTGAGTGCTTGAAAGCTTTCGCCGATGCCTCTTTTATCGTATCGAAGCGAGGCGATGCCATAGTGGGCGAGGCTATCGGCCAGTTGCAGCAGGGAATTATTTTTTCCGGGGAGCATGGTGGAATTTCCGTTTCGGTCGGTGGGACCGGAGCCAGCGATGATCAGCACCACCGGCCGCTCTTTCGTGTTATCGGGTTGCAGGAGGGTGCCATACAATCTTCCGCCGTACACGGAAACGGAGACGGTAGTGGAAGAAGGGATATTCATTTGTGTGTGGCCGAGGGCACACACCAACATGACCGATGCGGACAGCAAGAATTTGTACATAGGAAAGCATAAAGGTACTTGAATTGTGGGGGGCACTGTATTTTTGCGGGGTCCGCAAAGTCTCCCGGCCATTCGGGATCGGAAGGCGGTTTAAAACCGATCAACATGCCACGTGGACCTATTTCCCAGTTTATTGAACATCATTATCGTCATTTCAATGCCGCGGCCTTGGTGGATGCGGCGAAGGGCTATGAAAAACATTTGGCCGAAGGTGGAAAGATGATGATCACCTTGGCCGGTGCCATGAGTACGGCCGAGTTGGGTATATCCTTGGCGGAGATGATCCGTCAGGATAAAGTGCAGATCATCAGTTGTACGGGGGCGAACTTGGAGGAGGACGTGATGAATTTGGTCGCACATTCCAAGTACAAGCGCATTCCCAATTACCGCGACTTGACGCCGCAGGAGGAGTGGGACCTGTTGGAGAATCATTACAACCGGGTGACGGATACGTGTATTCCGGAGGAAGAGGCGTTTCGTCGCTTGCAGAAGCATTTGGTGAAGCAGTGGAAGGAGGCGGAAGCAAAAGGGGAGCGGTATTTCCCGCATGAGTTTTTATACAAAACGGTGTTGAGTGGCGAGCTGGAGCAGTATTATGAGATCGATCCGAAGGACAGTTGGATCGTGGCGGCAGCGCAGAAGAACATTCCCATTGTGGTGCCGGGTTGGGAGGATAGCACCACCGGAAACATTTTTGCCAGTTACGTGATCAAAAATGAATTGAAAGCCAGCACGGTGAAGAGTGGGATCGAGTACATGACCTGGTTAGCCGATTGGTATCGGGAGCATTCTGCCGGGAAAGGTGTTGGTTTCTTCCAGATCGGGGGTGGTATTGCCGGTGATTTTCCGATCTGTGTGGTGCCGATGATGTATCAAGATCTCGAGTGGCACGATGTTCCTTTCTGGAGTTATTTCTGCCAGATCTCTGATTCCACTACTTCATACGGTTCTTATTCGGGCGCGGTGCCCAACGAGAAGATCACGTGGGGGAAGTTGGATATCCATACGCCCAAATACATTGTGGAGAGTGATGCTACGATCGTGGCGCCGTTGATGTTTGCCTGGATCTTGCGCTGGTAAAATGCGCGCATTTTACCAGCGCAGTTTGGGCAGTTGGATTTACAGCTGATCCGGTACTGCTTAAACTCCTCAAACTCCTCAAACTTTTAAACTGTCGAAAATCAGCAGCCGCTGATTTTCGATACACGATTTTGGTGGCGACCTCCTTCGAAGGTGGAGGTTTGAAAAGTTTTCACCATTGCTATGGCTGTTTCCAGGGAAACAAATCGGGCGGGAATACAAAGGATGTTTGCGTCGTTGTGAGCTCTTGCCAACGAGGCTAGTTCTTCGTTCCAACAGATGGCGGCACGGACGCCTGCGTGTTTGTTGGCGGTCATGGCCACTCCGTTGGCACTTCCGCAGATCAAAATTCCATAAGCGGCCTCTCCACGCTCAACTTGGTTAGCCACCGGATGGGCGAAATCGGGATAATCGACGGAGTCTTTGCTGTGCGCACCATTGTCGCGTACAACAAATCCCTCCGACCGAAGAAAATCAGCAATGAATTGCTTGTACTCATACCCGGCATGATCGCTTCCGATCGAAATAGGCTTACTTAACTCAAATGGCATAAAACATATTTAACTATCCAAACTTCTCAAACTAGCAGACCGAAGGTCTGCTTTACTTAACTCCATTCTTCCTTCTCCCGCTTGACCCGTCCGGCCAAAATGATACTCGCCTCAAACAACAGGTACAGCGGGATGGTCACGATGGTGAGGCTGAACGGATCGGTAGACGGAGTGATAATCGCAGCAGCGATCAGGATGATCACGAATGCGTGGCGGCGGTAGTGGCGGAGAAAGGCGGCAGAGACGATACCGATGCGGGCCAGTAGCATGACCAGCAGGGGCATTTGAAACAAGACACCGATCCCGGCCGTGGTATAGATCAGGTTCTCCAGGTAGTCGGAGAAAGAGGGCATGATCACGATCTGGCTGCTCAATTTGTAATTGAAGTAGAAATTGACCATGAAGGGCGTGAGGATGAAATAACCGAAGAGCACACCGGTGAAAAATAGCAGGGAGACCCAGAAGATCACGCCGCGTGTTTTTTTCTTTTCCTGCTCTGAGAGGGCGGGTCGAACAAAGCGCCAGAATTCCCAGAAGATGTAGGGAAATGCGAGGATGAATCCGCCGATCAGGGCCAGGGTGAAGGAGGCGATGAATTGTCCGGTCATGGTCGTCTCCAGGAACTGGGTCTTGACCGGTTCGAAGCATAGCACTTGTCCGATGCCGATCTGTTGTCCCATGCTGCACAGCCATTGTGCCGAAATGAAATCCGGTCGGGTGGGGGCGAACAGTACGTCGTCGACCACCCAATCCGAATAGGCAAACACGACGATCGCGCAGATCAGCATTACGACCACCGACCGGATGATGTGCCAGCGAAGTTCTTCCAGGTGGTCCAGGAAGCTCATCTCCGTTTGTGGATCGGGCGTGCGTCGGTTAAAAAAATCCAGTAGGGCCATGGCGGGCAAAGATACAGTGCTAGGAGAGCCGTTTCATGCGGACCAATTCGATCCGGGTGTCGGTCACCTGCAGCACCTCAAATTCATATTCATCGATGATGATCCGTTCTTTCTGTCGGGGGATCGTATCGTGGTGGTTGATGATGTAACCGGAGAGGGTTTCGGCCTCTTCGTGATCGAACGCGAAATCATATTTGTCGGAGAGGTAGTCCAGTTCCAGCCGTCCCGAAAAAATGAACTCCCGCTCGCCCAGTTGTTTTTCGACCAGGTCCTCGGTATCGAACTCATCGCGGATCTCCCCAAAAAGCTCTTCCAATACATCTTCCATGGTAACGATGCCGGCGGTGCCGCCAAACTCATCTACGACCCAAGCGATGCTTTTCCGTTCGCGGGTGAATTGACTGATGAGACGCGTGGCACTCATGCTCTCTGGAATGGCCGGGATAGGCAGGATGATCGCATCCAGCTGTTGTGGGTTCTGGAAGAGGTCCAGTTGATGCACATACCCAACGATGTGATCGATGTCCTTTTCATATACGATCAATTTGCTGAGCTGTGTTTCGATAAATCGTTTGCGGACCTGTTCAATGCTGGTGTGTCGGGGCACCCCGACGATCTCTTTGCGGGGGATCAAACATTCCCGCACTTTGATCTTGGGTAACTCCTGAGCATTCTCAATGAGTTGGGCCTGCAGCTCATCCGACTCTTCCGGAAGGGGCGTTTGGAAAAGATGTTTGAGGTCGCTTCGTTTCAGGGGCTCTTTTTTCTCCCGGATCCGCACATCGAATACCTGTCGCAGCAACCATTCGGCCGCATCGATCGCGGCGGCGGCCAGGGGAAAAAGAAGCTGGTTAGATCGGTGGAGGAATCCCGAGAATCGGATCAGGGCATTTTCACCGCGCGAGCGGAAATAGGCGCGGGGGATGAACTCAGCCAAGAGGAGCACCAACAATGTCGTGAGTAGGATCTCGATCAATAATTTCAGCGTGTTCGATTCAACCCGGGCGTATGACCAAAGCGGTTGCATGACATCGTTGATCTGCAGTGCCAGCAGCACCAGCAACAGTTGGGTCCCCACCAGGGTGGTACCAAGCAGCCGTGCGGGCGATTGCAGGAATGGCTCCAATCGTTTCACCGCTTGCGGGAAGGAACGTCTCTTGATCTCCAGGGCCATCCGGTTGGCGCTGTAAAACGCCATCTCCAGTCCGGCCAGTAAGGCCAAACCCGACAGGGTGATCAGAAAAAGTAACCAGGTGTTCATGGGGCAGGTGCTTGCAGAAAGGTACGAACCCATTTCTCCGTTTCGCGGCAGGCCGTCGGCAGATCCTCATTGAGGACTACCTGATCGAACTCCTTTTTAAAACTCATCTCGTAACTGGCTTTATCGACCCGGGCCGCCAACGATTCAGGGCTTTCTGTGCCGCGTGCCTGCAGGCGGCGGGAGAGTTCTTCGAGCGAGGGGGGCTCAATGAAAATAGCCAGGCTGGATGCCGGATACCGGCTGCGTATGTTGAGTCCGCCTTTGACATCAATGTCCAGCAGCGGAGTCTTCCCCATTTTCCAGATGCGTTCCAGTTCGCTCACGGGGGTGCCGTAATATTTTCCGGGGTAGACCATTTCCCATTCGGCCAGTGATCCTTCCGAGATCTTTTTTTCAAATTCCGGGACGGGGATGAAGTAGTATTCTTTTCCGTCAGTTTCGCCGGGGCGGGGGGCGCGGGTCGTGCAGGATACGGAAAAGACCAATTGGTCCGGCATTTTTTCGAGCAGGTATCGGACGATCGAGGTCTTGCCAGCTCCGGAAGGAGCGGCTATGATGATGATCTTATTTCGGGGAAGGTCCATGTTCGATGAAAGATCGATGGAGGGGATGAATCAGTAGCGTTTCTTTTTGAATCCGCCACGCATGTCGCGACGGCCACCGCCACCGCCACGCTGCTGAAACTTCCCTCTTTTGCCATATCCACCACCGCCTCGTCCCTCCGGTTGCATCCGGTAGGCCTTGACGTATGGGGTGTTGGTGAACGTGAGTTGTCCGTCCGTCAGCGCATTCATTTCACTTTGGATCACATCGTCGGCCACCAATTCCTTGTGCCAGGTGTTATAGGCCAGCTTCATGTAATAGGCGATCGCGTTGGCAAAGCCCTGTTTCTTGTCGGTATCCTCCGCCTCCAGGGCTTTTTGGATCACCAATTCCAGGTTCTTACCCAGGTGGGCATAGCGCGGATGGCGTTTGGGATAGGGCAGGGGTTTGGGCCGGGCCTGAGCCTCTTCCCGTGTGGGTATGGGGTAAGGCGACTTGACCTCCAGTGTGAAATCGGATATCTCGAACAAGTGATCCCAGAACTTCTGCTTGTAGTCCTCTACGTTTTTGAGCTGCGGATTGAGTATCCCCATGGTCTCTACGATGACCTGGGCATTTTTTTGCCGCTTCTCCGTATCCTCAATGGTCAGGATATGCTCCACCATTCGTTGGATGTGACGACCGTACTCCCGCATCATCAGGTGATTGCGACTGGTATTATATTCCATAAAAGCTTGTGAAAGAGCAAATATACGGATTCTCCGGGGTCGTTTGGGCAAGCGGGGGACTACCTTTGCCCCGCATGCGTATCGTTGTAAATGCCCGTTTTTGGATGCCCGACCGCCTGGAAGGCTTTGGGTATTTCATCGAGCAGGTCTTTACCCATCTCCTGAGGGCGCATCCCGAGCATGAATTCTGGCTCTTGTTCGATCGAAAGCCGGTGGGTTTGCCGGCCTTGCCGGATCAGGTGAAGGTGAAGGTCATCGGTCCCCCCGCCAGGCATCCTTGGCTCTGGATCTGGTGGTATGACTGGCGTCTGCCTGCCGTGCTCAAAAAAGTAAAGGCCGATCTGTTTGTGTCGCCCGATGGCATCGCATCGCTTCAAACCCATACCCCGCAGTGCCTGGTCGTTCACGACCTTGCTTTTTTGCAGCAGCGGGATTGGTTCCCTTCTGCCATCCGACGGTTTTATGTAAACCGCACCCCGAAATTTCTTCGCCAGGTGCAGCGGATAGCGACGGTTTCGGAAACTATCAAAAAAGAACTGATCGATCGCTATGGGCTTTCGCCTGATTTGATCGATGTTGTATATAATGCCGCCAAACCGGAATTTCAACCTTCCTCCGACACGAAAAAAACCGCTGTCAAACAGCGTTACACCGAAGGGAAGGAATATTTTTTGTATACCGGTGCCATTCATCCGCGAAAAAATCTGATCGGTTTGCTGAAGGCATTCTCGCAGTTTAAAAAAAGACAGCAGAACGGGTATAAGTTGGTGTTAGCGGGGCGAATGGCCTGGCATTCGGGCGATTTTCAGAAGCTGTTGTCGACGTACAAATACCGATCCGACGTCGTATTGACGGGCTATCTGCCGTTGGCGGAGTTGACCGGACTCACCGCCTCGGCCTATGCCATGATCTATCCTTCTTTCTACGAGGGGTTTGGTGTACCGGTTCTGGAGGCGATGCAATCCGACGTGCCAGTCATTACCAGTGCCGGTACCTCGATGCAGGAGGTCGCCGGTGAAGCAGCCTTGTATGCCGATCCGCGGGATCCGGCTTCTCTGGCCGAGCAGATGAATCGGTTATATGTGGATGAATCACTGCGGCGACGTCTGATCGATGCGGGCCGGGAGCGGGCCGGTCAATTCAGCTGGGAAAAATCAGCGGCCCTTCTTTGGTCGACCCTGCTGGCGGCCGCGCGGCGGGATTGAGTTAGCTTTGCCTTTCAATTTTGTATATGCAACAATCAACGATCACCATTCAGGTGGGACTGGACGAAAAGCGGGTGCCGACCGACATTCAATGGGCGGCCAGCGACGCAGGCGATGGTCAATTTCAAAAAGCAAAAGCCATGATGATCTCTTTTTGGGATGGGTCCGACAAGGCTGCTCTCCGCATCGACCTGTGGACACAACAGATGATGGTGGATGAAATGGCTGATTTTTATTATCAGACCTTGATGACCATGGCCGATACCTACGGACGAGCTACGCAGTATGCCGATCAGGTGGAGCAGATGAAGACTTTCGCCAAAACGTTCTATGAAACTTTTCGTGCCAAACAATTAGCCAATAATAAAGCCTAGTATATGTCGTTGGAAAAAGATGTCATGGTTGCCCTGAAGACAGCCATGCTGAACAAAGATGAGGCCGCTCTGCGCAGCCTTCGTGCCATCAAAGCCGCGATCTTGTTGGCTAAAACAGCCGAGGGTGCGACCGAGGAGTTGGATGAAGCGGCGGAGATCAAACTCTTGCAAAAATTGGTGAAACAGCGAAAGGATTCGTGGGAGATCTTTCAACAGCAGAACCGTCCCGAGTTGGCGGTCAAAGAAGCGGAGGAGATCGCCGTGATCGAGCGGTTCTTGCCCAAGCCAATGTCGGAAGAAGAATTGCGGACCGGCTTGAAGCAGATCCTCTTGGAGGTTGGGGCAACATCCCCCGCCGACATGGGCAAAGTGATGGGCGCCGCAAATAAGGCCTTTGCCGGAAAAGTGGATGGTAAAACCTTGTCGGCCTTGGTAAAGCAAATGTTGTCGGAACAATAACCCCACCCGTTCTACTATGGGCCTTGACCTTCTGATCGTTTTATTGATGTTAGCAGCTGTTTACCTCGGGTATCAGCGCGGATTGATTCTGGCCATCTTCTCCTTTTTATCGCTTTGGGTCGGTATATTCTTTGCTTTCAAATTCTGCTCGATCGTGGCGGCTTGGTTGGGTCAACGGATAACGGTCTCCGACCGCTGGTTGCCGATCCTGTCGTTTTTACTGATCCTATTA
>CAXRAX010000003.1:0-11048 GCA_964229195.1 Chitinophagaceae bacterium | reverse complement strand
GCAGACTTGATGAAGTTTTTCCCGGGAAAGTTTCTTCAGATCGGCCGGGGAGTCAATGGTGCGTAAGAGTGGTCCGGGTAATATGTCCATGGCAAGGGGTTCCGTTGGTAAAGATAGGCGATGAGGGGCGATTACGCCTCTCTTAACAACCCAGCAGGCATCGGGTTCAGCGGATCTTAGTTTTTACGGATGCGGTAATAGCGCGTTGAGGCTGCGCCGGGTACCGATAATTGTATGAGATAAACTCCTTTGGGCAAATCCTTTAGGTCGATCAAGACACGGTTCGGTCCGTTTTGAATGGGGTGATAAAGTCGACGCAATAAGCCTCCTGCTACATCCCGGATCTGTATCTCTCCGATACCGGAGACCGGAAAATTTGTCGCGATGGTGAAGTTGCCGGAGGTTGGATTGGGAAATAGGCGATCGGCGTTGGGCAGGGTGGGGCTGCTTAAGAGTATGATGGGTGACCACTGCTGCTCTTCTAACCGGGAGATCGTCCAAAGTCGCACAAAGCGGATCTCGGGCGGAACGGATAGCACACGCTGGCCATGCCAGGTATATTCCCGGATATCTGGTAAGCCTAGGTTATGAAACCAATTAAAAACGATTCCATCGATGCTTCCCTCCAACCGACAGGCTTCCAATGCTTGCGTTTCTTCCAGGGTCCAGGAGAAACGGACCTCGCCTTGATCTCGCTGCGCTTGGAAGGAGCGAAGTTTCAGGGGTAGGGCCACCACCGAACAGCCCGCAATGGTGAAGGGAAAGGTTTGCAGGTTACAGCCTTGGGCGGTTGATAAGGTGATGCGATAGGAGCCCGGCGGAAGGCTATCGAAGGTCAGGGTGTTGGGCGTACTGACCGTTCCGGTACTATATTGGTCATCTAAGTCGAATTGTCCGTTTCGATTGCTGTCCACCGCCAGAATAAACGACATGGGAAAAATATTCGTGTAATCCGCTGCGGTCACGGTTATGGCTACTTTCCCGTCACGATCACAGCTGGTGGCCTTGATATAGTAAAAATTATACTGGACATTGGATGTTTCCCCGCCGCGGTTGTTGGTGGCGCCGGCACTTTGTTGTGGATCTTTTACCCAGCCACAGTCGCCATCCCGGGTGCGGGCAAAAGAGTTTCCTCTACCGGCAGATTGTCCGATCGTTTCATAGGTGGGATTCAGCAGGTTTAAGTTGAAGGTCTGGTCAAAGCAATTACTACCCCCCGGCGATCGGCTGGTGAGGGTGCTGTTTGGTTCTACCGGAAGGGACCTGGCCACAGCGTCGACTACCCGGAGCTGAGGGTCCAGCAGTACCACTTGTTCATTGGCCGAACCTCCATCGGTCAGTAAACCATCGCCCGTGGTGGGGATGGGACTGCTGGTACATCCGCAAGTGTTCCAGTTGAGATCGATGTGAATCGTGCTGTCGATATTGGCACAGGGGGCTTCGATGGTGTCTTGTCCACCGATCACATAGAATTCCCCGGGTTGCAGAATGGTGCCTTCGGGAATGGTAATGGTATGGTCGCCGTCGGTGAGGATGTAGCAACCGATGTTGATGGGACCGGGACCGAAATTCATCAGCTCCACAAATTCAGCAGTGGTGCCACAGGAACTCCCTGGCCATGGCATGTATTCGTTGATCACGACGCGTCCCTGCCCCGAACCAATAGCTGGCATTAGGGCAATTGGTAAAAGAGGCAGCAAGCTTCGAATGGTTCGAAGGGATCGGTTTTTCATGGCCGGTACGGTTCGGCTTCAAACCTATCCCGCCGGCCGACGGCTTATTTTTTTTCCATTAAAAATTTAGCCCAACTAAGGGTTTAATTTTAGGATGAATGGAAAGCTTACGTGGGAGTTCTACGAGCGGGAAATGGAATGAACGGCTTCACTGACCGATTGCATCAGATCGATATCTTTTTCGATGGCGTTGCCGACGACGATCAGATCGGCACCGCTTCGACAATTTTCAATTGCCTTTTGTGGGGTGGTAATGCCCCCGCCCACAATCAGGGGCACCTGGATCTGTTCGGCAACGGCTCGTATCATGGATGCGGGTACCGGATTCAAGGCCCCGCTTCCGGCATCGAGGTAGATTAGTTTGAGTCCCAGCATCTCTCCGGCCATCGCGGTGCAAACGGCGATCTCGTTCTTATTGGCGGGAAGTGGGTTGGCGTGACTGATATACGAAACAGTGGTTGGCACTCCGCCGTCCACTACCATGTATCCGGTAGGGATGATCTCTAGTCCGCTTTTTTTGACCGCCGGCGCGGAGATCACATGCTGACCAATGAGCAGTTCCGGATTGCGGCCGGAGATCAAAGAAAGATACAGCAAGGCGTCGGCTGTTGGTGTAACCTGACTGGGACTTCCCGGAAATAAAATGACCGGGATCGTTGTTCTTTTTTTGATCTGTTCGATCAACGCTTCGAGGTGCGTACTTACCACCAGGCTACCGCCGACCAGGAAGAAATCCACTTTTGACTTCTCGGCTTTTTCAATCAGGGCCGTTGTCTGGTCTACTGAGGTCTTGTCAGGGTCCACCAATACGGCAAAGGATTTTTGTCCCGCTGCTTTACGGCGGACCAATTCCTCGTAAATGGGATGGATGGATGGCATGGGGGATAAAAGTCCGAAAAAAATCTATCATATGTTAATCAGGCCTAAAATAAAAGGCCAGTTGCAAGGTATTCAATTGGTTCAGCCGGGTAGTGGCCTGAACATCCCGACGCATGTAGCCCGCCTCCATATCCCAGATCCGGTTCACGCGGTAACCCGCCGCCAGGTAAAACCGATTTTGATCAAACGTTTTTCCGGTCAGCCGATCGGTGCCGGTCAGATGTAGAAAAATTTCATTTTGTAAGGTGGCAAAGAGGCCTTTTTCAAATGATTCCTTGGGCCGCCACGGTAAGATGATCCGGTTGAAATAACGAAACCGGGTCGAATAGATCGAAAGGGTTGGTATGCCTACGCCTTCAAGGTATCGGGTGGAACCGATGAAGCGCTCCTCGATCCGGAACCGATGCTGCAGGGTTTGCCGGCGGACGGGTTGAAAGTAGATCCATTGCTGCCAGAGACGGTGTTCCGGCGTATAGGCCCTCACGCCGGGTTCGTTGATTCGGCCCTCTATGTATGCATAGCCCAATGTCAGCAACTGACGTTTGCTCAGTTTGTATTGAATGCCCGGGCGAAATAACCAGGTCCTCAACCCCTCCATCCCCGCCGTGCTGCGCACTTGAGCGTCCAGGTGCAATCCCCATTTTCCCCGGTAGGGTCCGTTGAAAAAAACCGTACCCCATGCATCCGACTGATTTTGTGCGTGTGTATTCGGGATTTGTGTGAGCAGCATGACCACCATCCACCCTGTCAACAATAAAAAGGAGTGCTTCATATCGTCAAAGCTACTCAAACCGGATTTGCCTCCCCGCTGATCATAGGCAGCGGTTCGATCGGCTATACACGGTAGCTTGAAGAAAGTCCAAAAAAGACCTTTTTCCGAGAGGAAATAAAAGATGTCGAATCTACCAAAAATTTTTTTTCCATCTTTTGAGCAGGTCTGTGTAAAAATGATGAAAAGCCTATCCATCAGGCGTTTCACAGTGATACACACCCTTTTCCACATAATGTTGAAATTTCAGCTATGGAATTTTAAGTTGCTAAAAATACTTTCGTTAGACACCTCCCCCGCGGAGGTGTTTTGATCCAATATCTGACCAAAACCCATTAAAGTCTTTTCATAGTATGGCAACCAAAAAACAATCACTTACCGCTCGCGGTTTGCAGTTCCCGCGTCGGTACACCCGGGATGACATCTCCGTTTTCGATCAGTTCGAATATGACTATCGAACTTCCGTCATTCGAAACCCCTCCGGTGAGGTGGTCTTCGAGATGACCGATGTGGAAGTTCCCAAGCAGTGGAGTCAGATCGCGACCGATATCCTGGCGCAAAAATATTTCCGCAAGGCCGGGGTTCCTCAGCCTGATGGCACGCTGGGTCGAGAGCGTTCGGCCAAGCAGGTGGCACACCGCATGGCGAATTGCTGGCGGGTTTGGGGCGAGCGCCATGGTTATTTCGCCAGCACGCAGGATGCTCAGGTATTCTACGACGAGTTGGTGTATTCGATCCTCAACCAAATGTGCGTACCGAATAGTCCCCAATGGTTCAACACCGGCCTGTACGAAAGCTATGGAATTGCCGGCAAGCCCCAGGGGCACTATTACGTGGATCCGGCAGATGGCCAACTGAAGAAATCTCAGAATGCCTACGAGCGTCCGCAGCCGCACGCTTGTTTCATCCTCAGCGTGGATGACGACTTGGTAAATGAGGGCGGCATCATGGACCTCTGGGTACGCGAAGCCCGCATTTTCAAATACGGTTCCGGAGTGGGTACGAACTACTCCAACCTGCGCGGGGAAGGGGAAAAACTCAGCGGGGGCGGCAGCTCCTCCGGCTTGATGAGTTTCCTGAAGATCGGTGACCGCGCCGCCGGAGCCATCAAATCCGGGGGTACCACTCGTCGCGCCGCCAAGATGGTCTGCCTCGATCTGGATCACCCCGAGATCGTACAATTCATCAACTGGAAAGTAGAAGAGGAGAAAAAAGTGGGGGCCCTGATCGCCGCGGGTTATTCTTCCGGGTATGAGGACGAAGCCTATCGTACTGTCAGCGGACAAAATTCCAATAACTCCATCCGCATCCCCAATTCCTTCTTCGAAAAACTCGAGAACAACGAGGATTGGGAATTGATTGGTCGGATGGACGGACGGGTCATGAAAAAAGTACCCGCCCGCGAACTCTGGAATCAGATCGCCTATGCCGCCTGGCGCTGCGCCGATCCCGGCACACAGTACAATACCACCATCAATGAGTGGCATACCTGTCCAGAGGGTGGTCCCATCCGCGCCTCGAACCCTTGCTCGGAGTACATGTTCCTCGACAACACCGCGTGCAACCTGGCCTCGGCCAACTTGATGAAGTTTTACAACGCGGACAACAACGCCTTCGATGTGGAAGGGTATGAATACAATTGTCGCCTATGGACGGTTGTACTCGAGATCTCTGTGCTCATGGCTCAGTTCCCCTCCAAGGAAGTGGCACAACTCAGCTATGAGTATCGTACACTGGGATTGGGCTATGCCAACCTCGGCACCATGCTGATGGTAAGCGGCATTCCTTACGACAGTGAGGAAGCTCGGGCCATCGCCGGGGCCCTCACCGCGATCATGACCGGTATTTCGTATAAGACCTCCGCTGAAATGGCTCAGGTATTGGGTGCTTTCCCCCGCTACGAGGAGAACAAGAAGCACATGCTGCGCGTAATGCGCAACCACCGCCTGGCTGCCTACGATGCCGATGAATATGAAAATCTCAGCATCAAGCCTCAGGGTATCAAGGTCAAATACTGCCCCGATTACTTACTGAAAGCCGCTTGCAAGGCATGGGATGATGCCTGTGAGCTCGGCGAAAAATATGGTTATCGCAATGCACAAGCCACAGTGATCGCTCCTACCGGTACGATCGGATTGGTGATGGACTGCGACACCACCGGCGTAGAACCGGATTTTGCCCTGGTGAAATTCAAGAAACTCTCGGGTGGTGGTTATTTCAAGATCATCAACCAGTCGGTGCCCACGGCCCTTCGCAACTTGGGATACTCCGAGAAAGAGACCGACGCCATCATTAAGTACGCTGTGGGATCCGCCAGCTTTGCCGGTGCTCCGTTCATCAATCACCAAACACTGAGCGAAAAAGGTTTTATCGCTGAAGAGATCCAGCGGCTGGATGCGGCCGCCCTTACGGCATTTGAGGTCGGATTTGTATTCAACAAATACACCCTCGGCGAAGAGTGCTTGCAGCGCCTGGGCTTCACCCCCGAGCAATACAACGACTTCGAGTGGAGTTTGCTGGAGGCCCTTGGATTTACCGACGAGCAGATCGAAGCCGCCAACGATTATGTATGCGGAACAATGATGCTGGAAGGGGCCCCTGGTCTGAAAGATGAGCATCTGCCTGTCTTTGATTGTGCCAACAAATGCGGACAAAAAGGACAACGCTACATTCATGCGCATGGTCACATCCGCATGATGGGTGCTACGCAGCCTTTCATCAGTGGCGCCATCTCCAAAACCATCAACCTGCCCCACGAAGCATCGGTAGAGGAGATCGCAGATGCTTATCACCTGAGTTGGAAACTGGGGTTGAAAGCTAACGCACTCTATCGCGATGGTTCCAAGCTCTCTCAGCCGCTCAGCAATAAGTCGGACAAGAAAAAGAAAACCGATACCGGTGCCACTGCCACTGCCGCTGAAACACCTGCGGCTACGGAGTCTAACATCGTCGACCTGGGTCAGCTTACCGTAGAAGAATTACTGGAAGAAGTACAAAAGCGCGTGCAAGCATCCCCGGATACCAAACTCAAGCGTAAGCTTGCCAGCATCGTGGAGCGCCGCACCCTGCCTGCTAAGCGCCGCGGCTTCACACAGAAAGCCAAGATCAGCGGACAGGCCGTATTCCTCCGTACCGGCGAATATGCCGACGGAACCCTGGGCGAGATCTTCGTTGACATGGCCAAAGAAGGTGCCACCATGCGTAGCATGATGAACTGTTTTGCTATTTCGGTTTCCATCGGATTGCAATACGGCGTACCGCTGGAGGAGTTCGTCGATAAGTTTGCCTTCACCCGTTTCGATCCCTCCGGATTTGTGGAGCATCCCAATATCAAAACCACTACTTCGATCGTCGACTTCATCTTCCGCGTGCTCGGTTACGAGTATCTGGGTCGGACCGACTTAGTACATGTACTCGACAAGCCCGAAGTGATGAACACGGGAAGTGATGAGTGGGATGAAGTTCCTTCAAACGGACTGGAATATGCAAAAGACCCTGAGTTGTCGAGCGTGCGCGTAGCACCCGGGGCTACTACGCAGCCAGCCAAGTCGGCAGTGAAGGCCACCCAGCCCGTGAAAGCCGAGTCGGCCCTCGATGCCATGAATGCAGCCGCCAAGAATATGCAAAGTGATGCACCCGCCTGTAACGTGTGCGGCAACATCATGATGCGCAGTGGTGCTTGCTATAAATGTCTGAATTGCGGCAACCAAGGTGGTTGCGGTTGATTAGCCTTCCCGAAAAACCGGATGGGTAATTTTAATCCCGGCTCTATAGGGCCGGGATTTTTTATGCCTCTCCAAACAGTTTGTTGGCGGCCGATTCCAGCATGGGGAACTTCTCGACCACAAAATTCTTCATGGTCTGAATGGCTTGTTTAGCCTGCTCTTCGGTCAGGCCGGCTTCCTGCTGAAGCTTTTGAACGAGTTCTTGCATGTAAAGGCGAATTGAAAATAGATTACGCGACCTTGAGCAAGCTCATCTTGCTCTTCTCAAATTTCCGCTGTGCATATTCCAGGCTCAGGGTAAAGGTTTTAATATCAGAGCTGGGCAGTTCGTACATGGCGTCGGTCAGAATGCTCTCGCAGATGCTGCGAAGACCGCGGGCGCCCAATTTGTATTCCATGGCTTTCTCGACCATGAAATCAAGGGCCGGTTCTTCGATGGTGAGCTCAATGCCCTCCAACTCAAATAATCGCTTGTATTGTTTGACCAGGGCGTTCTTGGGTTCGGTGAGGATGCACTTGAGGGCGGGTCCGTCCAGCGGATCCAAGTGGGTCACCACCGGCAAGCGTCCCAATAGCTCAGGTATCAAACCGAATTGCTTGAGGTCCGTCGCATTCACAAACTGCAACAGGTTCTTCTGACGAAGGGCTTGTTCTTCCTTGTCCACTTGAAACCCGATCGTATTGGACTGTACGCGTCGCCCAATGATCTTTTGTATTCCGTCGAATGCGCCTCCGCAAATAAAGAGGATATGCTGCGTATTGATCTTGACCAGTTTTTGTTCGGGATGTTTGCGTCCGCCTTGGGGAGGCACCAATACATCACTGCCTTCCAACAACTTTAATAACCCTTGCTGGACACCTTCCCCGCTGACGTCTCGGGTGATGGACGGGTTGTCGCCTTTGCGGGCGATCTTGTCTATTTCGTCGATGTAAACGATCCCTCTTTCGGCGGCGGCCACGTCGTAGTTGCAAACTTGAAGTAAACGGGTGAGAATACTCTCCACGTCCTCGCCCACATAGCCGGCTTCTGTGAAGACGGTGGCATCTACGATCGCGAACGGAACGTTGAGCATGCGGGCGATGCTTTTGGCCAATAGCGTTTTACCGGTACCGGTTTCACCCACCATCACGATGTTGCTCTTGTCGATCTCTACATCGGATGGCGCATCACCTTGTTTTTGCGTGAGGCGTTTATAGTGATTGTACACGGCCACGGCCAATACTTTCTTGGCATCGTCCTGGCCGATCACGTATTCATCCAGAAATTTTTTGATCTCGGCGGGCTTCTTTACTTGGAGTTTGAAACCGGGACTGCCCTTATCCTGCCGTACCGATAATTCCTGATCAATGATCTCCCGGGCATGATCCACACAATTCTCACAAATATGACCTTCCTGTCCAGCGATGAGGATCTTCACCTCATCGCGGTTGCGGCCACAGAACGAACAATGCAGCGGGGTCTTTGCCATGATTCAAAAAATCGGATGGTAAAATTAGGCTATGTAACCGGAATGCCCGCAATTAGCCGTGGGCACTTACTCAAAAGGTTGATTGACTGGCGATTAAAGCTTATCGATCAATTGATCGGCAATGCCATATTCGATGGCTTGCTGGGCATTCATCCAATAATCACGGTCAAAATCACGCATGATCTGTTCGACGGTCTTTCCGCAATTGCGGGCCAGAATGCTGGCGCCGATCTCTTTCACACGACGGGTTTGCTCGGCCTGAATTTCCAGATCTGCGCTTACGCCCTGAATGTATCCGCCCAAAGAAGGTTGGTGGATCATAACCTCGCCATGCGGGAAAATAAAACGACGGCCCTTCACACCACCGCTCAGCAAGATGCTACCCATGGAGGCGGCCAGTCCCATACAGATCGTGCTCACCGGACTTTTGATCATCTGCATGGTATCGTACATCACCATCCCGCTGGTGACGACGCCACCGGGACTATTAATATAAAACTTGATCTCCTCTCCGGGTTTGTCCGCATCGAGCAGCAGCAGTTTGCTGACCACGTCACGAGCGCTTTTATCATCTACTACGCCCCAGAGATAAACGGAGCGTTTTTCGAAGAAATAGCGTTCGAGTTTTTTGCTCAGCATGGTCAGGTCGGAGGCGGGTCGCTCTTCTTTTTCGTCCTCGTCTTCACTCAGCCAATTCGGTTTGGAGAAAATATCGTTCGTTTTCATACGTCGGGGTTGTTCCTGATCAGGACTTGTTTTTTTTGGGATTGGTGACCAGCACTTCGTCGATCAAACCATATTCCTTGGCTTCCGGGGCGGTCATCCAGTTGTCGCGGTCAAAATCTTTTTGGATCTGCTCCACTGGTTTACCGGTATGCAGTTGTACGACCTCGTAAAGCTCTTTTTTCAGTTTACGGATCTCATTGACAGTGATCTCGATGTCGCTGGCCTGTCCGCCGATGGCCCCGCTGGGCTGATGCATCATGATGCGAGAGTGTTTGAGGGCTGCCCGTTTTCCTTTGGTACCGGCACCCAACAGTACGCAGGCCATAGAGGCGGCCACCCCGATGCAGATGGTGGCGATATCCGGGCCCACGTATTGCATCGTATCGTACACGCCCAAGCCGGCGTAGACGCTGCCACCCGGACTATTGATGTACATGTTGATGTCGCGCTGGCGATCGGTCGAATCCAAAAACAGCAACTGTGCGGTCACGATGTTGGCGATCTCATCGTTGATCGGATAGCCAAGGAAGATGATGCGGTCCATCATCAAGCGGCTGTATACGTCCATCACGGCCACGTTCAGGGAACGTTCCTCGATGATGTTAGGAGTCATCGCCGTTACCAGGTGCGAGGCATAGCTATGTAAAGTATTGCTGGAGAGCCCTTGGTGCTTGACGGCAAATTTTTCAAATTCGGAGTTGAATCCCATGGAGTTTGATTGTGCAGGTGGGTTCTATCAAATATCCGTCCATTCGACGGATTGGCAAAATCGGTGACAGTTTGTCGGCCGGAGACGATCCCGGTCATCTTGTGGGCTGACCAGTGGTCAGCCGATTCGATCAATGGTGGTGGTGACGGTGTTCTTCGACCATTTGCGTGAATTTGTCGGCCTCCATGGATGTGTCGGTCGGATTCACTTGTGATGCTCCCCATTCCATCACTTTTTGGGATTGTATGCGGTGATAAGCATCCTCGACGTATTTACGGTCCTTCATCATGCGTTCGGTGTAATCTTTGACCCAGGGCTGGTCCATCCCCAGATTGGCCCCCCCCATGTAACTGAACAGTTGTTGTTGGGCAAAGGCTCGGATCTCGTCGGGACTCACCTGCAGGGCCTGATCTTTTACGATCTTTTCCGAAATAAGGGTCCACTTCAGCTGATTGCAAAAAGTGGGGAACTCCTTTTCCACTTCTTCGGCCGATTTGGGATTTTCTCCTTGTGTTTGAAGCCATTTTTTCAAAAAGGATTCCGGGAAGGAGATGGCGGTATGATCGACGAGGGCATGAAATACTTGATCCTGGATCTGGTTATTCGACTGCGCGGTCCAATACGCCCCGATCTCTTCGCGGATCTTGTTTCGAAAATCGGCTTCGGTCTTTACTTCTTGGTTGGGATAGAGTTGTTCGAAGAGGGATTCGTCGAGGGCTCTTTTCTCCAATAGACCGATCTTGGTGAGGGTGATGCGGAAGTTCTTATCCAGGGCAGCGGTGTCGTCGGCCGGGAGTCCCAGGTCGCTTAGGATCCAGCTGCGTTCTTTTTCCTCAAAGGCGGCCGAAAGGGTGCTTACGAGCGCGTCGCCTACTTTTTTTCCCATCCATTGACTGCGAAAGGCAGGGGCGAAATATTTTACAAGTAGCGAATTGTCTTTTTGGGCACCATTTTCGATCGGTTCCCCTTGGGCATCCGATTCGGTGAATTGAACGTTGAGGACTTGGTCTTCGTTGTCCACGACCTCTTGGTCCTTCA
>CAXRAX010000002.1:0-34891 GCA_964229195.1 Chitinophagaceae bacterium | reverse complement strand
ATTACCAGGCGGTGTTCCCCGAGCGAAATAGTGGTCCCACCCGAGGCGGAAATTATTTGTTGCGGGTATACCTGAACGACGATACCAATCGGGTGGTCTTTACTCGACGCATCTTGGTGGTCAATAAAAAAGTAACGGTCGGTGGCACCGTGCTCCAGGCCTTTCGGGGCGAGTATTTTCAAACCCATCAGCGCGTGCTGGCTACCGTCAATACGCAAGGGTCTAACCTACAGACCTTGTCGCCGCAAGACCTCAAGCTCACTCTTTTGCAGAATTATAATTGGCCCACGGCCCAGACCCTGGACCGACCCACGATCTATCGCTCCAATTATTATGAGTATGCCGAAGAGGAAACCACCCGCTTCCCGGCCGGAAAAGAATGGCGTTGGGTCGACTTGCGGAGCTTTCGGTTGCGCAGCGAAAGGGTCAGTCGCATCGTCGACAGCGACACCAGCCGCCGCATCGATGTGTATGTGACGCCGGATGAAGACCGCGGCCGACAGGTCTATCTTTTTTACCGCGACCTCAATGGGCTTTTCCTCACCGAAAACCGCGACAACCCCAACCCCTGGTGGCAAAGCGATTATGCCTGGGTTCATTTCACCTACATCCCACCCGGATATAAACCGCTGGCGGGAAAACGTATTTATCTGCAGGGAGAGCTCTGTGGATATGGGACCGAACCCGCTCATGAAATGAAATTCAACGACTCCTTGGGTGTTTATCAGGGAAAACTGTACCTAAAACAAGGATTCTACAATTACCGATATGCTGCTGTGCCAGACCCCAACCCGCAGCCATTGCCCCCCAGTGCCTCACCCATCGAGGGTGATTTTTGGGGTACGGAGAACCACTATCTCTTGCTCTTGTATTTCCGTCCCTTCGGTGCACGGGCCGATGAACTCATCGGCGCCACCGAACTGCGTTCCAATTTCATGCGCTGAACACGATGCGTTATCTTTGCCCCGGCAGGTCTTACACGACCAGCTCCTGCTGAACCCTCCCAGGGCCGGAAGGCAGCAAGAGTAGGTGGTTGAGCGGTGCGATGTAATAAGCCTGCCACTTTTTTTACACCTCTTCATTCTTTTATATGAAATTCTTTGTCGACACTGCCAACCTCGCACAGATCCGGGAGGCAAACGAGCTCGGGATCTTGGATGGCGTGACCACTAACCCCTCCCTGATGGCCAAAGAAGGCATCAAAGGCGAGGCAGCGATCCTGAATCACTACAAGACCATCTGTGAAATGGTTGACGGTGACATCAGTGCTGAAGTGATCAGTACCGAATACTCCGCGATCGTGGAGGAAGGGAAAAAACTGGCGGCCATCCATAAGAATATTGTGGTAAAAGTGCCGATGATCAAGGACGGCATCAAGGCCATCAAGTGGTTTTCCGATAACGGGATCAAGACCAATTGTACGTTGGTGTTCTCGGCGGGGCAAGCCATACTCGCCGCCAAAGCGGGTGCAACCTATCTGTCTCCGTTTATTGGGCGGGTAGACGATACCAACTGGGATGGTATTGAGTTGATCGCACAGATCTCCAACATCTATTCCATGCAGGGATTCAAGACACAGATCCTGGCCGCCTCGATCCGAAACGCCCTGCACATCGTCAAGTGTGCCGAGGCCGGTGCCGATGTCTGTACTTGTCCGCTCGATTCCATCCTTGGCTTACTCAAGCATCCGCTCACAGATATCGGGTTGGCGAAGTTTTTGGAGGATGCCAAGAAAACGGCCTGATTTTTCCCCTGACGAAATAAAAAAACCCCGGAGGCTCCGGGGTTTTTTATTATTGGGTTTATCGTATTAGCGCAGGAAAAGCATCTCGCGGTATTTGGGAAGATCCCACTCGCGGTCGTCTACGATCAATTCGAGTTTGTCGACTTGGTAGCGGATCGCATCGAAATATGTATCCTTTACTTTCTCTTGGTAGGCGATGGCCTTCTCACGCGTATCGGCCAGGGCGTTGCAATCCTTGCGGGCCGCGATCATGCCATCCACCAGTTGGCTGATCTGATTTACATACTCGGAGATCTTCGAGAGCAGGCCGCTTTGGGTAGCAAAGGCACTGTTAGCGAGCCCTGCTTCTTTCAACCCGCAGATGTTTTCGGTGAGTCGGCTTTGGTAGCGGAGGGCCGCGGGGATGATGTGGCTGTGTGCCAGTTCACCGATCATGCGGCTTTCGATCTGAACTTTCTTGATGTATTTCTCCAGCTCGATCTCGTGACGGGCCTCCAGTTCTTCGTGCGTATAAATATTGTGCTCCTCGAAAAGTTTCTTGGCTTTTTTGGTCACCATGGCATCCAGGGCCCGCGGGGTGGTCTTGACGTTTTCCAATCCGCGTTTAGCGGCTTCTTTCTCCCATGCCTCGCTGTAACCATCCCCTTCGAACAAGATGCGCTCGCTGTCAACGATGTATTGGCGGATCACATGCATCACGGCGATCTCCTTTTTATCTCCTTTCTCGATGTGGGCATCTACCTCTTTCTTAAAGCGCTTGAGGGTATCGGCCATGATGGTATTGAGAACGGTCATGGGATTGGCGCAGTTGGCCGAGGAACCCACGGCCCGGAACTCGAATTTGTTACCGGTGAAGGCGAAGGGGGAGGTGCGGTTGCGGTCGGTATTGTCCATCAGCAACTCCGGGATGCTCTTGTGAATATCGATCTTGAGCAGGCTCTCATCGGTCTCATCCATTTTTTTGGAAACCCGCTCTTTGACATCGTTGAGCACCTTGCTCAGGTATTGTCCGATAAAGACCGAAATGATCGCGGGCGGGGCTTCGTTGGCGCCGAGGCGATGGTCGTTGGGTGCCGACGCGATGGAGGCGCGAAGAATATCAGCATAGTCATGCACGGCCTTGATGGTATTGACGAAGAAGGCCAGGAACATCAGGTTGGTCTTGGGTGTTTTGCCCGGTGCCAGCAAATTCACGCCCGTATCGGTAGCCATGCTCCAGTTGTTATGCTTGCCGCTTCCATTGATACCTGCGAAAGGTTTTTCGTGCAGCAGTACGCGCAAGCCGTGGCGACGAGCCACGCGGTCCATCACGTCCATCAACAATGAGTTGTGATCGACCGCTACACTCACCTCCTCAAATATGGGAGCACATTCAAACTGGGCTGGTGCTACCTCGTTGTGACGCGTGCGAAGCGGAATGCCCAATTTGTAGGATTCAGCTTCGAAGTCACGCATGTAAGCATAGATCCGCTCGGGGATGGATCCGAAGTAATGGTCTTCGAGCTGCTGGTTCTTGGCCGAGCTCTGACCAAATACCGTGCGTCCGGTCATCACCAAGTCGGGGCGGGCATTGAACATATTCTCATCCACCAGAAAATACTCTTGCTCCCATCCCAGCGTCGGGGTCACCTTTGATACATTCTTATCAAAATAATGACAGACATCCACCGCGGCCTTATTCATAGCCTCGATCGATTTCAGTAAGGGTGCTTTGTAATCGAGCGATTCGCCGGTGTAGGAAACAAAGATGGTGGGAATGCAAAGGGTTTTTCCGGCGCCGATCTCCATGATGAAGGCAGGCGAGGAGGGATCCCAGGCCGTGTAGCCACGGGCTTCAAAAGTGGCTCGAAGTCCCCCACTCGGAAACGAAGACGCATCCGGTTCCTGTTGGATCAAGGCAGCCCCGTCAAACTCCTCGATGGGCGTACCATCACTTTTCAAGGTAAAAAAGGAATCGTGTTTCTCGGCAGTAGTACCAGTCAGCGGCTGGAACCAGTGCGTATAATGCGTAACCCCCTTGGTCTCCGCCCAGGCCCGGACGCCGTTGGCGATCTGGTTGGCCATCGACCGGTCGATCTTCTGGCTGGCCTTGATTGAGCCGGCCAGACTTTTATAAGCTTCATCACTGAGGAACTCACGGGCCGTTTTTAGGGTGAACACATTGGTTCCAAAAATGGCCGTGATCTTGGTGGATCCCTCCACATTAACATCTCCCTTGCCGGAAAGGGACTGAATCGCATTGAAACGAAGTGACATGGGTAATTTTTTTGCAAATCAACGATAAAAATGCGGTTTTAGGCCTATTGAGTCCTAAATGTGGATTAATTAGGCTTAAAAAGTGGAAATAAAAGGGCTTTATGGCTAAAAAATGAGGTCTTGGGCCTCCGAAACTATATATTATAAAAAAATATAATTAGTTCTTGATCACTCGCATGATCCTTTTCCAGTCAATGCTGGCCGCTAGTGGTGTGATCAGGGCGGCGAGGACGATGCTTCGGTATCGGACGATTGCACCTAAATTATTGATGGAGAAACCTATTATAAGGATCACTGCAATAGAAAATGTCAGTAAAAAATAGTCCAGCGACTCCCGGGGCCAGGTCTTGCGTTTGTCTCTAAACCAGATCCAGAGCAGTAAGATAACTGCCCAGCCGATCACCTCTAAATAGGCTGCCAGGGAGAGCAGGTGACGCACGTTACTGAGGTGGGGTCGGGTCAGGGCCAGGTCGAGGCTTTGGGGCAGATTTTTCAGAAACCCCATGGGGGTAGGTTCGAGGGGCTCTACCGGCAGGGAGCTTTTTCCACCTTTTAGTTGGAGGAATTCATGTTGTTTTTGGGCGACGGCTTCCGGCAGGTTGAGGCGGGGGGTGATGACCGGACTCAAAAAGAACAGCAGGAGGCAACCCGTATAGAGTGCTGCAGTGATCCAGCCCTTATGGTTGGGAAAGCGTTGGGTCAGCGCCCATAGTAGCAAGGCGGGCAGCAGGGCCAGGAGCAAGTGGTTGCGAAAAACCAATATCAGCAAGAGCGAAAGGAAGATGGCAGCGATGCGTTTGATGCTCCAGTGCCGGGCTTGGAAGGAGAAATAAATGCAATACGTGATCAGTCCGATGGCGGTGAACAAGATCCCTTCTTTGTGGATCCCGCTGGTCCAGAACAGCACCGAGGGGAGCAGCAATACGGTCAGTGCGGTGGCGATGGGTTGGGTGTGGAAACGGTGGGTGAGGACCCGGTAGAAGCAAACCAGTCCGATCAGTCCGAAAAAATTATAAAACAGAACATTCACAAAATAGTGACCGCCCGTGATCAGGTTCAGGAACGCGAGTCCTTTGATGAGGGCGTTGCCCTTCAGGTCGTTCCAATAGGAATCGTCGGATTGAAATAATTTCCATTTTCCTCCCTCGTAAGGGTCGTGGATCAATTCGGTCAGAAAACGGACCGGGTCGTTCAGCAGCAGAATTTCTTCCTCCAATCCCCCTGTATGGAAAGCCCAGGTGTCCCGCATGTTTCCGGTGCTGGCGTAATAAACGCCCAGCCATCCATAAAAAATACCGACCGCCACTTTCAGGCAAAAGAGCAGGATCAGTTGTGTTTGAGTCAGGCCCGAGGAGCGAAAGAAGCGAATGCGCGTCACTCCCCAGCTCAGGGCGATCAGGTATCCGATGAAAAGAATGGTGGCCAAAGGTCAATTTGAGTCGAAAATAGCCAACCTGTGGAATTGTCAGTAATGCGTTGAGAAGTTCCTCGTCACCCTTGAGGTCAGTCATTAATTTTGTATCCCGAATTCAATCCCCCGATCCATGGAAGTTACTGTCAAAACAGCCGAGCAGCTTCGGCTTACCGCCGAGGAGTTTGAGTTGATCTGTACCAAGCTTGGCCGCACCCCCAATTTCAATGAACTCTGTGCTTTCTCGGGCATGTGGAGTGAACATTGCAGCTATAAGAACTCGATTCGCTGGCTGAAGACCTTGCCCCGGGAAGGTGGCCGCATGCTCGTCAAGGCCGGGGAGGAGAATGCAGGCTTGATGGATATTGGAGACGGACTGGGCGTGGTATTCAAGATCGAATCGCACAATCACCCTTCGGCCATCGAGCCTTTTCAAGGGGCCGCAACGGGCGTAGGGGGGATCCACCGAGATATTTTTACCATGGGGGCTCGTCCCATCGCCGCACTCAACTCCCTTCGTTTCGGAAACTTGGAGGATGCCAAAACCCAGCATTTGTTGGCTGGCGTGGTGCATGGCATCGGGCATTATGGAAATTGTTTTGGCGTGCCAACCGTTGGTGGTGAGATCTATTTCGATGCATGTTATCATACCAATCCCCTGGTCAATGCTATGAGTGTGGGTATTGTGCAGGCCGGAAAGACCGTTTCCGCGACTGCCGCCGGTTTGGGTAATCCTGTTCTATTCGTTGGCAGTGCTACCGGACAGGACGGCAGCGGGGGTGCTTCTTTTGCCTCGGCCGATATTACGGCGGAGAGTGTGCAGGAATTGCCCGCCGTGCAAGTGGGCGATCCTTTTCAGGAAAAGAAATTGTTGGAGGCCTGTTTGGAAGTGATCGAGACGGGTGCGGTCGTAGGTATGCAGGACATGGGAGCGGCCGGTATCATCTGTTCCACCGCTGAGATGAGTGCCAAAGGAGGCGTGGGGATGCGGATCGAGTTGGATAAAGTACCCACCCGACAATCCAACATGAAAACCTGGGAGCTGCTCCTCAGCGAAAGCCAGGAACGCATGTTGCTCGTGGCACAGCGAGGGCGCGAAGCCGAGATCGCATCCATTTTTGAAAAATGGGATCTCCCTTGCTCTGTGATCGGCGAGGTGACCGACGATAAACTTCTTTCCTTTTACATGGACGGGGTGTTGGAAGCGCAGATCCCGGCAGAGGAATTGGTATTGGGCGGTGGAGCGCCACAATACGAACGGGCCTACCAGGAGCCGGCTTATTTTAAACAGATCCGGGCCTTTGATGTTAGTCAGGTTCCGGTTCCTGCCGACCTACAGGCCGTGGCAACACAACTGATCACGCGTCCCACCCTGGCCTCCAAACAATGGATCTATCATCAGTACGATAGCATGGTGGGTGCTGCCAATGCCAGCACCAATGCACCATCCGATGCCGCGATCGTGATGATCAAGCCCACGGAGAAGGCGTTGGCGGTAACGACCGATTGTAACAGTCGCTATGTTTTCGCCGATCCGTACAAAGGCGCCATGATCGCCGTCAGCGAAGCCGCCCGAAATATCGTTTGCAGTGGCGGTGAGCCACTCGGCGTTACCAATTGCCTGAATTTCGGAAACCCCTATGATCCGGAGGTCTACTATCAATTCGTGCAGGCCGTGAAAGGCATGGGTGAGGCCTGTCGGCGTTTTGAAACGCCTGTCACCGGTGGCAACGTCAGTTTTTATAATCAAAATCCCGACGGACCGGTCTATCCTACACCCACGATCGGAATGGTGGGATTGTTGAATAGCCTGGCCGATCGGATGACCCTGGATTTCAAGCAGGCTGATACGCTGTTGTTTTTATTGGGACCTCAAACGGATGACCTGGGCTCCTCTCAATACTTGGTTGCCTGTCACAAAGTTGATTATTCGCCTGCCCCTCAATTCGATTTGGAAACGGAATTCGCATTGCATCAAACGGTTCGTTCCCTGATCAAGAACCAATTGATTCGTTCGGCACACGACCTCAGTGAGGGCGGATTGTTCCAGGCCCTGTGTGAATCGGCCTTCCCGAATGCGTTGGGTTTCTCCATTCAATTGCCGCAGGCGATCCGTTCGGATGCATTCCTGTTTGGCGAGGCGCAGAGCCGGGTCTTGGTGTCGGTCGACCGCTCCCAAAAAGATACTTTTTTGAGCACCGTGGGTGATTTCCCTTGTGAATCGATCGGGGTGGTCACCTCCGGGGAGGTGATGGTGGATGGCAAGTCATGGGGATCCATAACCGACTGGAGAGAAAAACACGAGCAAGCCATTTCCCGATTTATGTCGGCCGAAACCACGCTTTGATCGCCCGATGGAGCAAAAACAGCAGACTATACTGATCACCGGGGCGGCCGGATTCATCGGCGGCCATTTAGCGCACGTGCTGGCCAGCCGCCAAGAGATCCGGTTGATCCTCAGCGATGATTTTTCTCGGGCGGATAAAACCGAAAACTGGGCCGATCTCGAAGGCGTGACCCTGATCCCCCGTACCGAATTGATCGATCGATTGAATGCACAAGCGGTTTGTCCCGATTGGATCATTCACCTGGGTGCCCGCACCGACACCACCGAGTTTGATTATTCCATCCACGAAGCCCTGAACCTGCATTATTCCAAACAGATCTGGACTTATTGCACGCAACGGCAGATCCCCTTGATCTATGCCTCCTCGGCAGCGACCTATGGAAATGGAGAAAGCGGTTATCTCGATGATACGTCGTTGCTCTCCACCCTGAAGCCCCTGAATCCGTACGGGTTGTCGAAACATCAATTCGACTGTTGGGTGATGGAGCAATCCAACAACCATCCGCCGCATTGGTACGGACTGAAATTTTTTAATGTCTACGGATTTCGGGAAGCGCACAAAGGACGTATGGCCAGCATGGTCTATCACGGCTTTCAGCAGATCCGGGAGCGGGGCGTGGTTCGTTTGTTCAAATCACACCGTTCCGGGATCGCCGATGGGGAGCAGCGCCGGGATTTTATTTATGTGAAGGATGTGGTTCGGGTGATCGACTGGTTGATGGGTTGTTCGGCCCCCAGCGGGATCTATAATTTGGGAACCGGCCGGGCTCGTTCCTTCAACGACCTGATCCGGGCCGTATTTCAGGCATTGGCGCTTCCGGCACGGATCGAATACTTTGAGATGCCGGCCGATCTGCAAGACACATATCAATATTTTACGGAAGCCCCGATGGAAAAACTCCGATCGGCCGGTTATCCGTACGAATTCTACTCCTTGGAAGAAGGGGTGGGAGATTATGTTCGTCATTACCTGCTTCCGGGAGCTGGCCGGGGCTGATTTTTGCCACCGATTTTCCACAACTCACCCGGATCGTTTTCCCCGGCGGGTTTTTCAACTATCTTTACACGACCTCTCGGATTTTCCCTTTCATTCGGCTGGTCATTTGCTCCTCGCAAAATCTTTTGCGCAGGCATCCTTTTTTGAAATGAATCGCCCTATGGCTAAATATATTTTCGTAACCGGAGGGGTAACCTCTTCCCTTGGAAAAGGCATCATCGCTGCTTCCTTGGCCAAGTTGTTGCAGGCACGTGGTCTGCGTGTCACCATTCAAAAATTCGATCCCTATATCAACGTCGACCCCGGTACGTTGAATCCGTATGAGCATGGCGAGTGTTATGTGACCGAAGATGGAGCAGAGACGGACCTGGACTTAGGGCATTATGAGCGGTTCCTGAACATTTTTACTTCCCAAGCCAATAACGTAACCACCGGAAGAATTTACCAGACGGTCATTGAGCAGGAGCGTCAGGGGGTTTATCTCGGCAAAACCGTACAGGTAGTGCCTCATATCACCGACGAGATCAAGCGCCGCATGCGCTTGCTGGGAGAAAGCGGACAATACGATGTGGTGATCACCGAGATCGGGGGTACGGTGGGCGACATTGAAAGCTTACCCTTTGTGGAATCGGTACGCCAGTTGCAATGGGAATTGCCGGAGGAAGATACCGTTGTGGTGCACTTGACCTTGATCCCTTATTTACGCGCCGCCAAGGAATTAAAGACCAAGCCCACCCAGCACAGCGTGCGGATGCTGAGCCAGGAAGGCGTTCACCCGGATGTGATCGTTTGCCGAACCGAACGGTCCCTCTCCGCCGAGCTGCGCAAAAAGATCGCCCTTTTTTGCAACGTGCGGTTGGAAGCGGTCATTGAATCGGCCGATGCCAGCACCATCTATGAAGTGCCCTTGATGATGATGCGGGAGGGGTTGGACACCATCGTGATGAAGAAACTGCATCTGACGAGTAAGCAGGAACCGGATCTGACCAAGTGGAGTGATTTTCTACAAAAATTGAAGCATCCGAAACAGGTCGTTTCAATAGGATTGATCGGAAAGTACATCGAACTGCAGGATGCCTATAAATCGATCTTGGAAGCTTTTGTGCATGCAGGAGCGGTGCAGGAGACGGAAGTACGGGTCATCAACCTGCACAGTGAGCAATTGAATCCTTCCAATGTGAAGGAACAGCTGGAGGGGTTGGACGGGTTGCTGGTAGCACCCGGATTTGGTCACCGCGGCGTGGAGGGAAAGATCGAAGCCGTCCGATATGCCCGGGAACAGGGTCTTCCTTTTTTCGGGATCTGTTTGGGTATGCAGATGGCGGCGATCGAATTTGCCCGAAACGTCTTGCATCATACGCAGGCCCATTCGACGGAGATGGATTCGAAAACACCCGATCCGGTGATCGATCTGATGGAGGACCAAAAACAGCTTCAGCTAAAAGGTGGAACCATGCGCCTCGGCGCTTATCCATGCAACCTGGAGTCCGGCAGCTTGGCAGCGCGTATTTACGGGGCCACCCGCATTTCCGAAAGGCACCGCCATCGCTGGGAATTCAACAACCGCTACCTCGATGCATTTCAACAGGCTGGCATGCGTGCCAGTGGGGTGAATCCCGACTCCGGTCTGGTGGAGGTGATTGAATTGAACGATCATCCTTTCTTCATCGGCGTGCAATATCACCCCGAACTAAAGAGTACCGTGGAGAACCCACATCCCATTTTTGTTCATTTTATCCGGGCCGCACGGGAACAACGGAATAAGGTTTTGGCCACTCACCCTCAAAAGGAGGCCGTAGAGTCCTGACTCCTTTCCTATCTTTGACGCCCTCTAAAACCTGTTCATGAATTTCGACCGCAACACCGTGATCGGCTTTGTGCTGTTGGCCATCCTGTTCTTTGGATATTTCTACCTGCTTAACACCGAGCAATCGGAGATGCGGCAAAAACAAGCCCGGGAACAATTCGTGCGCGATTCCCTGGCGGCGGCGCAAGGTCCCGCCATCGATTCTCAGCAACGCGTAAAAGATTCCCTCCGGGCCGATTCTTTGGAGCGGGTCGTACAGGCCGGATCGTTCTCACCCGCCACCGACAGCACCGAAACTCGTTTTACGCTGGAGAATCCAGCGGTCATCGTGCATTTCACAAGTCACGGCGGCCAGATCGAGCAGGTAGAGTTGAAGGACTATCGCGGGCTCGACAGCGGTCGGGTTCGATTGGGCGGTGCCAACGGATCTTCTTTCGGGTATCCGATCAAAACCGATAACGGCCGTACCACCTCCACCAATCAATTGGAGTTTGCCCTGGCCGATTCGGGCCGAAACTCGGATGGATCGGGTTTTGTAGTGTTTCGTTTGGCCGGTTCGGATGCCACCCGCTACCTCGAACACCGCTTTGACCTGCCGAAGGAAGGATACCTGATCAAACAATCGATCCGGGTACAAGGGGTGGATGGGTTGGTAGATGACCGGTCGCTTCGCACCCAATGGAACTACACTGCGGTTCCACAGGAACAAGACCTGGCCTTTGAAAAACAAAATACACAGATCGGATACATAGAGAAAGAGGGATTCGATTATCACACTATTGGAAACAGCTCGGACCGGACATTTGACGGATCGGTGAATTGGGTGGGGGTTCGTCAGCGCTTTTTTCTTGGGGCCCTGATCGCTCCGAAAACATTCCAAAAAGGGGAGATCGTTTGGTCGGATACCAGCTCCACGCAGGTTGTTCAGTCCCGCTCCAGCCTGCTGCTGCCGTTGGATAGCAAGGGAGAAACCCAATTGCAGTTTTTCTATGGTCCTTCTGACTACCACACCCTGAAACAATATGACCTTGGGCTGGAGCAGATCGTTAACCTCGGTCAGGGCGTGTATGCGTTTGTGAGTCCGCTCAACAAATACGTCATCCTCCCGATCTACGAATTCTTCCGTGGGCTGACCGGCACCAACCTGGGTATCGCCATTCTGTTACTCACTTTATTCATCCGCGTGCTGATCTCTCCGCTGACTTATTCCAGCTACCTGAGCGGGGCCAAGATGAAGGCACTGCGGCCCGAGATCGCCAAACTAAAGG
The DNA here is from genome assembly GCA_964229195.1 of Chitinophagaceae bacterium. Taxonomy (GTDB): domain Bacteria; phylum Bacteroidota; class Bacteroidia; order Chitinophagales; family Chitinophagaceae; genus JJ008. The sequence continues at coordinate 23,061 of CAXRAX010000002.1, read as the reverse complement.
AAAAGTTCGGCGACGATCGGCAGTCCATGAGCATGGAGCAAATGAAACTATTTCGGGAAGCTGGAGTGAACCCACTGGGCGGATGTATCCCGGCCCTGTTGCAGATCCCGATCTTCTTCGCCCTGTTCAGCTTCTTCAATTCGGAGGTGAGTTTGCGCGGTGCTTCCTTCCTGTGGGCCCATGACCTTTCTACGTTCGATGCACCAATTGAATTTGGTTTCAGTATCCCGCTATTGGGTGGGCACCTCAGTTTATTCAACGTGCTGGCGGCGGCGACCAGTTTTCTGATCTCTTGGTACAGCATGAGTATGACGCCCGACCAGGATAATCCCATGCTCAAATACATGCCCTATATTTTCCCGGTATTCCTGTTGTTCTTCTTCAACCAATTGCCTTCCGGACTCACCTGGTATTATACGGTATCCAACTTGGTAACCATCGGATTGCAGTTCATCATACAGACCTACATCATCGATCACGACAAGATCCTGGCCAAGATCGAGGAGAATCGAAAAAAGCCCAAGACCAAATCCAAATGGCAGGAGCGCTTGGAGCAGATGCAGGAGCAGCAGAAAAAATTATCGGATAAGCAAAAAAAGTCGGGTAAGTAAACATGCAACCCCTTTTCCGCTTTATCCATCTGAGCCTATAAATATTCCCCCGATGCGATACGGATCTGTTCTCCTGGGTTGTTGCATCTGCCTGGTCGAGCTGGCGGCTCAACCGGTCAGTAGTGCCCGCCGGTTGTCCGAAGCCACGCTTACCTATTCGGTGTCCATTCGCACGGCCAATGCCGAGCCTCGCGCGGCCGATCTGATGGATGGCGCCTTGAATACGGTTTATTTGAAAGGGAATATGAGTCGATCCGATCTCAACAGTTCTCTGGGAAAGCAATCCACGATCGTCGATTCCAAAACCGGTGTCGCCACCGTGCTGAAAGAATACGGCGAGCAACGATATCTCATCCACCTCACGCCGGAAGAGTGGAGAAGTTCTAACCAAGCCTACGAGAACGTTCGCTATCAATTTACGGGGCTGACCAAACAGATCGCCGGATATACCTGTGAACAGGCCATCGGTACCTGGGGCGATCAAAACTCCTATGTGGTATACTTCACCCGAGCCCTGCAGCCGGTGAACCACGAGTTTCAATACCTGAATCGCAACTTACCGGGATTGGCGCTGGAATACCAGGCCAAACTAGGCAACAGCGAGCTGACCTATGTGGCCACCCGGGTGGATTTCGATCCGGTGCCCCATACTATTTTCGAACTACCCAGCAGTGGGTATCGGGTCATGACGTATCAGGAAAGTAAAGCGGGCGGGAAAAAAAACTGATCAGGGATCCCCCAAACGATCAAGGACGACGAAGCGATTGGTTGCCGAGGCTGACCTTGACCTTGCCGGTCAAGATCTCTTTTTTCAGGGGCATGCTGTAAATATGGTTACCCTTTTGGAGCGAAACAATAGTGTTGACTCGCAGAGAGGATCTTCCCTCTTTGATCACCGAGGTGCCTCGAAACTCATATCCGGATTTCAGTGAAAAAGTACCCGGAACATGCTCGACGCGGCTGGAGAGATTCAGTTGAGCTTTGCGTTTAGCTGATTTGCGACGACCCTCTCCCAAGGTGGCATACGCGAACAAGCCGCTGAAAAGGATCAGCAGGCCGGTAAGCCCCAGGATTATCGTACGCTTTCTCATATTGCAAAAGTATAGCTAAAAAAGGATTTCGGACCAAAATTTTCCCCGCACCGGGACGGGATTGTTTTCAAAATCGGGAACTTTGTCCCCTTCGGTCCGATTATCCCCAACTGGGGATATTTAGGGAGAATATACTTCCTGAAATTCAAGAACTTAAGCCAAGATATGGGCGATTCATTCTCAGAGGATAAAGACAACCTGCAGGACCTGCTTCAGCTCTATGAGCAACTGAAAAGCGGGGATGGCCGGGGGTATCTGGAAGAGGACTCCTTCGAGCGGATCATCTTGCATTACCAGGATCAGGAGCAGTTCAAGAAAGCCCTGGAAGCCGCCCGTCTGGCCCTGGAGCGTTTTCCATATTCTTCCCCCCTGAAGATCAAATTAGCCGATGTGCTGATAGCCCTGCGCCGGTATCGGGAGGCCAAAGCTGTGCTGGAGGAGGCGGCCCTGCTCGATAACTGCGACATCAACCTGTATATCCTTCAAGTCGAGATCCACCTGGCCCTTCAACTGACCCAAGAGGCCAGGTCCATCCACCAAGAGGCCTTGGGGCGTTTCGAGGGCGAGGAGCGCATCGAATTGTTATTCGAACTGGCCGATGTGTATGATGATTACGAGGAGTACGAGCAGGTTTTTGAATGTATTCGTGACGTGCTGGAATCAGATCCCACCAACGAAGAGGCTTTGTATAAGATTTGTTTCTGGACCGATTTCACCGGACAAAACGAAGAGAGTATCCGCTTGCATCGGTCCATCTTGGAAGATTATCCCTACAGCGAATTGGCTTGGTTCAACCTCGGGGCAGCCTACCAAGGCATCAAACTATACGAGAAGGCCATTGACGCGTATCAATACGCCATTGCCATTGAGGAAAAATTTGATTATGCCTATCGCAACATGGGTGATGCGCTGATCCGTTTGCGTCGATACAAGGAGGCCTTGGAGGCATTACAGCGGGTAACGGAGCTCACCAAACCCGAGGACGTCATTTTCGAGGCGATGGGATTTTGTTATGAACGACTTCGCCAACCGGCACAGGCCCGAAGCCAATACCGTAAAGCCGTGTACCTGCGCCCCGACGACAGTTTATTGCATTACAAGATCGCGGTCACCTATCACACCGAGGGGCAATGGGAGCGGGCGATTCGGCAGATCGAGTCGGCCCTGAAGCGTTTTCCCCGTCAACCCGATTACAACAAGTTGGCGGGCGAATGCCATGCTCGGTTGGGACAATGGCAACAAGCCATCGATCACCTGGCCCTGGTGGTTCGGGCCAGACCCAAAACCTCTGCCAGTTGGGAAGCCCTTATTGTTTGTCTTTTCGAGGCAGGCCAATACGCCGAGGCATCCAAGCAAGCGACCAATGCCCATTTGGCAACCGGCGAAAAACCATTATTCCTCTATTACCGATCGGCTGCTTGTTTTGGCATGTCTCAATCCGCTGAAGGATTGGAATGGCTTGAAAAAGCATTGGCCCAGGCACCCAAGTTGCTGAAAAAGTTCATGGCTGTATTCCCGCAGGCTTTGCAGCACCGGGCACTGGTCGACCTGCTGGCCAAGTACAAACGACGTCGCTCCTTCTGACATCCCACATGTTTAGTACCTTCGGGCACCGAAAACAACTCCTATGAATTTCAATCTCACCCAAATGCCCGACCGGTTTGCCAAACCGCGGCAATCCGGAATTACCATGGTGATGGACAAAGGCCTCAGCGTGGAAGAGGCCCGTAATTTTCTCAGCGTCTCTCATCCCCATGTCGACTTGGTCAAGCTGGGATTTGGCACCTCCTTCGTTACCCCCGATCTTGAAAAGAAACTCGAGGTGTATCGCTCTTATGATATCCCTGTTTACTTCGGCGGTACCCTTTTTGAAGCTTTTCTGATCCGTAATCAGTTTGAGGATTATATCGCCGTCTGCCGCGAATTCGGGATCTCCTACATGGAGGTCAGCGATGGTTCCATCACTATCCCACATGCCGAAAAATGCGGTTACATTGAAAAGTTGACCAAGCATGGTACCGTGCTCAGCGAGGTTGGAAGTAAGGATGCCGCACACATCATTCCGCCCTATAAGTGGATCGAGTTGATGCGTGCTGAATTGTCGGCCGGCTCCACCTACGTGATCGCCGAGGCTCGGGAGGCCGGAAATGTGGGGATCTATCGAGGCAGCGGGGAAGTGCGCGAGGGGTTGGTGCAGGAGATCCTGACCCAGATACCCGGCGAGCGGATCCTCTGGGAAGCGCCGCAGAAGGCACAGCAGTTGTACTTCATCGAATTGTTGGGCTGCAACGTAAACCTCGGTAACATCGCCCCCACAGAGATGATCCCCTTGGAGGCCATGCGAATCGGATTGCGGGGCGATACCTTTCATTTTTTCCTCGATAAAAAAGAGGCTTGATGCGAGTCTATGGACTCATCGGTAATCCCCTTACGCATTCTTTCTCGGGATCTTATTTCGAGAAAAAGTTTCGGGAGCTGAAACTGACCGATCATGTCTACCGACTCTTTCCGCTGGAGGATCTCACCGATTTTTCGTCCTGGGTACAAAGCATCGATGGCTTGGAGGGATTGAACGTAACAATCCCGTACAAAAAATCCATTCTGCCTTTTCTAGATGAGATCCGCTTGCCCGATGGATTATCGGCCTGCAATTGCATTCATTTCACAGACGGTAAACGGATTGGATACAATACCGATGTGATCGGGTTTGCCGATAGTTTGAAGCCACTGTTGAAACCCCATCACCAACGCGCGCTCGTATTAGGGCAAGGCGGGGCAGCCGAGGCCGTTCATCATGTATTAAAGCAATGGAAGATCCCTTTCTTGTCGGTGGGTAGAGTATCCAAGGGTTTCGACACGATCACGTACGCTGATCTGACTAAGCAAACCGTGGAGGAACATACCTTGATCATCCAAACCACCCCGCTGGGTACATACCCGGAGGTGGATGTCTGTCCGCCGATACCCTATGAAGGCATCGGTTCCCATCATTTGCTTTACGATCTCGTGTACAATCCCACCCGAACCCTTTTCCTGGCGAAAGGGGAGGCGCAAGGGGCAACGACCTGCAATGGGTGGAACATGTTGGTGCTTCAGGCGGAAGCCAGCTGGTCGATTTGGAAGGGAACGTTAGTTCCGTGAAAACCGATGGGCCAGCACCGGGTCCGGTACGCGGCTCGGTTTATTCTTTTCGTAATCAAAGCAGATCATTGTGGTATGGGCCAGGGCCGTGAGCGTTTCGGTGTCGCCTTCTAGACGAAGGATGCGGTATTGAATACGAAAGCCGGTACCCGACCATTCGGGAACCGATAACTCCACTCGCAGCCGATCGCCATAGAACATTTCTCTTTTCAGCACCACGGAGAGGTCTCGCAGGATGAGTCCAACGCCCTCCACATCCATTTCCGTATAGCCCCAGGCGCTTAGGAATTGCACGCGGGCTTCGTGGAGTAAGCCCACGATCCGGTCGTTTCCCAAATGATTGCCATAATTGAGATCGCCGATCCGAACGGATAGCTCACAGGAAAAAAGCACGGGCTCTTGGAAGGATAGTTCCCATTTGTTCATAGTGGCAAATCTCCGAAAAGATCCCCGTTTAATTCTGCGAACCGATCAAGGCCATTAGTCCCAGAAAGGGATCGGCCTGAAAGCCCAGTTCGGTCTGCAAGACTTCCGCATGCCATTTATCCTGCTGCTGATCGCACTCGCGGCTTAGCGATTCACCACTCAGACAGCAGGCGAGTGCCTCCCACCTCACGGGCACGCGGATGGGTTCGCCCCCTTTGCTGGCAACCAACAGGTAGTCGGTACGCAGGGCCGGCTGGGTTGTCCGATTTGGTCCGCTGTGTTGGATTGGGTCGACGGATGCGGGCTCGAATGGGATCTCGGCCGGTGTTTCGGTCGGTGGGATGGGTGAAGGGAGGGGGGTATCGATCTGCTGCGGTTGGGCTGACGTGCCGGATTCGTACCGAGCAGTTTGATTGGGTAGGGATGGGGGGAGCATGACCCAATACGCGAGGACCAAGGCCGAAGCCAGCAGCAAGGAAAATTGGATCAGTCGGGGGACTTTACTCGATCTATTCTTCTGGCTTGTTTGGATCGCTGCCCAGGAACTTGGCGGGGGTGGTGTTTCCACGGTTTGCAGACGGATGCGAAGTTGTTCTCGGTCGAGATGCTCACCGATCGATTCCCAGATTTGTACGGAGGGGGAATCTTCGCAGGCATGCAGTTTATTCAGCGCAGCGCGTTCCATCGGTCAATTGTTTTTTTTCAATCGTTCCTGTAGCCATTTTTTGGCTCGGGCATATTGTGATTTACTTGTTCCTTCACTGATCCCCAATTGCTCGGCGATCTCGGCATGGTTGTAGCCTTCCACGGCATACAAGTTGAAAACCGTTCGGTAGCCGACCGGTAATTCCTGGATCAAGGCACTCAGTTCTTTTGCTTCGAGCTGAGTGATCCCGGTTTCTTCCAAACGAGGTTCGTGCTGCGGTAACTCCGGGTCGAGCGAAACCAAGGGTTTGATCCGTCGGAAATGCTCGATGGCGGTGTTGACGATGATGCGTCGAGCCCAGCCTTCAAAAGAACCTTCGCGTCGGTAGGTCGACAGCTTTTGGAACAATTTGATGAACCCTTCTTGTAGGATATCCTCCGCGGCCTCCCGGTCGGAGGCGTACCGCAGGCACACGGCAAAGAGACGGGGGGATAGCCAACGGTACATTTGCTCCTGCGACCGCCGATCGTTCGCCAAACAGCCATCTAACAAGTCGCTCAAAGGCACCGGAGGGTTGCTTTCCATTACCTTGAATTTTGTGCCGGACGCAGGTGCTCGATCAGCCGTTGCACCGCTTTTTGACGGTGGCTATATTGATTCTTCTCGGTTAGATCCATCTGAGCAAAGGATTTATCTGCTCCCTCGGGCTGGAAGATCGGATCGTAACCGAATCCCTGTTTACCCTGTGGGGTCGCAAGCAGGGTACCGCGACAAATCCCCGTAAAGAAAAGTTCCTGGTTCTCCCAATGCAAGCAGATGGTGGTCTGAAAAAAAGCAGCGCGATCGCTGTTTCCTTCCAGCTCTTTTAATACGCGTTGGATGTTATCGGCATCGTTCCGTTGCGGACCGGCATAATGGGCACTGTGTACCCCGGGTCGGCCACCCAGCGCGGATACGAAGAGTCCGCTATCCTCACTGAAACCCATTCGGATTCCGGTGTGCTCCAGCGCATATCGGATCTTGGCTTGCGCATTTTGTTCCAGGGTCTCAAATGGTTCCGGTATTTCTTCCTGTAGTCCTGCTTCACGCAGGGTCAGGATGCGTAAATCGGCGGGTAGCAGCGATTGGATCTCTCGGACCTTATGGGAATTGTTGGTGGCAAAAAGGATCTCCATGCTGGCTTACACTCCGTAGTGTGCTTTGAGTTGTTTCCACAAGACTTTTTTATCCTCCGGTTGTTGCGACAGATCCCGGAGCGATCGGGTAACGAATACCGGCGCGCCCTGGTACCGGCTGGGGCCAAGGTGCTGGATTGATTCGGTTAGGCCGAGTTGGACCGGGTCGGGCCCAAACAGCCACCAGGCGGATGGATGATAGGTCTGCTGCAAACTCTCGGCTATTGAGCCCGTTACCTGATTCAGGTTAAGGATCCCCACCTCGGCTAAATTCAATTGACAGGCTGATAAAATGCCGGTCAGAAAGCTAAGGTCTTCTTCAGCCAAAAAAGCCTGTGCGGGATCATCGATCAGGATGAGAACTTTTTTCCCGAATCCTCCCAGCAATGACCAGGGTCGTGTTTCGGTGGTTGCTCCCGGGGTTGGGGGAGACACCAGTTGTTGTCCGTACCAGTCCCCCAGCTGTCGGGGATCGAGGTGAATATCATTGAGGGACATGGTCTTAAAAAGAAACTAATGGGTGTTCGTTTTTTTCGTTTATTTGCGCTTCAAATGTAGTGCAATATGGCTGCTGCGTCGGATATTTTGGTCACCCGGGTGGCACAAAGTCGGGTAGGGGAGTTGAGCTTGGAAAATATTCCTTTCGGGAAGCATTTTTCCGACCACATGCTGGAGGTTGATTTTGTCGACGGCCAGTGGAAGCAGCCGGAGATCAAGCCATATCAGCCATTGGCACTGGCGCCTTCTTTGGCGGCATTGCATTATGGGCAGGCCATTTTTGAAGGCATCAAGGCCTACGCGGATGCGAACGGGAATCCCCGGATCTTTCGCCCCCTTGAGAATTTCTATCGGTTCAACCATTCTGCCGAGCGGATGCAGATGCCCCCGGTCCCGGAGGATATTTTTATGGAGGGAATGAAGCAACTGGTTTCGCTCGACCGGGCCTGGATCCCCAGCAAAAAGGATCACTCGCTTTACATCCGTCCTTTCATGTTCTCCACCGATGAGTTGATCGGGGTTCGCCCGTCTGACAATTATAAATTTTTGATCATTTTGAGTCCCTCTGGCCCTTACTACGTTGCTCCCATGCGTATTCATGTCGAGGAGCAATACATCCGGGCCGCTCCGGGTGGGGTCGGATATGCCAAGGCGGCCGGAAACTACGGCGCGGCGATGTATGCCACGGCTCAGGCACGCAAACACGGCTACGATCAGGTGTTGTGGATGGATGGATTGGAGCGTAAATACGTGCAGGAGTGCGGCACCATGAATGTCTTTTTCATCATCGATGATACAGCGATCACGCCCAGTTTGGAGCAGGGCACGATCTTGAATGGCGTAACGCGTCAATCCGTTATTACTTTACTTAAAGAGGCCCACTTGCGGGTGGAGGAACGCCCCTTGAGTTTGGATGAGATTCTCGAGGCCTATGACCGAGGGGCACTCAAGGAAGTTTTTGGAACCGGCACAGCCGCTACGATCTCCCTGATCAAGGCATTGGCTTGCCGGGGAAGGGAATTGACCTTTGAGGTGGATCAGTGGCAGTATGCCCCCCTCGTCAAGCAAAAGCTCATGGATATTCGGGAGGGCCGTTTGCCGGATGTGCACGGCTGGATGATGCCGGTGGGGTGAGCTTTTTTTGGTGATTTGGGCCCCTGCCGTTACCTTTGCCTCCCCAAAAACAAGGGATTCGAATGCCTACTATTCAACAACTGGTTAGAAAAGGACGGGAGATCATCCGGGCCAAGAGCAAATCTCGTGCCTTGGATCAATGTCCGCAACGTCGGGGTGTCTGTACCCGTGTGTACACGACCACTCCTAAAAAGCCCAACTCCGCGCTGCGCAAAGTGGCCAAGGTTCGCCTGACCAACAAGGTCGAGGTGATCGCCTACATCCCCGGAGAGGGTCATAACCTGCAGGAGCACTCCATCGTGCTGATCCGCGGGGGTCGTGTGAAAGATCTGCCCGGTGTTCGTTACCACATTGTTCGGGGTTCACTGGATACGGCCGGCGTGAAAGACCGTAAGCAAAGCCGTTCTAAATACGGAACCAAACGCGAAAAAGCCAAGAAATAACTTATTCAATACCTGATACGCCATGCGGAAAGCACAAGCCAAGAAACTTCCTCTCGCACCCGATCCCAAATTCAGCGACAAACTCGTGACGCGTTTTGTCAACAACCTGATGTGGCAGGGGAAGAAGAGTGTTGCCTTTACTATTTTTTACGATGCGTTGGATAAAGTTGCCAAGCAGACCAGCGAGGATGGATACGAAGTATGGAAGCGGGCCTTGGCCAATGTATCTCCTTCGGTAGAGGTGCGCAGCCGCCGTATCGGTGGAGCTACCTTCCAGATTCCTTCCGAGGTTCGTCCCGATCGCAAGATCTCCCTCAGCATGAAATGGTTGATCCGTTACAGCCGCGAGCGCAATGGTCGCAGCATGGCCGATAAGTTGGCCAATGAGATCGTAGCCGCCAGCAAGGGTGAAGGCGCTGCTTTCAAAAAGAAAGAAGATACGCACCGGATGGCCGAGGCCAATAAGGCTTTCGCCCACTTCCGGTTATAAAATCAAAACTGCCTGATCAGAAGCCGTCCTCGCGACGGCTTTTTTTATGTCCATAAAAAAGGCCCGCGGTGCGGGCCTGTGTAGTGGGGATGGGGTGTTAGCCCAATTTCTTTTTCAGGTTCTGATCGATGGCTTCCAGGAATTCTTCGGTGTACAGGTAATGCTCCCCGTGCTTAACCTTGTTGCCATGGATACAAACGGCCAGGTCCTTGGTCATCTTGCCTTCTTCCACGGTTTCGATGCAGACGGTTTCCAGGGCGTTACAAAAATCGATCAAGGCCGTGTTATTATCCAGTTTCCCCCGGAAGGCCAGCCCTCTGGTCCACGCAAAAATACTGGCGATGGGATTGGTGGAAGTAGGCTTACCGGCTTGGTGATCGCGGTAGTGGCGGGTAACGGTGCCGTGAGCGGCCTCGGCCTCCATGGTTTGTCCGTCGGGAGTAATGAGCACAGAGGTCATCAATCCCAGCGAGCCAAATCCCTGCGCCACGGTATCGCTTTGTACGTCGCCGTCGTAGTTCTTACAGGCCCACACAAAATTTCCGTTCCATTTCAGGGCGGAGGCCACCATGTCATCGATCAGTCGGTGTTCGTATACGATCCCGGCGGCTTCAAAGCCGGACTTGAATTCCTGCTCATAGATCTCTTGGAAGATATCCTTGAATCGACCGTCGTATTTTTTGAGGATGGTGTTTTTGGTAGAGAGATATAGTGGCCATTTCTTGTTCAAGGCCATGTTGAAGCAGCTCCGGGCAAAACCGCGAATGCTTTCGTCGGTATTGTACATCGAGAGGGCCACGCCATCTCCTTTGAAGTTGAACACCTCAAAGGTTTGGGGGGCACTGCCATCTTCCGGGGTGAAGGTCATGGTCAGCTTGCCTTTTCCTTTAATGACGGTATCGGTGGCGCGGTATTGATCGCCAAAGGCATGGCGACCAACGATGATGGGGGCCGTCCAATTCGTCACCAGCCGTGGAATATTACTGATCACGATGGGCTCGCGGAACACGGTGCCATCGAGGATATTTCGGATCGTGCCATTGGGGCTTTTCCACATTTGCTTGAGTCCGAATTCTTTCACCCGGGCCTCGTCGGGGGTGATGGTAGCACACTTGATGCCCACGCCGTATTGTTTAATGGCATTGGCGGCATCGACGGTCACCTGATCATCGGTCCGATCCCGGTGCTCCATGCCCAGGTCGTAATATTTGATATCCACGTCGAGGTAGGGGAGGATGAGTTTTTCTTTGATAAAAGACCAGATGATACGGGTCATCTCATCGCCGTCCAATTCGACGACGGGGTTGGCTACTTTGATTTTGGCGGACATACGCGTGTTGAATTACCTAATGAGGAGGAAGGCCGTAAAGGTATCATTTTTACCGCAGAGCATTTAGCCCAAGGATACATCGAGGATCATCATCACCAGAAAGCCGGCGATGAATCCGAGCACCGAGCGGTCGGTGTATTTATCCCTTTGCGTTTCCGGGATTACTTCTTCCACCACCACGAAGATCATAGCCCCTGCAGCAAAGGCCAGGGCAAAGGGCAGTAAGGGTTCGATGTAAATAACGGCGAAGGCGCCGATCACACCGGCGACGGGTTCTACGATCGCGGAAAGCTGTCCGTACCAAAAACTGCGCAGGCGGCTGACCCCTTGTCGCCGCAGTGGCATGGATACGGCGATGCCTTCCGGAAAATTTTGAATGGCAATGCCGATGGCCAGGGTGATGGCACTGGCGTAGCTCGCATGCTCGATGCCCAGGTAAGCGGCGCCAAACAGGACGCCCACGGCCAGTCCCTCCGGTATGTTATGCAGGGTGATGGCGAGAATCAGCAGCGTGGTGCGGTGTAAGTTGCTTTTGACGCCTTCTTTTTCTTCGATCCCAAAATTCAGGTGCAGGTGTGGCATGAAGCGGTCCAGAAAAAAAATAAACAGGGATCCGGCGCCAAAGCCCACGGCGGCCGGCATCCAGCTCCATCCCGGGTATAAACGCTCGGAGATCTCGATGGACGGGGCGAGCAGCGACCAAAAGCTGGCCGCGATCATAACGCCCCCCGTGAATCCCAGCATGGGATCCAGCACGGAGCGATGCATCGTCTTAAAAAAGAAAACCATGGAGGCGCCCAGGGCCGTCACGAACCACGTGAACGTGGTAGCCAACAAAGCCGACCAAAGCGGACCGATCTGCTGACTGATTTCGAGGATTTTTTCCATGATGATGCAAAAATACGCCGTGAACACCTGTTATCGGTTAGCATTATTTTCGAGCTCAGGAAGAAAGTCGTGTGCGATCTTATTCAGAGATTGTTCACAACGGTCAGTGCTCGAAGAGTGGCGGAATTGGGATAAACCTCCTATCTTGCGACTTCGTGTAAAATTAACACATTATGGCGTTCCATGATTTTGCTGTGCCCTATGAGATCGATGCCCGCTACGCGCAGCGGGTCGCTTATTTTTCGATGGAGTTTGCGATTCATCAGCCGCTCAAGATCTACAGCGGCGGACTCGGATTTTTGGCCGGGTCGCATTTGCGTAGCGCCTACGAGTTGAAGCAAAACCTGATCGGGATCGGGATTTTATGGAAATACGGGTATTACGATCAGGAGCGTAATCAGGATCAAACCCTGAATGTTGCCTGGAACGAGAAGCAGTATAGTTTTCTGGAAGATACCGGGATAAAATTCCAGATCACCATACACGAACACCCGGTTTGGGTAAAGGCATTGTACCTGAATCCTGAGACCTTCAAATCGGCTCCGTTGTTCCTCTTATCGACCGATCTGCCCGAGAACGATTACGTTTCTCAGACCATTACACACAGGCTGTACGATGCCAATGTTGCCACCAAAGTCGCTCAATTCATTTTACTGGGTGTGGGTGGAGCTAAGCTGGTCGACCTGCTGAATTTTCAGCCTGATCGATATCATCTGAATGAGGCACATGGTTTGTCCGCTGCCTTCTATCTCTATCAAAAATACAACCGGCAATTGTCTGAGGTGACCCAACGACTGGTTTTCACCACCCACACCCCGGAAGAGGCCGGCAACGAGAAGCACGACATTTACCTCTGTCATAAAATGAGTTATTTCTGTGGACTGACCATCGAGGAGGTTAAGCAACTCTATCAGCACGACAGCGATGATTTCAATCACTCCCTGGCGGCCCTTCGTTTTGCTCGGCTCGCCAACGGTGTTTCCCGTCTGCACGGGGAGGTTTCCCGCTCCATGTGGAGTAAATACAGCAACATCTGTCCGATCCGCTCCATCACCAATGCCCAGAATTGGCGGTATTGGGCCGATAAGCAATTGTATCGTTTTATGGAGGCAGGCGACCATTACGGGATGGACGACCGGAAGAAGTACCTGAAGAAGCGGGCCTTTGAGATCGTGGCGGATCAGACCGGAAAGATCTTCAATCCCGATGTCTTTACCATCGTGTGGGCCCGTCGATTCGCCGGATACAAGCGGGCGGGATTGCTCACGCGCGACGAAAAACGATTCGCTCAACTGTTGAGCAATTCCAAATATCCCGTGCAGATCATTTGGGCCGGTAAACCCTATCCCGTCGATCATCCGGCCATCAGTGAGTTCAATGAATTGGTGCACATCAGTCGTCAGCACCGCAATATGGCCGTATTGATCGGATACGAACTAACGCTTTCCAAGCGGATGAAGCAGGCCGCCGATTGCTGGCTGAACAATCCCCGTGTGCCCCGGGAGGCATCGGGTACCAGTGGTATGACCGCCTGCATGAACGGTGCCGTGAATTTGTCGACCGATGACGGCTGGATCCCGGAATTCATCAACCACGGAAATAATGGATTTGTGGTGCCCAAAGCTGATTACGACAACATGCACGTGCATGAACAGGATGAATACGATCTCGACAAGATCTACGAGATTCTGGAAAACCAGGTCTTGCCCCTCTACTATGAGAACTATGGAGTGTGGCGGGAGATCATCAAGAATGGCATGCGGGACGTACGCCATCAGTTCGAAAGTAACCGAATGGCGCACGAGTATTACGACCTGCTGTATAAATAAGCCCTCGGCTCAACGCCACTGCTCGTAGGGAAGTGTGGCGTCAAAATATCCGGCCAGTTTTTCCAGGATCCGCTCCACCAGGGCGTCGGGGCAGGAGGCCCCGCTGGTGATCAGGATGCGAACGGGACGATTTGCCGGCATATAATTTTCTGTACGTTTTTCTGTGCCTTCAAAAAAGTCGAAGTGATGGATGCAATGTTGACTTTCGATCCGGTCGGGGCCGTCGATGTAATAGGTCGGAATTTTTTCCGCACAAAGTTCAAATAGGTGCGACGTATTGGAGGAATTGTAACCGCCCACCACCAGCGCCAGATCGGCCGGGCTCTCCAGCATCCCGATCACAGCTGATTGATTGTCGCTGGTGGCATAACACAGTGTGTCTCTCGTATCAGCCACGGCTTCCGGATCGGGGTATTGTTGACGAACTTCTTCTTTCAGGTAATCAGCGATCCCTTGTGTGTCTGAGGCCAACATCGTGGTCTGGTTCACGACTCCGATCCGTTTCAGGTCGCGTTCGATCTGAAATCCCTCGGAGAACTGCTGCGCGAATTCTTTTTCGAATTCCGATTGGGTGGCTTCTTTGCGGATGTAGCGGGCCAGTCGCTCGGCTTGCGAGCGGTCTTTGATCACGACGGCCGGTCCATGAGCCGCAGCATGCGAAAAAGTGGCCCTTGTCTCCTCATGGCTGGGTTTGCCGTGTATGACGATGGTGTATTGCTTCTGCGCGATCGATTCGCTTCGATTCCAAACCTTTTCTACGAATGGACAAGTTGTGTTGTAGGATTCCAGCTGAATGCCGATCGAACGCAAGCGTTGCTCGATCTCAAGGGTGGTGCCAAAGGCCGGGATCAGTACGATGTCGTCGGACCGGAGCTCCTCGAACGGAATGAGTTGTTTGCCTTTGGTGTCTTGCAGAAATTGAATTCCCCGGGCCGTGAGGTCGGCATTGACTAGCGGGTTGTGGATCATTTCGCTGAGCAGGAAGATGCGTTTGTCGGGGTGCTGGTCCAAGGTGCGAAACGCGATCTCAATGGCATTTTCCACGCCGTAACAGAACCCAAAATGACGGGCGAGGTAGATCTGCAGGGGACCTAAATCCAACACCGTGGGGGTGAAATCCTTCTTGAGTTTATCGGCTGCCTTGCGACGCTGTTTGATGGCGCTGATCAGGGGACTCCGATAAAAGGGGGGCACTTCGAAACTGCGCATGGGACAAAGATACGAGGTCGCCACGCGGCATTTTAGTACTTTGCAGCAAACATGCCTATGCGTTTCGTATACGGAATTTTCTGTCTGCTGGTCATGGGTTGGTCGTGTAGTCCCACCGGCTCCAAACAAACCGATAAAAATTACAACATGCCGATGTCGTTTCAATCCCCTGCCTGGGCGCGGCAAACCTCCATCTACGAAGTGAATGTGCGGCAATACACCCCGGCCGGTACGTTCCGGGCCTTCATGGCGGAGTTGCCTCGTTTGCGGGAGCTGGGGGTGGGTACTCTCTGGTTCATGCCCATCACACCCATTGCCGAGAAGAATCGCAAGGGGACCCTGGGCAGTTATTATGCCTGCTCCGATTATACGTCCATCAACCCGGAGTTTGGAACCTTGGAGGATTTCAAGGAATTGGTACAGCAAGCCCATTCGATGGGTATGAAGGTGATCATTGATTGGGTGGCCAATCATACGGGGTGGGACCATCGCTGGACCCGCGAACATCCCGAATATTACCTGCGCGATTCCGCAACCGGTGATTTTCAGATCGCTTCCGGGATGGACGATATCATCGAATTGGATTTTTCTAACCCGGCCCTTCGAAAAGCCATGATCGATGCCATGAAATTCTGGGTTACGGAATGTGATATCGATGGGTTTCGGTGCGACCTTGCCTTTTGGGTAGAATTACCCTTTTGGCGTGAAGCCCGGGAACAAGTTGATGCCGTCAAGCCCTTGTTCTGGTTCGGGGAATACGATGAATTGGATAAGCCCGAGTATGCCGAGGTATTCGATGCCAGTTATACCTGGACCTGGATGCACCGGGCCAAGGACTTCTATCAGCAGCAAGGAACACTGGATTCGTTGCGGGTCGTTTTGGATCGGTATGCAGGATTGAACAATGACCGGATGCGGTCTTGGTTCACCACCAACCACGATGAAAACAGTTGGAACGGCACAGAGTTTGAGAAATACGGTGACATGGCCCGTTCCCTGGCCGTATTCAGCATTACCTGGCCCGGGGTTCCGCTCATCTACTCCGGACAGGAGCTCGGGAACCTGAAACGGATCGAATTTTTCGATAAAGACACGATCCAACCCGGTCGAGATGCTGAGATGTTCACGCGTTTTTATACCGATTTGTTATCCCTCAAAAACAGCCATCCGGCTCTGCTGGCCGACTCCACTGCCACTCTCACGCAGTTGCAAACCACGGAACCTAATGCCGTGCTGGCTTACCGGCGTCAAAAGGGCGATCGATCGGTTGTGGTTGTCCTGAATCTGTCGCCGAAATCCGACCTGCATTTTGAGATCACCGATGCCCGCCTGAAAGGACGTTACCGCAACCTTTTTAGTGGGGCCATGAATGATTTCAGCACCGATCGCTTCTTCGAGGTTCAGGCTTGGGAATACCTCATTTACGTATCAGAATGAGAAACGCCCCGCCAACGGCGGGGCGTTTCCTTTTGCCATTGAATCTTTTTTGGATCACTCATCCGACTCGGGTAAGGTAACGGGGTAACGGTAGATGCCGTTGTACCCGTCGTAGAAACCTTCCACGCTGATGCTGTAGCTGCGCGAAGCGGAGAGGGCCTTGCTGAGATCTTCTAGGTTCTTCACTTCCATGTCATTCACCTGCGTGATCACAAATCCTTCCTGCATCCGAGTTTGGCTGAAGGGTCCGCCCGCCAATATCTTTTTTACGATCACGCCGCCGTTCACCTGATTGCGGTCAGCCATTTTTGTGTCGATGTTGGCCAGTTCTGCGCCGAGCAGATTGCCCAGGTTGGATCCGGTCAGGTTATCGTACGTGCCGGTTTCAGATTTTAAGGTGACGGTGGTGTTCATTTCCGAGCCGTCGCGTTTGAAAGTGATGCTTACTTTTTCTCCGGCGTTCAGCGAGGCAATGGTTCCCTGCAACTCGCTCCAGGAACTGATCGGATTTCCGTTCACTTTTGTGATGATATCCCCTTTTTTCAATCCCGCCGCGGCCGCTGCTCCGTCCTTCGCAACGGTTCCGATGTAAGCCCCGTCGGTCGAGTTGATCTTGGTTTGATCGGCGGCTACACCCAGGTATGGGCGTTTTACATTTCCGAACTTGATGAGGTCGTTCACGATTTTCTTGGCGAGGTTCACCGGGATGGCAAAGGAGTATCCGGCATAGGTACCGGTGGGTGCATAGATGGCTGAATTGATCCCAACCAGCAATCCGTCGGTGGTGATCAAGGCACCACCGCTATTTCCCTGATTCACGGCGGCATCGGTTTGTATGAAGGATTCGATCGGATTATCACTTTGTCTGCCATTCACACCGATCGATCGGCCCTTGGCACTGACAATTCCGGCGGTGACGGTGGTTTCCAGTGACAGCGGATAGCCGATGGCCAGCACCCATTGTCCCAGTTTGACTTGATCGGAATTTCCGTAAAGCAGGTAAGGAAATCCGGTACCGTCGATCTTGAGTACGGCAATGTCGCTGCTGGGATCCTTTCCGATCACACGGGCCGTATAGGTTTTTTTGTTGTTCAGGGTGACTTTGATCTCCGCTGCCACACCATTGTCTCCATCGGAGATGACGTGGTTATTCGTAACAATGTATCCATCCTCACTGATCAGCACGCCACTGCCGGAGGCCCGTTGTTCGGGTTTGATCTGGGGACCAAAAAATCCTTCCCCGAAAAATTGCTCGAACATGTCGTCCAATCCGCCTCTTGACCGGGGTAGTTGGTTGGTGATGCGCTTAGCGGGTGTTTTTGTTTTGATGTGTACCACTGCCTGAACGGCGGTTTGGGAGGCTTTGGTGAAGTCAACGGATGTGCCAATATTCTGCGCGGCATTCTCTAAAAATCCGGCGTAATTGGCCGGTAACTTGGCGGCATCGACACCGTCAAACTGGCGCTCGTTCCGGTTGCCGAACCGATCATAGGCCCAAATAGTGGCCAGCGCCGTAGTGGCACTCAATCCGATCACGACCAAAATTTGTTTCCAATTCATATGCTTCGATTTAGTTGAATGAGCCAGCAAATTACTTTCCAGCAGGCTTGGATGTTTGAATGCTTCATTAGTTTAACAAATTTTCAACGGGCAGGTTCCAGGGAGAGCAGGAATTTAACAGGATTTACACCGTCGGCATAATCAGTGAGCGAGGGGTACTGGGTGGCTCCGAACGGGATCCCGCCGGTTCGACTCACCCGGCACTGGATTTGATCGGCCTGTTGCTGTAGCCATTGCTCAGCCTCCTGCAGCCGGTCGTAATACTGATAGTGCACCACGCCGATCGGAGCGTGCAGACCGGGTCGTTCCACGAACAGATAGATGCCGTTGGTCATGTAATATTCCTTGTTCAGGATACAGATGGCGAGCTGGTAATCGTAATTGTTCTTGAATTTGTGTTGCTCAGACAGAAACTCAAATGATTTTCCGGCTTGCAGCAGCGGCACAAATTCATAACCACGGGGTACCAACAGGTGCGTTACGTTCCGACAGCCCCTTCCAAAATATGTGTACATGTCCGCACAAAGCCCCTCCAAATCTTCGGTGGTTTCGTTTCCCGTCAGCACCGCAACGGAGGTTCGATTTTTACGGATCAAGTTCGGATAGCGACCAAAATAATATTCAAAATACCGGGCCGTGTTATCGCTGCCCGTGGCGATGAAAGCATCCGATCCGGTCAACCGCTCGGCCAATTGCAGGTATGGCGTCAGGCGGGGTTCCCACCGCACCAATTGTTGCGCCAGGTGCTCGAACAAGAGGCTGTCTTGACCCGACAGCTTGATGCGGGCGTGATGCCCCACCATCCAGGTACATAGCCAATCCTGAAACCCAACCAGTGGCAGGTTGCCGGCCATGACCAACCCAACGGTTTGCGGTGCCGCTTGGGTAGGGGGGATGGATTCCAAATCGGCCCAGGCCGTTAGTTTTTCAGGATCCAGAAATGACTCACAAAGGTGGTCAACTGCCTGTTGAATAAATGCAGGGATAAACCAAGGGTTGATGTCCTGCGCTCGTTGCCGGGTCCGGAGCCAGTCCGGTTCCTCCGACTGCATATACGCACCCAACCGGCCCGCCCATTCGATCCGCTCTGTCAGATTCATGTTGAATTACTTAAATTTGTGAGGCAAAATTAGTTAACCCACTTATTACAACTTATCAATCATGGCAATTAAGATCACTGATGAGTGCATTAATTGTGGCGCCTGCGAGCCAGAATGTCCGAACAATGCGATCTACGAGGGAGGAGTTGAATGGGCTATTGCCGACGGCACCTCCGTAAAAGGATCTTTCACGCTGATGGACGGACAGACCGTGGCGGCCACCGATAAAATGTCTCCGATCGCTGTCGATACTTATTACATCACGCCCAATAAATGCACCGAGTGTCAGGGATTTCACGAAGAGCCTCAGTGTGCCGCGGTTTGTCCGGTCGATTGCTGCGTACCCGATGAGCTTTACCGCGAAACCGTTGAGGAGTTGCTGACCAAGAAAGAGAAGTTGCATCTCTGATGAAACCTTGTATCGCGCTTGTGACCGGTGGATATTCCGGGGAATCGGTTATTTCCTATCGGACAGCCGATACCATCGCCCAGCACCTCGATCCCAACCGATATCAGGTTTTTCGGATCGATATTCGTCCCGATGGCTGGTGGTATGTCCACACCGATAACCAGCTTCTGCCCATTGATAAAAATGATTTTTCTCTTACGGTCGATGGCGTAAAGATTCGATTTGAGGCCGTTTTTCTCGCCCTGCACGGCACTCCCGGAGAAGATGGCAAACTGCCGGGCTATTTTGACATGTTGGGTATTCCATACACCTGCTGCCCCGCCGCCACTTCCGCCGTCACATTCAACAAATGGTACGCCACGTCGATTGCCGGTGCCGCCGGCATCCCCGTGGCCCGCTCGTTGTTCTTCGATCATACAGCCGACCGGGAGCAAGCGGCTGCGTCCATCCGGACGAGTCTGACCTTCCCGGTCTTTGTGAAACCAAACAATGGAGGCTCCAGCATCGGCATGTCAAAGCTCAATCAACCGGATGACGATATCGAGTCGGCACTCGAGAGGGCTTTTCGGGAAGACACCCAAGTGTTGGTGGAGGAAATGGTACAGGGACGGGAATTCACCGTTGGTGTATACCGAAACCGATCCGGTATACAGGTACTTCCCATAACAGAAGTGGTGGCCGATGCCCAACAACCTTTTTTTGATTTCGTAGCTAAATATCAAGGGAAATCCATCGAGATCACCCCGGCAGCCCTCGAGGAACCGAAAGCCGATAAACTTCGGTCTACGGCCCGAAAGATCTACGAGGTCTTTGGTTGTGCAGGAGTCGTACGCATCGATTTCATCTATCAGGCGGAATCGGATCAGCCCTTTATGTTGGAGGTGAATACCATACCCGGACAAAGCAGTGCCAGCATCATTCCACAACAGGTGCGGGCGGCCGGACTTTCCCTGCAAGATTTTTACGCCGAATTACTGGATAACACGCTCACCCAATCCGCTACTGCCACAAGCAAATCATGATCTCCTGGTTACTCAAGCGCCCCCTCTGGATGAACCTATTGATCGGTTTTGGATTGGCCATGCTCCTGTTCCTGGTTTGGCTCTCTTCCTTGAGTTGGTTCACCAAACACGGTCGGTCGGTCATCGTGCCAAGCGTGGTGGGCACCTCCATCGATCAGGCAAAAGCCCTGCTGGAGAGCCGCGGGTTTGAAGTGGTCATCGAAGATTCCATTTACTCCGACTCCCTGCCCCCGCTGCAAGTGATCAGACAATTGCCGGATTCGGCTGAGTCCGTCAAGGAAGGAAGAACGATTTTTTTGACCATCGCCCGAGTGGTTCCGCCAGAAGTGTCTATGCCGAGTCTGCGGGGACAAACCTATCGCAACGCCGAGATGATCCTGCGCAGCATGGACCTCAAGATCGGTGATACCATTTACCGACGAGATTTTGCTCGCAATGCCGTAATCGATCAGCTCTATCAGGGGATGCCCATATCACCCGGTAGTCTCATCCGAAAGGGATCCGTCATCGACCTGGTGTTAGGAAACGGGGTAGGTGAGCAGGAGATTTTGGTGCCCGACCTGTTGGGCCTGCGATATCCGGATGCTCTGATGATGTTGGAGCAACTGGGTCTGGGCACGGGGGTGCTCATGCTATCGCCACCGCTGACCGATACCCTGGGCGGATTTGTGATCCGACAAGAACCTACCCCTCGTTTGGGCGACTCCGTTACCAACCGGATCCGGACCGGACAGTTGATCGACCTCTGGCTCGGCACTACACCTCCTGTCAGAGATACGCTTCCGACTAAATTCAACAATTAATTCACACAACATGCGAACCATCACCGTTGAATCACTGAAAGAACGCATCGACAATGGCGAGAAGATCCGGCTGATCGATTGTCGAGAACCCAGCGAGTATCAGGAATTCAATCTCGGCGGACTCTTGCTTCCCCTTGGGCAGATCCAAACCATGCAGATCGAACCCATCGAAGACTGGAAAGAGGAAGAGATCATCATTCATTGCCGAAGTGGCCAACGCAGCCTGATGGCCGGCCTGTTTTTAGAGGCGGTTGGCTACAAGGATGTTGTTAACCTGGCCGGCGGCGTGCTGGCCTGGAAAGAATCGTACGGCGATACGCCCCCTGCCTTATAGTTCAACGACGACACCCAGCACGCCATTCACGCCTGCCATCGGGAAATAGAAATTCTCCGTATTTAATCGTCCACCGTAGAAGTAACTGAACGTATACCCGTTTGGCTCATAAAGCACATTTGAAACGTTGTTCAGCTGCAGGGTGAGGCGTATACTTTTTTCGTGGGGCAAGCTCCACCGATAATCGATTAAAACATTTTGCACCCAATAGGGATCCAACGAACGACGCTGATTGGTGGTATTGTCGAGGTATTGTCTGCTAACGAATTGACTGATCCACTGACATTCCAGTTGCTTGATGGGTGTCCAGCTCAGGATACCATTGGAAACCCAATCGGGCGAGAGGGCCAGATTCGATCGACGGTAAAATTGTTTACGCTGTCCGCCATTGTCATAGTCGTCGATGTATTCGGTGAAATTTTTCACGCGGTTCCGGCTGAAGGCCAGGTTGCCGGCCAGTCGGATCTTGGGGTGAATATTCCAGCTGCCTTCCCATTCAATCCCCATCCGATAACTCTGCGGGATGTTTTGTCGGGTATAGGCGCCCACATCATTGATGGCACCGGTAAGGATCAATTGATCGCGATAGGCCATGTGGTAGAGCGTGACCGACCAGCGATGATCTCTCAACCTTCGGCCGATGTTCAATTCCAGATCCATTAATTTTTCCGGACGCGGCGGTTGATTCCACCCGGCTTCAAAATCATCCCGATTGGGTTCTTTCTGGGCATAGGCCACGGAGGCAAAACCCGACCAACTTTGATGGGCATAACTGACGCCCGCTTTGGGATTTACAAAACGATAGATCGGATGAAAACGGATTTGCGGGTTGTTCCGAAATCCATTCAGCCGGTATTCGACCCAGCGGGTCTGCAGGTCGGCAAAGACCGACCACTTGGGTTTCCAATTCCACTGCCATTTCAAAAACTGATTCGCATCGTTTTTGTCGGCCGGCTGATCATACCAATTTCGGATGGCGGTGAGTCCGTTCGAGGCCCAGATGGGTTTCCCAAAATGATCACCGACGTATCGGGTGAGGGCCCCGCCCCAGGTCCACGCCGATCGGCCCGTTTTCCATTGGTAAGAGAACGTGGTGCCGAAGAAATGATTGTCGAGCCATAGCTGGCGGATCAGGTCGGTCGTGAACGTGGTGTCATTGCCGTTCACCGGATAGGGCATCAGGTAGCGTGCATAATCCTGGTCGGCCTTGTACTGCTCATAGTAGCCTTTTCCACGCGTGTAAAACAAGGCGATCGATAGCTGTGCCTTGCGTGCTGTGGTTCGGTTGAAAAAAAGCTGTGTATGACTTTGTCGGTAGTTGTCGGTTTCATTTTCGTAGGGACTGCCCGGTCGTTCCGTCCCGGCGTAGTTCACTGTTCGGTTCCCGGCTATTAGGTCGGCCTCCGATACGCCGTACCAAGCCTGATAGGTTTTTTCCTTTCCGGCAAAATGAGTGATCCTAATTGAATAGCGAGGTTGTATGAA
>CAXRAX010000001.1:0-2682 GCA_964229195.1 Chitinophagaceae bacterium | reverse complement strand
TTTTTGGATCATCCAATTATTTATCTGCACCAACGCGGTGGCCAAAGGATTTATGCAGGAGAGCCGCGGACGTTGGCTGTACTATTACACGCTGGCACATCCCATCACCATCGTACTGGCCAAACTGCTTTTCAATGTCTTACTAATGGCCGCGATGAGTGTGATCAGCTTGGTCTTGTTTCGCCTCTTCTTAGGAGCTCCTTACCAGCAGGCCATGGGCTTCCTGGGTATAGTGCTGTTGGGTGGGATCAGCTTAAGCCTGGTCTTTACGTTTTTAGCTGCCATTGCGGCCAAGGCGCAGCAAAATGCCGCCATTCTGGCCATTTTGGGATTCCCGTTGATCCTGCCGCAGCTGATCTTGTTGCAACAGATCGCCGATACCCAATTCCGTGTAGAAAGCGGAATGGACTGGGTTTCGGTGGCACTTCTTATGGCCCTCGATGGTCTGGTGGTCGTACTAGCGACCATCCTTTTCCCCTTTATCTGGAAGGAGTAAAAATTTAACGACCCGAACGTACGATAGGTTCTCCGGTCACACCTTACTTTTGCAGCATCGTCCTTCATCGGACCCTGTTCATGCCCGCAGTACCTCGTTATATGTATCGTTCCTGGTGGAAAATCACCGGAATTGTTCTCCTGACCTACACCTTCACGGCCGGCCTGTTGGGACCCGTCCCCAAACTCCCCCTGCTACAGGAAACCATCCGTAATCTCTATTTCCATGTGTGCATGTGGTTCGGCATGATGATCCTGTTCACCGTATCGGTGGTTCAAGCCATTCTCTATCTCAACCGAATGGACCGAAAACACGACCTGGCCAGCCGGCATTTTGCCGGTGTGGGCATGCTGTTTGGGTTGTTGGGATATGCGACCGGTGCGATCTGGGCAGCCTACACCTGGGCCGACCCAAATGTTTCCTTTGCCGACTCCTTCAGCACGATCGCCCGCGACCCCAAGTTGATCGGAGCCGCCATCTCCCTGCTGGTTTACTTTGCCTACCTGGTGCTCCGCGATTCCATTCCCGACATCGACCGACGTGCCCGCATCAGTGCAGTGTACAACATCTTTGCATACGTGATCCTCTTTCCCGCGATCTGGATCTTACCAAGGGTCTTGGAAAGTTTGCATCCCGGACAAGACGGCAACCCGGCCCTGGATGTGAAAAATGACATCAGTTCAGACATGCGGCTGGTCTTTTATCCGGCCGTGATCGGGTGGACCCTCCTCGGTGTATGGATCGCCACGTTGCGGATCCGCATGGAATCGATCAAAGAAAAACAACTTGCCTCATGAACCAGTTCCTCACCGGCAGCCTCCGCCTGTTACAATCCGTCGCCAAACCGACCGTAACGATGGCCGACCAATTCCGTAGCGACGGCCGCATTTATGTGGTGATCGCCGTGATGCTGACCATCTTGCTGGGGATCACGCTTTATCTGGTCCGGCTGGATAAAAAAATCACCCGACTCGAAAAACGCCCCTAACCCAATTTCTTCACGCCTGTCAACGATTGCTCAACCATAAAACCTCACGCATGTCGAACAAACCCTACAGCTTTTTTGGCGCCGTCGAACGCAGCTTCGACAAAGCGGCCGCATTCACCACCTGGGATAAAGGAATCCTCAATCAGATAAAGGAATGCAACGCCGTGTATCAAATGCGCTTCCCCGTCAAACGCGACGATGGATCCATCGAAGTCATCGAAGCTTACCGGGTTCAACATTCGCATCATAAAACTCCCTGCAAAGGCGGTATTCGTTTTGCCGCCGAGGTAAATCAGGATGAAGTGATGGCCCTGGCCGCCCTGATGACCTACAAATGCGCCATCGTGAACGTACCCTTCGGCGGCGGTAAGGGCGGTATCAAGATCAATCCGAAAAAATATTCCACGTACGAACTGGAAAAGATCACGCGTCGCTACACCGCGGAACTGATCAAGAAGAATTTTATTGGTCCGGGTACAGATGTACCGGCTCCGGATTACGGCACCGGTGAAAGAGAAATGGCCTGGATCCTCGACACCTATGCTGCCATGCACCCGGGCGAGATCGATGCGGCCGGCTGCGTTACCGGTAAGCCCATCACCCAAGGCGGCGTGCGCGGACGCCGGGAAGCGACCGGTCTCGGTGTTTTCTACGGCGTACGGGAAGTTTGTAATATGCCCGACATCATGCAGAAACTGGGGTTGACCACCGGACTGGAAGGAAAACGAGTCGTTGTACAAGGACTCGGCAATGTGGGCTACCATTCCGCAAAATTCTTCCAACAAGCCGGTGCCAAGATCGTGGCCCTGGCCGAATACGAAGGCGCCATTGAATCCGATGCCGGATTGGATGTGGATGCCGTTTTTCAACATCGTAAATCAACCGGATCCATCCTGAACTTTCCCGGCTCTAAAAACTTTGCAAAAAGCTCGGAGGCCCTCGAAAAAGAATGCGATATCCTGATCCCCGCGGCATTGGAAAATGTGATCGACGCAGAAAATGCTCCCCGCGTAAAAGCAAAGCTGATCGGCGAGGCGGCCAATGGCCCCCTTACTCCGGAAGCCGATGAGATCCTTGCGAAAAAAGGAACCATTGTTATCCCCGACATGTACCTGAACGCCGGTGGCGTAACCGTCTCCTATTTTGAGTGGCTCAAAAACCTCAGCCATGTACGCTACGGCCGGCTGGAGAATCGATT